>DATJKM010000215.1:0-22626 GCA_035491515.1 Candidatus Udaeobacter sp. | reverse complement strand
CCGACGTTATTCTGGCAAACGCAAGCGAAACGTCGCTGGGTCTGGTCAAAATGAGCAATCGATCCATTGACGCCACATTGGCCCAGGTTGAGAAAAGCGCGATTAACATGCATCTGGACGAAGAGCTTTTTACTTTTTTTAATAACACCAGCCTCGAAGACAGAAGTGATGCCGACCGTAGGATTACGCGCGTTCTCAATAAATATTTCCCTTCTACGGAGGATGTGTTTTCGGTCAATCTGGTGACGAAGGAATACACGTTCGGTGAAACCCCGAGTTTTTGGATTCCAAAAAAGGATTATGCCTTATCCAATATTTATCAGATTGGCCAGCGATCCACCGCTAACACGAGCTGGATTCCTACCTACAACCTGCTTGAACAGTTTTATTCGACCAACCTCATGTTTAGGGAGAAAGACCAATATGTTTTTACCGCCACCAGGCGGATGAACTTTGCTGCAGTACGGAACAATTTGCTTAGGGAAATGGGAGAAAACGTGGAGCGCCCAATCCTCATCCTGAACTTTCAAGAGACGATGATTAAAAAGGCATTTAAAGAGAGTCTGACGGTAGAAGGCTCTTTTTACCAAATGTTCACCAAAGATGGCTCAATAGTGTCTGCCTCTGGGCCGCTTGAAGATCAGGCTGCGGTAAGCCAGGCTTGGATCCGTTATGCGGCTGCGAAGAGGAGCGGTACGGAATATATCGAGATCAATGGCCGGAAGATGGTCGTTTGTTTTGACACCGTTAACGTTACAGGCTGGTTATCCGCTGTATTTATTCCTTACGACAACCTAAAGAAAACCGTTCCGAACATGTCCGCTTATATGTTTTATTCGTCGATCTTCATCATTCTGATCTCGGTTGTCCTGGCTTCCTTTATTTCGGGGAGAATAACCTTGCCGTTAAAAAGGCTTCTTCGAGCCATTCATCGTATTGGGGAAGGCAATTTCGACAGCAAAATCGAACCAACAGGCACGATGGAGCTGAACGTCATCATTCACAAATTCAATCAGATGAACGATAAAATCCATACTCTGATCGAGGAAAACTATAAGACGCAGCTGAAAGAAATGGAAGCCGAATTGAAGGCGCTCAATTTTCAGTTCAATCCGCATTTTCTTTATAATACGCTAAATATCATTAATTATTTGGCGATTGAGAACAAGCAAAAGCTGATCAGCAATATGCTGGTCGATTTATCGGAGATGCTTGAATATACCGCCAAAAATCCGGGCAGGGTAAGCTTCAAGGAGGACCTCTCCTACTTACAGAACTATGTTTTCATCATGAACCAAAGGTTTGAGGGGAAATTTACAATATCGTATGAGATGGATCCCCAGTTATTTAATTATTCCGTACCGAAATTTTTCCTGCAGCCGTTTATAGAGAATTCGCTCATACACGCTCTTGACGACATGGAGATGGGAGGCGAAATAAAGATATCGGGACGAATTGAAGGAAATAATAGAGTTTTCACTATTGCGGATAACGGAAAGGGTATGGACCCGGACACGATCCGCCGCGTGCTCGAGCTTAAGGATGGTCCGAGAGATAAATTCCAATCCATAGGGATTACGAACGTGAACCAACGGATTAAATTACTTTATGGGCATGACTATGGCATGCATATTGAATCGCAGAAAAATCAGGGGACGACCGTTACGATACGGCTTCCTCTCAGCTAGTCGGATCAGGCGAGAATGGCTATTGACGCCGCCTTGCCTGATTTTTTTTATGAAAATGTTTTTTTGAAAGTGTTTTCAGTGTTATTGTCCACTAATTTACGTTTTTTAGAGTAGGTTAAAACCATTAATCCTATTATGATGAAAGCGTAATCAAAAAACGTTTAGGATGGTGTTATATGAAAAAGGGGATCATTACTGCATTACTTGCCACATTGCTTATGACCGGCTGCTCCTCCGGAGGCCAAACGAACGAAGCTGATTCTAAAGGGAGCGGCGGCAATACAGGCAATGAAATAATTGAGCTGAACTTCTGGCGTCCGCAAGCGGGCGAGGCGGAGGACAATGTTTATGTGAAGAGGATAGAGGAGTTCAACAAAGCTTATGAAGGCAAAATAAAATTGAATATGGAAGTCATTACAAGGGGCAATTCTTTCGCTTATGAAGATAAAATCAATGCGGCTGTAGCCTCCAATACGCTTCCGGACGTCATTGCGATGGACGGGCCGAATATCGCCAATTACGCGGCTTCGGATATTATTATCCCGCTGGATGAACATTTCACCGAAGAGGACATGAATGATTTCGTACCTTCCATTGTTCAGCAAGGCACGTATAAGGATAAATTTTATGCGCCAGGATTGAACGAGTCTTCCGTTGTGTTGTTTTACAATAAGAAGATTATGGAAGAAAACGGGATCACGCCGCCTGACAAAATAGAAGACGCATGGACATGGGACGAGTGGTATGACGTCATGAAGAAAACCTCCAAGGACGGCGTTTTCGGAACGAATATGATTAACGATAAGGGCGAATGGATGACATATGCCTTCGAGCAATTGTGGATCTCGGGCGGAACGGACCTCGTGAACGACGAAGGAACAAAGGCTGACGGATTCGTTAATAGCGAGCAAGGCATTGAAGCCGCCGCTTTCCTGCAGAAGCTCGCCAATGAAAAGCTGTTCAACATCGACCCGAAACCGACAGAATTCGAAGAAGGGAAAGCGGCAACCAAGCTTGGCGGTCCTTGGAACATCCCGGGATTCAAAAACTATCCGGACCTGGAATGGGGCATTACCTATTTCCCTAAGAAACCGGGTGGCACCTCGACCGCACCTTCCGGCAGCTGGGCTGTAGGCGTCTCGGCGGACAGTGAGCACCCGGCGGAAGCGGCAGAAGCGGTGAAATGGCTCACGAACAAAGACAGTTCCACAGAGCTGGCGAAAGCGATCAGCATGCCGGCCAGCCGTAAATCTGCTTTCGAGAGCATGTCGGAATACAATGAACTTCCGCTCCGAATCATCAAGGAGCAAGTGACGACGGTCTCGAACGCAAGACCGGTAACCCCTGCATATCCCGTTCTGACGCAAAAGTTCGCTGAAGCAATGATCGATATTATGGTGGGCGCCGATGTGAAGAAGTCGCTTGATAATGTGGCAACCATTTATGATGAAGAATTCAAGAGAAATTTTGCCGAATAGGCGTTAAGTAGAGAATGAATGGTTGCGGCAGCGGGTTAGCCATAAATGCTCCTGCGCCGCACCTTTCATTATATTTGGAGAGAGGGAGATTAGCGATATGCAAACTGCATGGGGTGCGAATGAACATAAGAACAAGCAGGCGTCACTCAGCCGGCAGAAGAGAAGGGAAAGTGTCGTTGGTTATACTTTCATTGCGCCTTCGGTTATTTTGCTTCTAGTATTTCTGGTGCTGCCTTTTCTGCTTGCGGTCCTATTCGGCTTCACCAAGTTCAACTTGCTCCGGCCGTATAAGATCCAGTTCATCGGATTAGATAATTACAAGCTTCTTTTTCAGGATAGTCTGTTCTATAAATCACTGTTCAACACGTTATATTTTACCGTCATCGTTGTTCCTGTCCAATCCGCTGTGGCGTTTATGCTTGCCCTGTTGGTCAATCAACAGTTAAAGCTGCGGAATGTGTATCGAATCGCCTACTTCAGTCCGGTTGTGACCTCCATGACCGTTATCGCTATATTGTGGATTTCTCTCTATAATCCGAATGAAGGGTTGATCAATTCAGCCCTGAATTTTTTCGGAATCCCGAAACAACCCTTCCTGAGAAGCGCGGATCAGGCGATGCATTCGATTATCTTTATGTCGGTATGGCAGGCGGCCGGCTATCAAATGATGATTTTTCTCGCAGGCCTACAAGGGATCTCCAAGGATATCTATGAAGCATCATCCATAGACGGCGCGAACAGGTTCCAGCAGCTGCGTTTCATTACAATTCCAAGTTTGTATAACGTGACTGTGTTTGTGCTGACGATTACGACGATTCAAGCGGTGAAGCTGTTCGTCCAGCCGTACATTATGACGAACGGCGGTCCCGAAAATACGACGAGGACGCTGGCCTTGCTCATTTACCAACAAGGCTTCCAATTTAGGAACGCGGGATATGCTTCGGCCATATCCGTCATTTTCTTCCTTATTGTCGTAGTCATCTCTTTTTCCATGAAAAAATTTTTCAGAGATAAATAGCGGGAGGGCCGTTACGTATGACAGATCGAACAGCAAAATTGGTTCAAAATATAGCTAACATTATCATGTCGCTTTTGTTCATTACTCCATTGCTTTGGATGGTCGTCTCATCGTTTAAGCCTGAAACTCAGATTTTCGCGGACTTAAGCTCCTTGAAAGCATTGCTTCCTTTAAATTTTACGTTTGATAATTATATAGCCGCTTTCGACCGGATTCCGATGATGAAGTATTTGTTTAATAGTTTATTTTATGTTACGGTCACCTGCATAAGCGGATTGGCTGTTAATTCCATCTGCGGTTATGCACTTGCCAAGCTGCAATTCAAAGGAAGGGAATTCGTCCTTATGGCCGTCATTGCACTAATGATTGTGCCATTCGAGAGCATACTAATGCCGATGTATTTCATTGTCAACAGCTTGAAGTGGGTGGACACCTGGTATGCATTGATCGTTCCTTTCGTAGCGAATTGCTTCAGCATCTTCATGTTCCGCCAATTTTTTATGGACGTTCCCAATGAAATACTGGAATCGGCCGCTATTGACGGTTCATCGCCGATGAAGACATTTATATCCATTGTCGTTCCATTATCGGGGCCTGTCTTCGCTACTGTTTTTATCCTTGATTATATTAATCACTGGGGCGATTTCATGTGGCCAATCCTGGTCACAACGGGAGAATCGCTGCGTAATATTCAACTCGGGATTCAGACTTTTTTCACACTGCCGCCTGTTTATTACGGTCAGATTATGGCTACGCTTACGTTTACTACCGTTCCAATCATTATTCTCTTTTTTATGCTTCAAAAATATTACGTACAAGGAATAACGAGCGCGGGCATAAAAGGGTAATTGAATGACCTTATGATAAAATGAAACCAGAAGATTTGCCCCTTTACAATCGATAGGGTAGGTGAGAATCATCTTGAACAAGATAATGGTCGTCGACGACGAGGCTATCCAGCGAAGGGTGCTCGGGAAAATGATTCGTGAAGTCCTGCCCGATTGCGAGGTTATTGAGGCAAGCAATGGCAAGGCTGCCCTGGATTTGCTTAAGTCGCATTCTATTGATGTCGTTATCACGGATATTAAGATGCCGATCATGAATGGCTTTGCATTCATTGAGCAGGTGAATGAAACGGATGCCCATACGAAAATTATCATTCTTAGCGGCTACCGCTACTTTGAATATGCACAAAGAGCCATCCAGCTCGGAGCATTCGATTATTTGCTGAAGCCGGTGAAGGAAGAAAGTATAGAGCAGCTGTTGAATAAAGTAGCGGAGACCATCCGAAAAGAAAGAGTACAGTCTGTAGAACAAGAGACGATCAAGAATCAGTTACACAGCAGCTTAAGCGTCTATTATGATCACCTGCTGCATGAGTGGATAAACAACGGGTTGTCAGGGTCCAAGTTAAAAGAATTGCAGAACAAATTTAAATTAGGCAATAACGGGTTCAGCGTCGTTACAAGGATTTATGATACCGGTCCTGAACATTTATCTGAAGGCCGATTAGACGAAATGAGAAACGCCATGCCTGATATGTTGGAGAATCTTATTGGCCTCGCCGGCAGGGCTGTTTCCTTTTTTTCGACGGAGGATAAACGAAGCATGATTACCGTGATGACGGCGGAGCTTTACACGGATGCCGAAGTAGATAGGATATTGGTTTCCTTAAAGGAATTCAATCGCCAGTTGTCAGAGCAATACAAGTGCTTGTTCATCATTGGTGTGGGGGGAGTACGTTCGAATTTTTTGCAGGGCGCGCTAGAGTCCTATAAGGAAGCGCAAGCAGCTGTAGACTTCCGTTATTTTCTTAGCACAGAGCGTGTAATCCACTATAAAGATATTTCGGGCAAGATTAAGCCAATGCTTTATGATTTTATGAAGGATGAGGAGCTGCTCAAAGAGTACATCCGGACAATGAAGAGCGAATCCATGATCAACCATGCCGAAGCGCTGTTCAATCGGGTCATCGACAACGGTTTCCCGTACCCTGACCAGTGGATCAAGTCGGTTGTTCATATGGTTTATCATATAGCACCGGTCATTTCGGATTTCGTTAGTGCTGATGAATATCAACAAACGTTGGCGGAGATCGAGAGACTGCTCACGACGGCTGCAGATTATTACGATTGTCAAAAAAAGTTTTTAGAAATTCTCCTTCACTTCATGTCCATCATCAAAAGCAATCGCACGAAAAAGCATGAAATGGTCATAGAGAAATGCAAAGCCTATATCGACACCCATTACATGGAGGATTTGTCCTTAGAAGCGGTATCCAGCCAGTTATTTTTTAGCCCCAATTATTTGAGCATCATATTGAAAAATCATTTGGGCGTAACCTATTCGAAATATTTAACGGAAGTTCGATTAAGGAAGGCCGTTGAAATGTTGGAGAACCGGGATAACAAGGTGTATGAGATCGCCGTCAAAGTCGGATTTAAGGACGAAAAATATTTTTATCGCGTATTTAAGAACAGATTTGGCGTTACGCCGGACGAATACCGGAAGAGTCATCACTGTTTTTAATAATCGCCAGAACTAACCCTGATGCTATCAGGGTTTTTTAGTTTCTTCATTGCATTTTAAATTATTTGTCCTCAGAAGATTTATCTTCCGTAAATATGGCCAAATATTTCACCTGCGGCGACAACGGGATCACGAGGTGCTCCTCCAAGGAATTAAAGTATACGCCGTCCCCGGCATTCATTTCATATTCCTGGCCGCCGACCTTGTATTTCATTTTGCCGGAGAGCACAAAGATGAACTCTTCCCCTTCATGGGAAAAAACGTGGCTCTTAACCTCACCTTTCTCTGCGACAAATAGATACGGCTGCATCGTCTTGTCCCTTCGTCCCGATGCAAAGGCATAGAAGGAATAACCATTGCTCGTCTTGATCCATTTATCCGCATCTTTATATTCCGCTGCGCTTGTAAATACGGTTCCGTTGCTTGCATCGGGTTCAAGCAGGTCCGAAACCTTTACGCCAAGCGCTCCGGCGATTTTCATGAGTGTCGCAACGGCGGGCATGGTGCTGCCGCTTTCGATCTTGGACAGCATGCTCTTCGTGAACCCGCATGCGCTCGCAATCTCATCTTGCGTACGCTTCTGCTCCTTGCGAATCAACCGGATTCTCTTTCCTAATTCCATATCCATACCTCATAACGTAAAAGTTTATCGTCATTCAACTTTACCCATGTTAGCGTAAAAAAGCTAGTCCATAAACAATTTCCAAGAAGAAAACGATTGCCGAAATGCCCATCCTATGCTATATTTACGCTAATTCAACTTAGTTGAATATAAGTTAATTAAATTGAATGAGGTGAACGGAATTGAAAAAGTTTAAAGTCGGTCTGATCGGGGCAGGCGGCGTAACCGAGCTGCATTTGGAAGGGTACAAGGGCGATCCGGAACGTATTGCATTTACCGCAATCTGCGATCCGAACGAAGAAATACTTAAACATCGGGCAGATAAATATGGCATTTCCCAGCGATATACGAAGCTGGATGACTTCATCCGGGAAAGCGGCGTCGATGTTGCAGTCGTCTGTACGCCTACCTCAATCCGCAAGCAAATTGTTCTGCCGCTGCTGGAAGCGGGATTTCCGTTATTTGTGGAGAAACCTTTCTCCGACACGTTAAGCGATGCCGTAGAAATTACGGAAAAAGCGAAGCAGCTTGGCATTCCGGTCGCCGTGAATCAGAATTTCAGACGCCATTATACATTCGATACCGTGAAGAAAATCGTTGCCGAGAATACGATTGGAAAAGTAACCATGATTACCTTCAATAATATGTTTTTCCGCCAAGACACCGGTTGGCGGCTGGACTGTGAACGGCATGCGTTATCGGTAATGGGGATTCACTGGTTCGACGGGTTCCGCCAGGTTCTCGGGTGCGAAGCCGAATCGATCGTAAGCATGATGAGCTCTTCTGCGTCAATCGATTGCAAGGGAGAAACAGACGCAACCGTGCAGATTAAATTCGAGAACGGCGCCATAGTTACATATACACAAAGCTTCTCTTCCATGATAGGCAGGACAGAGATGGTCGTGATCGGCGAAACGGGTACGCTTCGCTGCGACCACGGTAGTGTTGAGCTTTTCCTTAAAGGCGATAGGGAGCCGTCACAAAGATGGGAAAATAACTGTTCCAGAGAAGAGAACAGTCTGGAAAATATCAAACAGCTGTTAACCTGGATCGAAACGGGCGTAGAACCGGCTAACAGCGCCGAGGACAACCTGAAGATCGTGGCTATGCTCGAAGCAGCTTATATATCAGCGAAGGAGAACCGGATCATCCAGTTGAGAAACGGAGTATTGCTATGACGGTGAAGCTTGCTTTTTCAAGGCCTACCGCGACAGACGAGGAACGGAATCGGTTATTTAACAGGTACAGACCAGCAGGATATGAGGGCTTGCAGCTCAAGTCCGGCCAATATGCGCCATATTTGAAGGAGCCTGAGCGTTTTCTGGAAGAGTGGGGACATCTGGATGGCATCGGATCCGCTTTAATTACCGGAGGAAATCTGGATGAGCATGGAATAGATGAGCTTCGGGAGCGATTTCGTTTCGGCCGGAAGATCGGTTCGGAATTAATCGTATTTTGCCACGGCGTATCCAGAAGCAAGGTGACGGCGGAGCATATCCGGAAATATGCGGATGTGCTATCAGGGCTTGGGCAGGAAGCCCAGCAGCACGGTCTAAAGCTTTCGCTGCATCATCATTATGATCAGCCCGTCATGTACCGGGAGGACTTTGATATTTTCTTCGATCGCGTGCGGGAGGGAACTGTCGGGTTAACGATCGATACCGCTCATTTGGTTAAGTCGGGATTCGCAGATAGCACGGAGCTCATTAGAAGCTTTAAGTCTGTCATCGACAACTACCATATGAAGGACATCGCTGATGGAGAATGGCAAATTCTTGGCCGGGGGAAGATCGCGTTCCCGCAAATTTTCGAGGCGATCAAGGACAGCGGCTACAGCGGATGGGTATCGGCTGACGAGGAGAGCGGCGGAGGGATCGATGAAGGATTGGCGGAATGCGTATCCTTTCTGAAGAGCGGATTTGGGAAACAAACGTAGGGGGAGATAGACATGGCTACAATCAAGGATTTGCGCAAGCAGGATGAAGGCCGGATATTGCCAATGGACTGGGGAAAGATCCAGTGGCTGTGCGGCAAGGAGATTGATCCGGAGGCGGAAATGACGTTCGGCATGGTTTATATCGATGCCGGCAAATCAAATACGAGGCACATCCATCCCAATTGCGAGGAAATTATATTCGTTTTAAGCGGCGAATGCGACCACTCGCTAGGGGATGAGGTGTTCCATTTGGAGCCGGGGATGATGCTGCGGATTCCAAGAGGCGTTCCGCATCATGCTAAAGTGACGAGCTGGGAGCCTTGCCGCATGATTATCGCGTATTCCGCACCTGACCGGCAAACGATCGGAGAATAGTGTAAATTGCAGTGCCTATAGACACCTCCTTGTTTTCTTGTGTGAGATTGCGATACACTGAAATAAGGAGGGATTGCTATGAGTTTAAATCGCAGCATCCAAATCGGTCCAGCTAAGTTCGGCATCGCCGTTCATGCCCTCATTTGGCTCGCGCAAAGCGGAGGGACTCTGTCCAGCGCGGCTATTGCCAGCCAAGTCAATTCCCATGCCACATTCCTGCGGAGGGTACTGGCGCTGCTCGTTCACTCGGGTATAGTTGAAGCGAAGGAAGGAAGGGACGGCGGATACTTTCTAAAACGCTGTCCCAATCAAATTTCGCTCGCGGATGTATTCATGGCCGTGAAATCGGAATGCAGTGAACAGGATATGCATATGGATTGCGGTACCGCAGGTAAGCAGATAGATGCGAGGCTGGAAGCGATTATGGAGGAAGTACAATGGAAAACGGTTACGCTGCTCAAGCAGTACACGTTAGATGACGTGATGAAAGATATTGATTTTACCAATTAAGAATGTATAAATAATTGGCTTGCAATGTTTCTTCAAAAGATATAAACTGAGCTTAGGTTTGTTGCAGTTAAAATTTTTAGCTGCATTTTATTTTAAACTATACTGTGCCTTGGATGAGCTCAGTATAACCTGCAGGGGAGTAGGCGCCGCTCCTTTGAGTCAGTACTGCATACAACCCATTTTTTTTGCACTTAACTGTGCTAGGTATGAAAACAGAATCCATTTAAAACGGAGGATAACACTTATGGCGAAGATATTACTAGTCAAAGCAAACGACAGACCTGCGGAGCAAGCCGTCAGCGTCCAAATGTACGAAGCCTTTTTGAAAACATACAAAGAAAACAATTCGCAGGACCAAATCACGGAGCTGGATCTTTATAACGAGGAGCTGCCGTATTACGGCAACGCTGCCATCACAGGTCTTTACAAGGCAGCACAAGGATATGAAGCGACGGCAGAAGAACAGCAGGCTGCGGAAATAGTGAGCCGTTATTTGGACCAATTCCTGGAGGTAGACAAAATAGTATTCGCATTCCCTCTCTGGAACTTCACGGTTCCGGCGCCGCTTAACACCTACATTTCCTATTTAACGCAAGCAGGCAAAACGTTCAGGTATACAGCGGAAGGCCCTGTAGGACTGGTTGACGACAAAAAAGCTGTCCTTCTCTGCGCACGCGGCGGAGACTATTCATCGGAATACATGGCCCCGATGGAGATGGGCTTGAACTACGTGAAAAACGTAATTGGCTTATGGGGAATAAAAAACGCTGAGGTTGTCGTCATTGAAGGACACAATCAATACCAAGACCGATCGGCGGAAATTATCGCATCCGGTTTAAGCAGAACTGTTGAACTTGCAGCAAGCTTTTAATCCTGTACTGGTAAGGTATTGACCCCGATATGTCGGTAGTTTTGTTCTAAAGCATTGTCGATTAGAAAAATCCAGTTGCAGCAAACCTTTGCTGTGATTGGATTTTTCTGTTTTTCATATAGAGATCGAGCTCATCCTTCTTAAAAAACCTGCACTGAATACTCAAAAAACTTCATTTCGTTTGTCAAAAGAACCGCTCATAATTATAAGAAAGGATGATTTGTTTTATGCTGTATAAGGATCATTCCTAAAAATCTATCTCTATCTTACTTAGGAGGGAAATCATGAAGCGCAGTACAGCATTTCATTTCAAAGATCTACGGAGGCGTTTGTTGGCATTGTTTGTAATCGTTTGCATGGTTGCTGCGCTTGCGCCGGCAGGAGCGGTTTCCGCGGAAGAATCGGGCGACGGAGGAACGGTAAGCACTGGTTTTACCGTCGAGATCAATGAAAAGGTTTCCAATGGCTTTACTCATCCGGGTGTCGGAGTAACCAAAGCGATACTGGAAAACATGAGAACACAGGTGCTGGCGCAAAAAGAACCTTGGTATTCCTATTATAAGGCCATGACCGTATCATCATCCGCTTCAAAAACGGTTACATCCAGCAACGAGAGCTCCACGGATCCGACGAAACCGGCTGTCTATGCATTTGACAGTCAGGGCTTTAACTCGAGATTTATCGCCGATGGCTTGAAAGCGTATACGCAGGCGCTGATGTACTATATTACCGGGGATGAGACTTATCGGGCAAATGCGATGCATATTATCCGCATTTGGTCCCAGATGGATCCTGCAAAGTACAAGTATTTTACGGATTCGCATATTCATACGGGTATTCCGCTCAACCGGATGGTAACAGCGGCGGAAATCTTAAGGTATTCCAGCTATCAAACCGAAGAGCTGAAGTGGACCGACAAAGATACCGCCGATTTTACGAATAACCTGATTAACCCGGTCATCGAAACCTTTCAGCATGAGAATAACCATTTTATGAACCAGCATAATTACCCGCTGCTGGGAGCTATGGCCGGTTATATCTTTACGGAAAACAGAGAGAGATATAATGAGGCTGTCGAATGGGCCACCGTTAACAAAACGGCAGTCAATCAGGGCTTCAACGGTTCGATCAAGCAGCTGTTCCGGCTTGTCGACACCAATGCGGCTACAGGCGAGAAATTGGATAAGCCGGTCGTTCAGCATGTGGAGATGGGCCGAGACCAGGCGCACGGCGCCGGTGACTTAACGAATTCGGCCATTCTTTCGCGTATGTTTCTTGCCCAAGCAACCAAAGTCGACCCGGTGGAAGGCACCGTTTCCACAGCAGACAATGCGGTAGGGTATTACGAGTTTCTGGATGACCGTTTTTTAACGGCCGCCGATTTTTTTTGGAAGTACATGCTTGGTTATGAAACGTCCTGGGTACCCGTTCCGTTCTCGACTCATCCGGATGGAACAACATGGGGCATCTATCAGAAGTTCTCGGACTCTTACAGAGGAAGAACGAATACGGCTTTATTTTGGGATATGTACTATTACTATACGTATGTAAAAGGGGTCAATGTAGCGGAAAAAGCTCCATACTTCTATGAAGCATTTACCAAGAGAAGCCCGTCCAATTATTACTATAAAGGGGCATTTTCTCAAGCTTGGGATAGCGTGGACGGAGGTGGAGACTTCTGGGTTTATATCCCGAAGGAGGCTGAGTCTGAGGGTGCAAAATATCTTCCCAAAGAGCAGCCAAATGCAGCATTGGTAGAGCCAGAAGAGCGGTACACGGCATTTGACGACAATACCGCTACCGTGCAAGAAGGAAATATCTCCTATGTGGAGTTTATGGCAACGCCGGAAGGAAGCAAGATTGCCGTGCAGAATCTATCGTATGCCGATCGCACGAATTCACGTCTTATCGGATTAAAGTTCCGGACGGACGGCACAGCTAAATTAGAGTTGAGCAAAGAAATAGGCTCGACTCCTTACCAGACTTTGACGCTGCCGGATACGAAGGGCCAGTGGAAATATGTGACCTATGATATGGGGATTAGCAGCGTTTCCTATGGACAGCTTGATGGCGATTACAGCCTTGTTTATACGAATGTAAAAGGAGCCGGTACGAAGGTTGACATTGACCACTTTAATGTTAAAGCGGGCGAACAGCTGACACCTCCGGTATTTACAACAGGGAAATCTGATTTGAATATCGTTGCTTTTACCGGGGCGCCTGTGACCCTGGACTTTGCCGCTACGGATTCGGGTACGGCGGATGTCATTGCTTATGAGCTTTCGAATAAGCCGGAAGGCGCTGAGTTCAATACGAGTACAGGCGCATTTTCCTGGCAGCCGGTACAAGCCGGAACGTATTCTTTTATCGCCCAGGCTTCTGATGGCACTACGCTTACAACCAAGAATGTCAATATTGCGGTCACCAATGACCGGGCTTCCGCAGTAGCGGCAGCAACAGCGGTTTACCATTCAAACATGAGCTACGTGACCTCATCGCTGAATCATTATCAAGCCGTGTATAATGAAACGATGAGTCAGATTGAGACGGCGTCCAATGAAGCTTTCTATCAGCAATTGGCAAGCTTGAGGAGCGCAGCCGAAAGTCTTCAATTGTTGACCCCCTCATTAAAAGACGGAAGCATGGATTATACCAATATTGTGACATCCACCTTTGGCAACGCGATTTCGCTGCTCGTGGACGGCAATGATAATACGTTTCCGGGCTATACGCTGGCACCGTATCCGAATTTGTACCATATCCTTGATTTCGGGCCGGATTATAAAGTTTCAGCCGATGCTTTCGCTTTCGAAGGCAGGATGAATTTTACGGACCGCATGGCGGGTATGACGGTATTCGGGTCCAACGACGGGGACAATTGGACGCGGATCACCTCCGGACAAACGCCGTTTGTCGATGATATGACAACACTTAACGTGGACGATGCATACAAAAATGCACAATTCCGATTAATTAAAATTGAAATGATTAATCCGCAGCCGGATGTTCTTCGCGGCCAAGTACTGAATTTACTTGAACTCAGCGAATTCAGAATCATTGGCGAGCGCCACGAGACGAATAACAAGCTGGAGTCGGTATCGATCGGTTCGGATCAGAGCATCAATGGCAGGATTGTGCTGGGCAGCACGGTCAAATTAACAATTAAAGCAAAAGAACCAATCAATAGTGTAAAGGTCAACATTCAAGGCCAGGATGCGACGGTCAGCACGCAGGACAATATCAACTGGACCGCAGCGGCAACCTTGAGCGAGACTGCTCAAACTGGTGCTGTTAAATTTGCGATCGACTATATCAGAAATGACGGGACGAATGGAGAAACAACGTACTTCACGACCGACAATTCCAAGCTGTACCTTGTCGACGAGTCAGATTTGATCCGTAATGTGGTTGGCATTACCAAATTAATCGATTCGACTGCAAGTGCAGGAAGAACGGCAGCAGAAACCTTGAAACAGACGAATTATTTATTTGACAACAATACCGGCACGTCTTCCGACTACCGCTTAAACGGCGGAGGATCGGGAAGCTACATTACCTTTGACTTTGAAGAAGGCAATCAAGTCGCGCTTTCGGGCGTAGAGGTGCTTGCAAGACAAGATAATAATCTATACTCCAGAATCAGGGGGGCAGTGGTCCAAGGGTCCAACGATAATACAACCTGGACGACTCTCTCGAAAGCAGCGCTGTCTATAGCGGATTGGCAAACGCTCGCGGTTAGCGGTGCCGAACCGTACCGTTATATCCGGATGTTCAATCCAAATGGATGGTTCGGCAATATGGCTGAACTGAGATTACATGGGGTCGTGAAAGCGGCAGACGTGACGCCTCCGGTGACAACCGATGATGCACCACAGGGATGGGCCAAACAGGATACGAAGGTAAGCTTCAATGCCGCGGATGCAGATTCCAGCGTTGCGGCAACCCATTTCACCGTAGACGGCGGCGCGCAGCAAACCGGGAACGAGGTTACGTTGACCGCAGAAGGAACGCACACGTTAGTCTATTGGAGCGTGGACTTTGCAGGTAATGTGGAGCAGCCGCATACGGTTTCTGTTAACATTGACAAGACTGCCCCCGAAAGTATCGCATCCGTTAGTCCGGCCATACCTGATGGCAGCAATGGATGGTACACATCGGATGTAACGGTAAGTTTAGATGTATCTGACCATTTATCCGGCGTGGCAAAGACCGAATATCAGATCAATGACGGATCTTGGGTTACTTATACCGATTCCATTCCTGCCTTCGGCGATGGGATTTATACCGTCAATTACCGCAGTACGGATCTGGCAGGCCATACAGAACAGCTCAAAACCGTCGAATTCAAAGTCGACAAGACGGCACCGGAGCTATCCGTCCAGTTGGATCAGACGACGATTTGGCCGGCGAATCATAAAATGGGCACCGTGAATGTGACGCTCCATGCAAACGATGCCGGATCAGGCGTTGAATCGGTCATTCTAACCTCCATCACCTGCAATCAACCGGATACCGGTCTAGGCGACATTGAGGCTGCAATCGGTACGGAGGCCACATCGTTTAGCTTGCGCGCCGAGAAGGACCGCATCTACACCATCATTTATACGGCAACGGATAAAGCGGGCAACAAAAAGGCAGTAACTGCAACCGTGACAGTGCCTCATGATCTTTCCTAATAATAAATAAGAATAACGACTTCGAGGGGTGTTCCGACAGCAATTTTGTAACCGGGCACCCCTTATTTTTTTCACAATATGGAAAATGAGTGAAGAGACGAGAAAGGCGTGGTGAACAGGCTTGCCGGGTTATTCTGCCCTCTACCGGAGGGGCATCAGTCTGTAGTAACCGACTGATCGTTCAATTCGAAAAACCGTCCGAAAGTTAACTTTCGGACGGTTTTTGTCGTCGATTAGTTTTTCTATGAACTTTAGATGGCAATAGTGCGGAAATTCAATAGGGAAATGACGGATCCGTGAAAGAAAGAAAGGCTGCGGTGTTCTATCATAATAGATAAGAACAACCTTTCAAGTAGTGAAGCTCATCCAATCGAGACGGGGGTATGTGATCAAATGACGATTGCGGCAGGTATTAATATTTTTTCCGTTTACAGGGAACTAGGCGAAGATTATTTTGGCACACTGGAGAAGGTCGCCGAAGCAGGGTATGTAAATATTGAGCTTATCGGATTCAATATGAAGACTTTTAAACGTTATATCGATGAGATTCCTGTGGAATCGGTTAGAGATAAATTGCGGGAGCTTGGCCTTAAGGCGGTTTCCGTTCACGAGGGCACGGCGCCGGGGCAAGAGCTGACTTCGCATGATTGGGACAGTGTTATGAAGTACTATGCGGGCCTTGAATGTGAAGGCATCGTACTTCCGTCCGTGTGGATAAAAGACCGTGAGGACACGCTGAGAGCAGCTGAACAGATGAACAGCGTCGGCAAGAAAATGAAAGAGGGCGGCTTTCAGTTCTATCTGCACAATCACGCCCATGAGTTTAAGACGATCGGCGATCAAACGCTGTTCGACCTGCTTATGCAAAATACCGATCCATCCTATGTGAAATTTGAAATTGATCTGGCATGGGTGATGCGTGCAGGTATAGATCCGGTTGCCGTTCTGGAGAAGCTTGGAGACCGCTGCGATATGATCCATCAGAAGGATTTAAGCAAAAACCTGGCGACCCAGCTTAATATTATGGAGGCTATGCGGGAGGGCGGCGATGAAGCGCTTGAATCATTTGAAGTCTACCGGAAATATGTAGGCCCTGGCGATTTCGTAGATCTCGGCACAGGTATTTTCGATTTCGCCTCCGTGTACGAGCAAATCCGGTCAATGGGACATGTCCGTTATGCGCTTGTCGAGAACGAGGGCGAGTCGGAGGACAAGTTTGGCAGCATCCGCAAAGATTTAACCGTATTGCAGAAATATGTATAGACCATAAGGAGGAGATTTTAATATGAACAATAGAAAATTGAAAATCGGAATCATCGGATGCGGCGGTATTGCGAACCAAAAACATATGCCATCGTTAGCCAAGCTTCCGCAATTGGGCGAAATGGTAGCGTTCTGCGATGTCATTGAAGAGAGCGCCCGGAAAGCGGCCAAAAATTTCGGCAGTGAAGATGCTAAGGTTTACGTTGATTATAAGGAATTGCTAAAAGACGAATCTATCGATGTTGTCCATGTGCTGACCCCTAATCTGCAGCATTCCTATATAACGGTAGATGCGCTGGAAGCAGGCAAGCATGTGATGTGTGAAAAACCGATGGCCATCAATTCTATCGAAGCCAAAAAAATGGTGGATGCCGCAAAGCGGACGGGAAACAAGCTGACGATTGGTTACCAAAACAGGTTTAGAAATGATTCTCAGATCTTGCATACGGCATGCCGCGAGGGTGAGCTTGGAGATATTTATCTATCCAAAGCGCATGCCGTTCGCAGACGGGGAGTGCCTACTTGGGGCGTATTCCTTGACAAAGAGCAGCAGGGCGGCGGGCCGTTGATCGATTTAGGAACCCATGCGCTGGATTTAGCCTTATGGTTCATGGACAACTATAAGCCGAAATCGGTATCCGGTTCAGTTTTTCATAAAATGGCGGACAAGTATGAAGGCAATATGATGGGCCCATGGGATCCGCAAAAATATGATGTAGAAGACTCCGCATTCGGATTCATCAAGATGGAGAACGGCGCTACGATTTTCTTAGAAGCGGCATGGGCGCTAAATACAATCGACGCCAGAGAAGCCATGACTACGCTTTGCGGAACCGAGGGCGGAGCAGAAATGAGAGCCAGCTCTGTTCTAGGTAAAAACGATGTGATTTTTAACAGCACGAAGTACGGTCAGCTTGTAGAAACGAAACCGTCCTTCAGCGGCGGCATCGCCTATTTCGGCCCGGGTGCCGAGGAAGAGGGCGTGAAAGAGGCGAGACAATGGCTTGAAAGCATCATTAATGATACAGAGCCTCTCGTTAAACCGGAGCAAGCCTACGTTGTCACGCAAATATTAGAAGCTATTTATACCTCAGCCGAAACGGGCGAAGTCGTACATTTTTAATAGATTTCTCTTATGAATCGATCGAAATGAAGAGATGGCGGTTCAGGACTAATCCCCTGTACCGCCATTTATCTTTTCGCGTCGCACGCCAGCGGAAATTGCAAAGAGGTCTAAATTTTGATAGTGAAAAGTCGATAATTTGGTAGTTAGCCGCTTTAAATCGAACTACAATGAGGAAGACGAAGGAAGTGCCGAGTTTAAACCATTGGTCCAAGGAGGCTGTACGGCAATGAATAAAGAATGGGCGAAAGAAAAAACGGAAGCGGTTTCATATATAACGAATGAAGGTGGTCCTACTCTAGGGTATTCGGACGATTCAGGCGTAAAGATTATTTTTGACGGCGGATTTGCGTTTAAAGACCTTAACAAAGACGGGAAGCTGGATAAGTATGAGGACTGGCGCTTGCCGGCCGACGTGCGGGCGAAGGATTTGGCTTCTAAAATGCCCATCGGGCAAATCGCCGGTCTGATGCTTTACAGCGCGCACCAGGCTGTACCGGCTTCGGGCGGTTTTTTCCCCGCTGCCTATAACGGGAAGACATATGCCGAGAGCGGCGCAAAGCCGCATGATCTATCGGATGAACAAATTGCGTTTCTTACGAATGACCATCTGCGGCATGTGCTGATTACTTCTGTTGAAAGCCCTGAGATCGCAGCCCGCTGGAATAATAAAGTCCAAGCCTTAGCGGAAGGCATTGGTCTCGGCATCCCGGTCAATAACAGCAGCGATCCGCGCCATGGCTCCGATGCAAGCAAAGAATATAACGCAGGGGCGGGAGGCGCGATTTCCATGTGGCCGGAAACTCTCGGACTTGCAGCGGCGTTTGATCCCGGGCTTGTGCAGCGGTTTGGCGAGATTGCGGCTAAGGAATACAGGGCGCTCGGCATTGCAACGGCTCTTTCCCCCCAGATCGATATCGCGACCGATCCGCGCTGGTCACGCTTTGACGGCACGTTCGGAGAAGATTCGAGGCTGTCGGCGGATTTGGCGAGAGCCTATATCGACGGCTTTCAGACCTCGGCTTACGGGCAGCCGGCTTCGGACGGTTGGGGGCAAGGCAGCGTGAATGCTATGGTTAAGCACTGGCCGGGCGGCGGTTCCGGCGAAGGCGGCAGGGATGCTCATTTCGGATACGGCAAATATGCGGTATATCCGGGCAACAACTTCGAAGAGCATCTGGTTCCTTTCCTGGAAGGGGCCTTTCAATTGAAGGGAGGAACGGAGAAGGCTTCCGCCATCATGCCGTATTATACGATTTCGTATAATCAAGATCAGGCGAATGGGGAGAATGTCGGCAATTCCTACAACGCTCACATTATTGGCGACCTTCTTCGCAATAAATACGGCTACGACGGTGTCGTGTGCACCGACTGGGGCATAACGGACGACGAGGGCTCCGATATTAGCCGGTTGTTTCCGGGCGGACGTTCATGGGGCGTTGAGCAGGGCTATTCCGTTGCGGAACGCCATTACAAGGCGCTTATGGCCGGAGTCGACCAATTCGGCGGAAATAATGATGCGGCTCCAGTTCTTGAGGCGTACCGCATAGGCGTCGCCAAGCACGGCGAAGCTTACATGCGCCGGCGATTCGAGCAATCAGCCGAACGTCTCTTGAAAAATATATTCCGGGTCGGCTTATTCGAAAACCCGTATTGCGATACGGAAGAGACAGCACGAATTGTCGGCAATGCGGAATTTATGACGGCAGGCTACGAAGCGCAGCTCAAATCACTCGTGCTGCTCAAGAACAAAGATCACATTCTTCCTCTGCAGAAAATGAAGACAGCGTACATCCCGAAACGATACAGGCCGGCCGGCACGAACTGGATCGGCTTCCCTACTGCCGAGTTTGACGGCTATCCCGTTAATATGGAATTGATTCAAAAATACTTCAACGTAACGGATGACCCCGAGGCGGCAGATTTCGCAATCGTGTTCATAACAGGGGCTGATTCCGGCAACGGATACAGCAAGGCAGATGCGGAAGCCGGCGGAAACGGCTACGTTCCGATCAGCCTGCAATACGCTCCTTATACGGCAGAGCATGCTAGAGAGCAGAGCATTGCCGGCGATGAAAGGGATGTGCTGAACCGCTCCTATAAAGACAAAACCATAGCAGCAACGAATGGTTCGGATTTGGAAGCGGTGCTGAAAGCGAAGGAAGCGATGAACGGCAAGCCGGTGATTGTATCCCTTCAATTATCGAAGCCTACGATCGTTGCTGAATTTGAAGCGGAAGCCGATGCAATCGTTGCTTCCTTCGGGGTACAAGATCAGGCGATTCTGGACATACTCACCGGTGAAGCGGAGCCTTCAGGGCTGCTGCCGATGCAGATGCCGGCTAATATGAAGACCGTGGAGGAGCAATTGGAAGACGTTCCGCATGATATGGAGGTACATGTCGACTCCGAGGGGAATGCCTACGACTTTGCTTATGGTCTAAACTGGAGCGGCGTGATTAGCGATGAGAGGACAGGGCGCTACGGCACGAGAAAATAGTCTGAAAAAAGCAAGGCCGGGGAGCAGTCCCCGGCTATTCGTGGTCAATACTCGTTTGTCAGGCATAGGGGGCATGGCAGAGCTTGAAATTATACAATCGATCGCTCTTTAATTCGCTGCGCTTTAAGCTCGTAACAGGACTTATGCTCATCATGCTGCCGATGGTTTCTTTTCTGATTTATAACAACTTTTATTCGATTGACGTCGTCCGCAACCAAGTGGCGCAATCGAGCAGCAACATGCTTAATCTCTATATGGGATTAATCGATAGCACGCTGGAGGACATCGACAATTACCTGCTCAAATTCACCGCGGAAGAATCCGGCTTATATATTCTCGACCGTCCATCCGAGGCCGACAGTGACCTGTACAATCTGGAACGAATATGGCTTTTTACGGAGCTGAGAGATAATGCCACTTACTATAAAGCACTCGATTATTTCTTCGTTTATTCGACCTTGAATAAGGACTTATTGTTCGCCCCTAAGCTGACAGGCTCCGCTAATGCGAATAATGATTCCGTCAAGGCTGCTATTACCGGGCTTCTGCAGGATGAGCAAACGATGAAGGACTATCGGTCCGATCAATGGACCGTCCTGCAAATGGAAGAGCAGGATTATCTCCTCCATATTATTAAATCCGGCAACCTGTACATAGGAGCGGGAGTTAACGCGAAGGATGTCATGGGACCGCTGGATCTTCTCGATCTGGGTACGGAAGGCAGAGCGCTGCTGGTGGACAGCGGCAATACGCCTCTCCTGGACGAAACTTTTTTTAAAGAACATGAAATTGATCTTGCGTACACGTCAGGCACGTACCGGCTTACCGGCGCCGATGACAAATACCTGGTCATTGGCGAGAAGTCAGGCATGGGCGAATTCGGATTAGTAGCCGTAGTTCCCGACCAGAACATTCTCGAGAAGCTGCCTTATTTGCAAAGAATTATTTTACTCATTGCGACAGGCACCATCCTAATCCTGCTGATTTCCGTTTATTTTCTGCGTAAAGTCGTCCTGCTGCCGATCAACCGGATCGTTGTGGCGATGCGCAAAATTAAAGAAGGCTATCTGGAGGCAAGAATACCGGACAAACCGGCCTCCAATGAATTCGAGATGATGAACGAGACGTTCAACAGCATGGTTCGCGACATTCAGCAATTGAAAATAGACGTTTACGAGGAACAATTAATTAACCAGAAAGCCGAGCTTAAGCAGCTGCAGCTGCAGATCAACCCTCACTTCTTTCTGAACAGCTTGAACATCGTTTATTACTTGGCTCAAGAGAAGAAGTACGGATTGATACAGGAGCTTTCCTTCTCCCTGATCCGCTATTTCCGGTTTACGTTTCGCAGCCAGACGGATGACGTACTTCTGCAGGACGAGCTCAATCACACCGAAAATTATTTGAAAATCCAGCATTTCCGGTTTCCCGGAAGCTTGACGTACGCCATCTCCGCTCAGGACGAGCTGCGTGAATGTTATATTCCGCCGTTAATCATCCAGAGCTTCGCCGAAAATACGATCAAGCACGCGATTAATACGGATGAGTCCACCCATATTGAAATAACGATCGGAAAAGCCGAATGGCTGACTGAAGAAAGGCTGCACATCCGAATTCATGACACAGGCTGCGGCTTCGCCGAGGATGTGCTGCAAAAGCTTCGTCAGGAAATGAATTTGATGAATGAAGATGGCGAGCATATCGGAATTTGGAATGTGCGGCGCAGGTTGCGGTTGTTATACGGAGACAAGGCGGGCATTACATTTTCTAATGAAAACGGTGCAATAGTCGAACTGATCTTGCCTTTATCGAGAGAAATGAGGTAGAGAAGATGTACCGGTTATTAATCGTTGATGATGAGGCGTTTATCGCAAATGGCATTAAATCGAGTGTGGATTGGCATAAGCTAGGTATCGTGAGCGTGTCCATTGCGAGCAACGTCCGGCAGGCGAAGGAAGAATTTCAGAACCAGCCGTTTGATATGATGATTTGCGATATCGAGATGCCGCAGGGCAGCGGATTGGAGCTCTATGAATG
>DATJKM010000214.1:0-9888 GCA_035491515.1 Candidatus Udaeobacter sp. | reverse complement strand
CGGATGGCAGTAAAGTCTTCATTTTTCCATTCTTAAGCAGCGCAAGGCCAGCTGAGGAATACATTTTATTGGATTTTTTGTCTTCATATACATAAGACACTACCGAATCCGGATGGGCGCTCTTCATCTGCATCACCAATTTCAGCAGAGAGGTATCAAGCGTTTTGGCCGAACTGCTGTATGCCGTTTCCTCCGCTCGCAACAACTGCTGAGCCGTAGTTTGTTCAATGACCGGCTTCTTCTCAAGCATCTTGCCGGCCTTGCCTTTCGCAATAGCGAGGGAAACACTGCTTCGAGGCTCATGGTCTCTGTAAAAAAGATCGAGGAGCTGGCCAATGTTAACCGACCTCGCCAGCTTTTCTCCGACAACAATAATCCGCATATGGCTGAATTGCGCTTTTCTGCCCAAATGTATGGTGATATCGCGTACCGCCTCCATCACAGAATCATCTGTTGTCTTAATATTAATGCTGGAAATTCTGGTTAATGCAGACGCTGTACTTTGCACGGAAGTAGGACGGTATACTTGTGTCAGCATATCGATTTTCCCGTCTTTCCCTTGATCAAACGCGATGCCCATTACGAATCCTAATTCCGTCAGCTCTTTTTTGCTCCAGCAGCCGGGCAGCATAAGAAATACAGCCGTCAGGAAGAGCAGAATCGCCAGTTTTTTCATCATCCCTCATTCTTTCCGCTCGAGGCTTAGATAAAAGTTATTTGACCGGTTTTTGCTTATGCAGCTTTCGGGGGGTACGAAGCAGTGATTTCAAAGGAATTCTTACGATGACATCCCGCATATCGGCCAGTCTAAACGGCGCCATCGATGACAAATAGGGCTGTCCAAGCGTTCGCAGCTGGCAGAGATGAAGAAGTATAAATAAAAAACAAATCATCATGCCAAAGCCCCCCAGCATAGCCGCAGATAGCATTAACAAAAATCGCAATATCCGCAAGGAGATGGCGATGTTGTATTGCGGAATGGAGAATGAAGCGATGCCCGTTAACGCGACGACGATGACCATGATGGGAGAAGCGATACCTGCGCTTATGGCAGCATCTCCAATAACAAGCGCCCCGACGATGCTCACGGCAGAACCGACCGGCCTCGGCAGCCGAACGCCAGCCTCCCGCATCAGCTCAAAGAAAAATTCCATGATCAGCGCTTCAAAAAAGGCGGGAAAAGGGATGCCTTCCCGCGCGTTGAGGATCGCAAGCAGCAATACGGTTGGGATCAACTCGGGATGAAAGGTCGAGAGAGCAATGTAGATGCTTGGTAAAGTTAAAGCGATAAGAAAAGCCAATATACGAATCCAACGAATCAAAGTTGAAATAACGGTGCGTTGATAGTAATCCTCGCTGGATTGAAAAAATTCCGTAAAGAGACCTGGACATAATAAAATACTGCCCGTGCCTTGTACCATGACCGCAATCTTTCCATCAATCATCGCAGCCACCGCCATATCTGTCCTTTCCGTATAGCGATGCTGCGGAAAAGGAGAATAGGTAGAGTCCTCAATGAGCTGCTCGATATACGAGGTCTCCATAATCTCAAGATCTTTAATTTGCTCTATTCTTTTTTTAAACTCGGCTAACAATTCACCATCAACTTTATCTTCAATATAACCGTAGGCGACAGTGGTTTTTGTATCTCCGCCCGCGGTAATCGATTCTATTTTGAATTTAGGCGTTTTTAGGCGCAGCCGGAGCAGGCCTATATTTTTCTGCAAATTCTCGACCGTGCTCTCCCGCGGTCCTTGAACTACCGATTCGTTAACCGGATCAGTCACCTGTCTGCTCTCAACAGACTGTGCCTTAAAGCTTAATGCCTTATCCCATTGATCAAATAAAATAATGAGGCGGCCTTCCGATATTTCTTCCACCGCGTGATGCAAATCGTTAAGAACGACAGCTTTTTTCCCCGAAACGCCGTCATGCTCGAAAAATGTTCGTACATCCTGGGGCGTAAGGTCCGTACCGGGGCCAATCACATGCGTGACGAGATCTTGAAGAGAAATCTTCATATAATTTTCGGTGTCTTCTTGGACAAGCGATCCATAATAAATGGAACAAGCGGTGTACTTCAGTTCAGGTCCATAATTCCAATGCTTATAAACAATATCTGTGCTTAGCGAAAATATCGATTCCAAGTCCCGCAAATTTTCCGCCAGCCGTTCGGAAATGGGTGTTTTCGGAGGGTTCATCATGTAGGGATCACCTGATTTCAGTAGCCTTAACTCATTTCTAGCCATTATTCCCTTAACTCATGAGCGTATACAAAAATCCCTATAATTCAGGCACTTCTATGTCTTCAAAAAGAAAAATCGCATTCTAACATACCGAAGACTATACAACAAGTGAAAAAATACTCATTCAGCTCGGCTGACGTAACTAAAAATGAATAAAAAACCGCAATTCAACTAGCTTTATTCAACCTTTATATGTACTTTTTACAGATTCGTACCAATTATTTCAGGTTTATTACCTCTATCAAGTAAACTTATAATACAGTGAGACTAACACAGAGGAGAGATCATCATGAACAAAGGATTCAAAAGAAAAATCGCAATCTTGATGTTAGCCATCAGCTTGCCTGCTACATCATTACTACATCTACAGAATGCCGAAGCCGCCACATCAGCAGCAGCTAAAAGAGATAAGGTTGTCAGAACGGCAATCGCGCTGACCAATAAAGTACAGTATGTACACTGGACACAGAGACAAGAAAGCCATGCTCCATACAGAACAGACTGTTCCGGTTTCACATACCTTGCATACAGACTTGCTAATGTCGGCGTAAAGCTTGTCAACAGAGATGACGACGATCAAGCTAAAGTAGGTACGAGAGTAGCATGGGGCCATTTCAAAAAAGGCGACTTGATTTTCACTTGGAACAGCGGCTCTAAGAACAGGAAAGATGTCGGTCATGTCGGCATTTACATCGGTAACGGTAAAATGATTCATAACGCCGGCGCCAAAAACGACGTTATTATTTCAAACATTTATAAAAGCAGTTACTACAAAAATAGATTTATCGTAGCAAGACGTGTAATTAAGTAATCATACAACCATCGTGAGGAAGCGCTATCGTATCGGTTCCTATCCGTCCGGAATTTACCGTTAATAGATCACCCTAGTAACCTGCAATGCAGGATGAAGGGTGATCTTTTTCTCTATTTTTACGATTTGACCGTTACAGCACTTTTAATTCGGGAGCATCCGTATTTCGTTTAATATGCCGCTTGACATGCTCATACATCGTCTTCATCCTATCCCATTCTTTTCCGCCAACGTCCGTTTGTTTCTTAATCGCGTCTTTCAACGGCAGTATCCGAAATACGCTCCTTTCTCCCGATCTGGTGATGCGCGTCCAGGTAGGAATAAATTCCGCTTGCTTAATCTGTATCGTTCCGTCATCATTTTTCCTGATATTAAGCCGGGTTATGAGCCCCGTTAGTGTATGGTCGTTCCAATAAAGCCGAGTAGAAATGAAATTACCTAAGGAGTAGATTGCAAACCTTTGTTTGCTCACCCCCGTGTTGTCCTTAACCTTGTAAAATAAAGCCGGCTGGATGACATGCGAATGCGCGCCTAGAATAATATCCGCCCCGTTTTTAAATAATAACGGAACAAGTTCTTTTTGCTGATCATTCGGAAACATACCGTATTCTCTTCCGAAGTGCATGCATACAATAACGAGTTCCGCCCCTTGGGCTTTTATCTTCTTGATATCGGTAATAATTTTGCTTGAACTGATCAGATTGACGGCCCAGGATTGTTCGGAAGGCACGGGAATTTTATTCGTTGTTTTCGTATAGGCTAAAATACCGATTTTAATTCCTTTAACTTCTTTAATTAAATATTGCTGCGACTCGCTATGTGATCGAAACGTTCCGGTATGAGCAAGTCCGTGGGAATCAAGCACCTTTAAGGTACGTTTGAGACCGTGAATTCCACAATCCATACAATGATTGTTTGCCGTGGTTAGCACATCAAAACCGAGATTTTTAAGCGTCTCGGCGAACTGATCCGGACAATTAAACATCGGCCAACCGGTTTTAGGATGTCTCTTCACGACGGAGTATACGGCATCAATCGTTTTCTGGCTTGGCTTGTTCTCAGAGCCGGTCCCGCCAAAGTTCGTTTCAAGATTGCCAATCGTAAAATCCGCGTCACGCAAATAGGAGGCTACGGGTTCAAATATTTTGTCGAATGAATAGCCCTTATCACCGGAAACTCTGGCTGAGTTTATAATTCTTGTCTTTATCAAAAAGTCTCCGACCGCGGCGATCGTAATATCCGTACTCATGATTCATCTCCGTTCTCTGACTCTTTTTTGAACTCTCGAAAAGCGCGGAGCCACACCATATCATATGATCAGGGCACTAGTCCCGCCTTGGATATTCGCCTATATTCCGCATTCTATCGTGCAATAAAAAAAGGGCATGAGCGCCCGTAGTGCTGCGTACGGCTGAAATTACCGGCCGCATCGCTTTACTTGGCGTCATACCCGTTTCGTTCGGTTACTATCCCGTTATTACTTTGGTATACGTGCTGTTTGTTGTAATGTATATCGTCTTGCCATCCACTTTGACTTGATACCAATAGCTGTTAGCTTGCTTAACCAGTTCGGCTTTCTCTCCCAGCTCCAGCCTTCCAACAGTGGTTGAACTTTGGCTGGCGGATGCTTTTAGGGATACCCAGCCATTCTTGGTGACAACGTATCGTTTCTGCGCTTGCTGTTCATCCGGTTTTACAATTTCCGGTGGTTGCGATGCCGGCTTCGATTGTTGTACAACTCCATTTGTCCATGCAGGTACAGTCTTCTGCGGCGGAAGGATGTACGATTGCGGAATTACAGGCGCTTTTTCCGTTTTTCCTGCCATTCCGCTCAAGGCAGCATTAGGCAAAACGCGTCTCGCGGAATGGAACTTCTCTCCCCACCAGTATGACCAGCTGTCTACCGTTCCCAGCGCCGTAGGGTTGCCGTCTCCTCTTGTGCCGATAACGACAGGTTGTCCAGCGCGGTTGGTACCCATATAAATGGCTACGTGGGAAATATGATCGTTTTGCTGCCAAGTCAGAATGTCTCCGATCCGCAGGTTTTGAATGCCTGTCAGCTGCCATTTCCCGTCTACCTTTTTCTTGCCGACGCCTGCAACCTTTGTTCCTACGGAATCATAGCTTCTGGAAGTTCCCGTTATATTGTAGCCGAAATCGCCGTATACGAGGCTCGTAAAACCTGAACAGTCCTCGTAGCCGTACTTGCCGTAAGCCTTGTAACCGTGTCCATAAATAAAGTAACCGTTTTCCATATACCAGATGGCGCGCTCTACAACCCGGTAAGCCAGCGTTCCTTTCAGATTGGCATATTTACTGCGGAAATCCGCCACATTGTACAATTCGTCTTTCACATAGCTATCAGCTTTAATATACTTATTATACTTCGCCACCGCTTCGGATTTAGAAAAATCTGTAGCAGCGAAAGCTATCCCTGTTGTGCTTAACGATAAAGCAAGTGTCAGGCCAATAATCTTTTTCTTCATAGATATCTACCAGCTCCTTAAGCGTGATGTATTTCTATAATAGCAAGTTTTGCTAGTTTAATTCGATGGTAGATGTATCCAAACCGTTTTTCACTTCAATTTTTTTCCATAAAATAAAGACCCTTCACCGCAAGCGAGCACGGGTGAAGGGCCTTTATTTTTACCTTTTTACCGACAAATTTCGAGCATATTGATAAGGGATATGAAGACATTGCTCCCACGCCTTTTTCCCATGCAATCGCCGAATAATCATTTTTCCCGGCTTAATATTGATCTCTATGAGCCAGAGCTTACCGCTCGTATCGACGGCCAGATCGATCCCGAGCTCAGATAAGCGGGAGTTGTATGATTTTTCCATAAACTCGGGGATGTATTCCGCGACCTCGACAATCGATTTGGTGAGCGCTTCGCCTTTCTCGCTGCCAAACTCTCTCTCCAGGTAGTCCGATACCTTATAAGCGTCGCCGCCGCTCTTTATGTTCGAGGTGATTTTGTCCTTCATGCCTTCCCGTACGGCCATTCCCGTCATTTTCCAGTTGCCCTCGTCTTTCTTCTGCATAAGGGCGCGAATGTCGAACACTTTCCCGTTTTTGTTTCGGATATCAATCCATTTTTGCATCAGATGCCGGCCTTTCTTCAATACGCTCCAAATGTAGGAGTCCAGCCGGGCGCTTGGCAAAATCTGCTTGCGTGCACCGTCTCTCTGCACGACGAAATGCTCTTTTTCAAGTGACACCCTTATAATTCCTCTACCGCCCCACCCGTTGATCGGCTTCAGCATAATGCTTCCATGCTTTTTCAAAAATTTGATGAACTGCTGGGCACTCGTTACTTGTTCGGTTGGCAGCAAGAGAGGCTGAAGAACAGAGGAAGCGACCATATGGCTCTGAATTTTGCATTTATTGCCGAGGCCGTAGCCGGTAAAGCGCAGCTGCTTGCACTTTTTCACAAGGGTTGCTCTCGGGGTTAACGCGGGCGGGTAGAAACCGATATCCATATTTATTTTGGGGAAAGGTATGGTTTTCCTGGTCCAGCTGCCGTCCCGAAACAGACAGCCTTTGATTTGACGATGTTCCAAGTTCACATCTCTTGGCGTAAAAACAACGACGCCGTCGAATTTCTCTGCAAGCGCAGATTGGGCATGACGGCGAAAGTTTTCCGGGCGCGCGATACGGTGTGTCATGATGCCTAAAATATTATTCATATTCGATCTCCGATCTTTATCGTCTGCTAGGCTCTCCTATGCATGAACCGTATAATATCCTATGCGCAAAGGCTTTTGTCCCGCTTTAGATATTCGCCCAAATCATGAATAATCTTGCGGATTGGTACTCTTTGTGACATGCCGGAATAATATGAATAACGTCGATCGAGGCCTATTTCATGACGTGAACTGCTGTTAATCAACGGAGGAGATTCCACAGTGAAAGCTAGATTGATTAAATATCCCGGAAGGAAATGGTTGAAGCACGAGTCACTCTGGGGCGAACCGGAACTCCGTGAATATTTGCCCGATACGGAGCTGTTCTCCCCGCAAGCATTCATCCAAATGATCAAACGATATCCTGTCCTTTTTGTCAAACCGGACATCGGAATGCAGGGACAAGGCGTTATGAAGGTTACGCATGAGGAGGACACCTATGTCATCCAGACGGCTACACAGAAACTTATATACCGTGATCTGAAGAAAGCTGCTCTTAAACTAAAAAAGCTGATCGGTGCGGAGAGCTTTCTCATACAGCAGGGCATCGATCTGATTCGAATTAATGGAAGCCCGATCGATTTCCGCGCTCTATTGCATCTTAGACCAAACGGAAAGTGGCGGTTTTTCGGAATAATGGGGAAGGTGGCGGCAAAGAATCAGTTCGTGACGAACCACAGCAGCGGAGGACGGCCGATTCGCCTGCATCAGGCGCTTGGAATTCCGAAGGAAAACGGGGCGCAATGGGAGACGCATATCAAGAAATTTTCCATTCTGATCGCGGACGGGATGAAGAAGCATTTTCCTAAAATAACGGAGCTGGGCTTAGATATCGCCATCGATACCAATCGGAAAATTTGGCTGCTGGAAGCCAACACCAGACCTCAATTTCAATTATTCAAATATCACTCGGACCCGCGCCTGTTTGCTCAAATCTCCTATTCTGTCCGTATGCTCAGAGATACTGCTGATTAAATAAGGATTTCAGGCATTCGAAGTCTTTCTTTATGACAAGTCGGTGCTGGGAAGGAGTTCGCATGAACCGTACACAGATTAAGCTTCAAATACAAAATGCCGGCGCCTCTACAGACGGATCGGTTCTCATGCTCAATGAATCGATTATCGAATTGTGGACGATCCCCATCGGGCAACCCTTGAAACTATGCTTCGGATCAGCTAGTCAGGAGGTAATGGTCGAGCCTTCGTCACAAGGAGATGTTCTGCTCATCAGCTCTGCGCTTGCTTCTAAATGGGGGCTCACTCGTGGTGACGAGCTGTCCGTGCAATATCAACCCAGCACTGAAACACTTCAAATCGGTCCGCTTATCGGCGTGATGCTCAGTCACATTAATAGGAAGATGCCTAGTAACCCCTTCGGCGTCAATACATCATTTTGCCGCGAGCTTATCCGGGCAAGCAAGCTGGATAACTCTATCATCTTTTTTTTCACGCATGCGGATATACAAAGGCAGTCTGATACGGTTAACGGCTGGAGATATACGAACAAATGGGTACGGAATCGTTTTCCTACCCCCAATGTAATCTATAACCGCGTAACCTCCCGTAAGCTGGAAAGTCTGGCGAGAGTTCAAAAGTTTATAACAAACGCCAAGAGCCGTTATAACACAGTATTTTTCACCGAGAAATACCTAAATAAAACAGAAGTTTTCCAGGCGCTTAAACAAGAGCCCGAGCTGCATGTGTATCTTCCGGAATCCCATCTGCTCCGCAATTTTGCGCTGTTGAAAACGATGTGCAGCAAGCATAACGTCGTGTTTCTAAAACCGAACAGCGGGAGCTTGGGCAAAGGCATTATCCGCATTAACCGGAATGCCAATACAACGTACACTTGTCATTTCAACAATTTCAACGGCGTCCGCAAACAATCATATACAAGCATAGAGAAATTGTTTAATGCGATCTCTAGCAAAATGAAAAAAAACCGCTATCAAATTCAGCGGGGTCTTAATCTCCTATCGGTAGGCAGCAGACCGGTCGATTTCCGGGCGCTGGTACAGCGTGATGTCACCGGGCAGTGGAGCATCACCTCCATTGTCGCCAGAATTGCCGGCAATCAGCAATTCGTTTCCAATCAGGCCCGCGGCGGAACGGTAACTACCGTCAAAGCTGCGCTCTCGCGAACACGCGCTGCCGCAGCGACCGGCGGATTGGCAAAGCTAAGGCGGGCTGCGCTGCTAATAGCCAAAGGCATCGAGACGCACATGACCGGGCATTTTGCCGAGCTGGGCATTGATTTGGCTATTGATACGCAAGGTCATGTATGGCTGATCGAAGTGAATTCCAAGCCGTCGAAGAACGATAAAGCCCCGCTGTCTGCAACCGGCAAAATCCGGCCGTCCGTAACGAAGTTTGTGCAGTATGCTAATTTTTCGGCCATAATTAGCGACTAGCTGTCCGCCATGAAGCCCGGCAGCTTCTCCAAGATGAACGTCCATTCATGATGGCGCTCATCTTGGCCCGGGCGCAGGCAGAGCCTCCCACAAGGAGGAGGCCCGCTGCCGCTTACGGCAACCGGTAAAAGGCGAAAGGCTCGCCGTTACGAAACGGGCTGCTCATCGCGTCCAGCTTTTTTTGGTCCTCTATATCCAGCTGAAGAGAAACGCTCTTCATATTTTCCGCGAGCTGTTCCCTCCGCGCTGCCCCTACAATAACCGTCGAAACAGCAGGCTTATTCATAAGCCATGCAAGCGACAGGACGCTTGGCGTACACCCCAGCTCTTTGCTGAGCTTTACCGCCTGTTCGCTGAGCGCAATCGTTTTGTCATCCAAAAATTTGCTGAAATTCGGATCGGTTTGCGCCCGGGAGCCTTCCGGCGCCTTATCCGTGGAGCTGTACTTGCCGGACAAAATACCGCCCGCCAGCGGAAAGTAAGGAATGATGCCGACCCCTTGATCAAGACACATCGGGACAAGCTCCTTCTCGGGCGTACGATCCGCGAGTGAGTAGCTCACTTGCGTGGAAACGAACCGGTTCAGCCCCAACCGTTCGCTGATCCATATCGCTTTCATCAGCTCCCACGCCAAGTAATTGGACGCGCCGATATAGCGCACCTTGCCTGAGCGCACCATATCCTCAAGCGCGCGCAGCGTTTCTTCAAGAGGGGTCTCCGGATCGAATGTATG
>DATJKM010000213.1:0-8393 GCA_035491515.1 Candidatus Udaeobacter sp. | reverse complement strand
GGTTTCCGCACTGGACTTAGGTCGAGTCAGCAGCCCGCCTCCAGGGGAAAAAGCGGGCTTCCCCCTTATAAACCGCTAACTTACGTCTATTGCATTGGTACCAGCGCTCTCTAGCAGGTCGCAACGAACAAAAAGTGCCGGCATAGCGATTGTCGCTTGGCCGGCACCTTATGCGCTGTTTTATTTGCTTGCAAGAAATTGATCGAATTGAGCCTGCTTCTCTGCAACAATTTTTTCGATACCGGCCGCTTTCAACTTCTCGGTATACTCCGGCAACACTTTATCGATATCGACTGACCCGGTTTCCAGCGCGGTTTGATACTGTCTGTCGACATTGACGACGGCCGCTATTTCGGCTCTGACCGCTGAACCGTCAAATACGAAACCAAGTCCGGGAGACAGCTTTGCATTTTGATTAAATTCTCTAAAGTTATCCCATTTGTCAGGGTCCTCGGTGTCCCAGACATAGTTCAAAAACTGATTGCCGAACATCCAATTAGATCCTGGATGATAGTCTTTCGTAAGCTCGGTCGGCTTGATTACATTTTCGTTAACCTTCAAATAATGCTTGCCTTCTATGCCGTAGTTCAGCAAATTGTTCAAGTAAGGGTCCGTATGGAGCAGATTGATAAACATCATCGCGCGAGCAGGATCCTGCGAAGTAGTGGAAATAGCCAGCATGGAGCCCGCCGTCTCAGACGTCGCAATCGTCTTCACATTTAATGCTAGCTGTGCCAGCTTGCCGGTAAGGCCAGTTTGAATAGCCAGCTCCTCATCCTTGCCTGGCTTCAATGCAGCTGTAATGGAGAATACATCTCCGGATCTTAAAGCGTCGTTGTTCATCGTCTGATTGGTAGCCGCATCCTTATTTATATATCCTTTTTGAAAAAACTGACGCGTCATGCGAAGCGTATTCACATAACGGTCAACCTCGTAGGCCGGCATAACCTTCGTACTTTCTTCGTCCTTGAGAATGATGCCGGGAATTGAGGTATCCCCCAGCGCATCGAAATTTCCGAAGTAATGCGCATTAAACGTCTCGCCTTGCTTCATATAGAGAGGTATCATGCCCGGTTTTTTCGTAAGGATGATTTGATACACAGCATCCAAATCTTCGATCGTTTTGACCTTGGACATATCAATACCAAGCTCATCTGCTATATCCGACCGGTAGACAATGCCGCCTTGCCCGGCCAATTCCTTGTTCGTAGGAACGGCATAATTTTTCCCGTTGATCTTAGCACCCGCTAGAAACACGGGATCTAGCGATTGCAGAATCCCTTGGCCATACTGCTCCATCAGCTCGTCAATCTCTAAGAATGCGCCCTTCGACACATTGACCGCATGCTTATTCCATTGCGCTGTAAATAGGATATCAACCTTCTCACGCGATGCGACCATGAGGTTGATTTTGTCATCCCACGGTCCCCAATCAATCGGTATGAGATCAATTTTCGCGTTGATTTTGTTTAATAAATACGCATTCATTGCCGCTTCTATTTCTTCCTCATCCTTTTGCGGCGATCCCGTATATACAAATTTTAACGTATAGGCTGTTGGTGTATCATCATTTACCCCGCCGCCGCTGTCACCCAAACCTATTGAAGCGCTTTCAATTTTATTGCCGAATGTCATGTTGCTTTCACTGTTTTTTAGCGGGCGATTCGTGCCTGTCTGATTAGAGCAAGCGCTTATTAGAAATAAGCAGGAGAGCAGGAGCATCCTTGCACGAATCAAATGGCTCACCTTTCGGGTCATATTCGATTTGCCCCCTAATGGGATGTTGAATTTTAAATAATAGTCTAATTGTAAAGAATTCATCAAAAAATGCAAGCAAGAAAAACCCGCGCCTTATGCAAGACGCGGGCTTTCGTTATTTTCACGGACATCCTTGCTTACTTGCTCGCCAGAAATTCATCAAATTGTTTTTGCTTTTCGGCGATAACCTTGTCAACACCTGCATCCTTTAATTTCGCTTCGTACTCGGCAAGGATTTTATCAACGTCGACCGAGCCCGTTTCAAGCGCTCTTTGGTATTGACGGATAACGTTCGCGAGTGCCCCAACTTCAGCTTTTACCGGCTCGCTGTTAAATACGAAGCCAAGCGCGGGAGATACCTTCGCGTTTTGGTTGAACTCTTTGAATTTGGCCCATTTATCCGGATCCTCGGTATCCCATACATAGTTGAGGAATTGATTGCCGAACATCCAAGCGGATCCCGGGTTATAATTCGCCGTGCTGTCTGTGGCGGTAATGATTTCACCGTTACGAGTATAGTGCTCGCCTTCGATCCCGAAGTTTAGCAGGTTGTTGATTTCTTTGTCCGTATGGAGCAGGTTAATCAGCATCATAGCGCGGGCCGGATCCTTGGAAGTAGAAGAAATGCCTAGCATCGAGCCAGCCGTTTCAGAAGTCGCAACCGTTTTTTCCGTCATTATAATTTGTGCCAGCTTGCCTGTCAGACCCGAAGCGCTTGCGATTTCAGCATCCTTGCCTGGCTTCATTGGCTCGACTGTGGAGAATACGGTGCCTGCCTTCCATGCATCTCCGGAAGAGACCTGCGTTGTCGCAGCATCCGCGTTAATATAACCTTTTTTGAAATAATCGCGTGTGAGGTTCAAATATTGTTTGTAGCGTTCAATTTTCTCTATCGACGTTACCGTCGTTCCGGCTTCGTCCTTCAGAATTGCGCCAGGAATCGTCGAATCGCCCAGGAAGTCATAATTGGCGAAGAAATGCGAGTTAAAAACGCCTGCTGTCGTATAAAGCGGAGTTAAATCCGGTCTTTTTGCTTTTACTACCGCATAGACTGCGTCCAAATCCTGAGGGGTCTTCACATTGCTCATATCGATGCCGAGCTCGTCGGTAACGTCTTTGCGGTATACGATACCTCCTGCGGCAGCGAGCTCCTTATTTGTCGGTATACCATAGTTTTTGCCATTGATCTTTGCGCCTTCAAGAAAGGCAGGGTCAAGTGAATCCACGATACCCTTGCCATATTGATCAATCAGATCGCCAAGCTCGAGGAAAGCGCCTTTGGATACATTATTCGCATGGCCGTTCCATTGAGCGGTAAATATAATGTCAACCTCTTCACGGGAAGCGATCATGAGATTGATTTTATCATCCCACGCTCCCCAATCTATTGGCATCAGGTCGATCGTTGCGTTGATCTTTTCGGTAAGCAGCTTATTAAGCGCCTCTTCCACTTTTTTCTCATCCGTCTGAGGCGTACCCGGATACACGAGCGATATTTTATACGGCTTCAAATCTGATGCAGGCGGCTCCTCTTCCGTTGCGGCGGAGTCCTTTGTAGGCTCTGGATTGTTATTGGTTTTAGAGTTGTTTCCTGAGCATGCCGACACAACGAGCACGATGGTCAGCATCAATAACAGAAGCATGAATGTCTTTTGTTTAACTTGCTTCATAGCGGGTGGACCTCCCTTAAGAATTAAGTTTTTATGCTAAACCGGCATTGCCGGCTACAGCCAACAGCAGCAGCTACTGAGATATCAGCCTTTAACGGCGCCGACAGTCAAGCCTTTAACAAAATACTTTTGAAAGAACGGGTAAGCGAAAATAATGGGGCCGATGCCGACGACTACCATCGCCATGCGAACCGTCTCGCTCGGAAATTTAAAGGTGCCGCCTGCTGCCGTAATAGCCGCTGCCGCGGTGCTGTTATTCGCAAGGAATTGAATGTTCAGCATCGTCTTATACATCAAATACTGAACGGTGATATTCCCATCCTTCGTAATGAACACCAAGCTTAGAAACCAGTCATTCCAATAGGTCAGCGTCTGGAAGAGGGCGACCGTCGCCAGTACCGGAAGCGATAGCGGAAGGACGATTTTGGCGAAAATAGTCAGCTCACCCGCGCCATCGATTTTGGCCGACTCCAGCACAGCTGCAGGAATCGTCGTCTGAAAGAACGTCCGGATAATAAGCACGAAGAAAGCGGCCACGAGAAGGGGCATAATAAGGGCAAGCAGCGTGTCCTTCAAATCCAGAACTTGTACGTATACCAAGTACCATGGAACCAATCCGCCCGAGAACAGCATCGTGAAGAAGACGAAGAAGGTGAAGAACTTGGCATGCGGGAAATCCGCCCTTGAGATCGGATAAGCATAAAGCGCCATAATGATGAGACTAAGCGTCGTGCCCACGATGGTGACGAGTATGGAGATGCTGTAGGAACGAATAATTTGAGTCGCATCCTTGAACAAAAACTGATAGGCTGCCAAATCCAGCTTGGACGGAATGAATTGATAGCCCTCTCTCACAACCGTACCCTCGTCGGAAATCGATACCATCACAATGAGCACAAGCGGTATAATGCAGAGCAAGGAATAAAGAATAAAGAATACATTGATGCCTAGAGAAGCCGGAATCGACAATTGATTTTTTGGATTGGACCCGGACGATATTTTCTCGACTGCTTCCATAGTTCACCTCCATAAGTTTTTCATAAAAAATACGGATTGTTATGCATCGGCTAAAACAAAGCATTATCCTTGTTTATGCGGCGCACCACCCAGTTCGATAGAAACACCAGCGTAAAGCCGACGACAGACTGAAGCAGCCCCGCTGCGGACGATAAGCCGATATCTCCTACTGTAAGAAACGTCCGGTACACATAAGTGTCGATAACGTTCGTAACAGGGAACAATACGCCCGATTCTCTTGGCACCTGGAAGAATAAGCCGAAATCCGCATTGAATATTTTCCCGATCTGCAGCAGTGTCATAATCGTGATCACCGGCATAATGAGCGGAATCGTAATGCTGGTCATTTGCTTCCACTTGCTTGCTCCATCGATGGTAGCGGCCTCGTAATACTCATCGTCGATGCCTATGATGGCAGCCATATAAATGACGGTAAAGTAACCCATGCTCTTCCACGTGTTCACGATCGGCAGGACGTAAGGCCATACCTCCTGCGTAAAATACCAATTCACCTTTTCAAGTCCTAATGCCGGAAGCAGTGAGCTGTTCAAGTAACCGTGCTCATCGCTCATGAAACCGAAGACGAGATAGCTGATTACGACCATGGAAAGGAAGTACGGAAGAAACATAATCGTCTGGTGAAGCTTAGCTACGAATCTGCTGCGAATCTCATTTAGCATGATCGCAAAAGCCAGCGGAAAGATTAAATTCAATATAATGAACCCCGAGTTGTACAATAATGTGTTTCGCGTAATAATCCATGCATCCGAAGTTTTGAACAAATACTCGAAGTTGGTTAATCCGTTCCATGCGCTTCCTAGTATTCCGTCCGCGTAATTAATGCTTTTAAACGCGATAATGATGCCGAACATAGGAATATAGTTGTTAAACACAAGCAGTACGATGGCTGGGAGCATCATCACATAGAACATCCAATATTTGCGGAATATGAGTAAATGTGATGTCTTCCTAGCTTTTATTTTTGGAAAATAGGCCGTTGTCAGCGCTTTCGACGTCTGGTCCGCCATCGCTTTCCTCCTCCTCTTTCTAAGGCTTTGAGTCATCTCTCTTGTCTTAATTGTATAAAAAAAAGACGCCGACATCTGTCGGCGCCGTGACCATATTAACGGTGCTGTGACTTCTCACTCATACATCCTGATACTTTTTGCGATACTCCTGCGGCGTCAGACCGGTCATCTTCTTAAATAACTTGGAGAAGTGCGAAAAGTTGGCATAGCCCACGTTAATCGCAACGTCGCTGACCCGGTTATTTGTTTTCTCCAGCATGATTCGTGCCTTCGCTATTCGTATTTTCACCAAGTAATCCGTTAAGGAATAGCCGGTTTCCCTGCGGAACAGGCGCGATAGATAAGCCGGGTTCAAATACACCGATTCCGCAGCCTGCTCGCGGCTGAACTCTTCGCCAAGATGCTCCTCCATATAGCGCTGAACCTTATCCACGACCTGCGATACGTCCTTCCCGTTCTGATTGGCGTATTCCGTAACCTGACTGCTCAATTGCTGTGTCCATGCCCGCATCCGGGCTAATGATTTTAGAACGTTCTCGCCGGCCTCCCACTCTCTATTTGTGAATACGTCGGTCATTTGCACCGATTTTTTATTTAGCCATTGGAACAGCATATTCATAAAACCATAATAAAACGAAGCCATGTACGTATAATCGACTTTACTCTCCTGCATCTGGTCGAAGCATTCGTCAATCCGCAGCGCTAATTCTGCCCTCTTGCCTGACTCCAGCAGTAGCGCCCAATCGGAAAAGGGAGCCTGCTGGAGTGCGCCCAGCCCTTGCTTCTGCTTATTGTCACGCTCTATAATAATCGCGCATGTATTGCTTACGTTGCTGCGCTCAAGCGATAACAGCGCCTGTACGCCGGTGCGGAGCTGCTTAACCGCCACGGCCTCTCCGATATAACAGGAGAGATGACAATGCAGCATGCTTTTGCACTGATGAATAAAAGTTTTGCATCTCTCTGCAATATCGGCGATGGACTGATCCTCCCCTTCCGGCGAGCCATAAAATATCGCGTAGAGAATACCGCTGCCATCCTGCACGATCTGCCCCGGAGCGCTCTGAAGCACGAGCTCCTCAGCTGCATTTTTAATGCCATACGTCATAATTTCCTCATCGCGGGCTGACCATTCTTCTCGCCATTGCTCGATGCTAATGAGGACGACGCGAATCAGGCTGTCCGCTTGAAGCGGTAAAGCATAGGTTTGCATCGCGTATTCAAGCTGCTGCGGCGCCGCCGACAACCGGTAGTGGATGACGTCCTGCCATAAACGCTCGATTAAAATCGGACGTTGCTTGCTCCATTGCTCGTAAAATAGGCTGTACGTCCCGCGGATTTTTGAAAGCTCCTCCAGATCGCGAACCTTGTCCAGCGCCTCATTCACGCATGCTTTCAGCGCATTATGGTCGATTGGCTTAAGCAAATAATCGAAGCTGCCCAGCTGAACCGCCTGCTGCGCGTACTTAAAGTCCGCATGTCCAGTTAGAAAGATTGTCACGCTTGAGGGAGAATGCTCATTAACCCACTCCAGCAAATCGATTCCGCTCTGATTCGGCATATCGATGTCCGAAAGCATGATGTGTATCGTGTGCGAGGTCAGCAAAGATTGCGCCTCTTCTGCATCAATCGCGGTATAGATGTTGGCAATCGGCAGCGTGGACCAGTCTATTCCTTCTACAATACCTCGAATCGCGATCTCCTCATCATCTACAACCAATAAATTATACAACGGCTTTTACCCCTTCCATTCGCTTGGGAAATACGATAACGACCATCGCCCCGCTGCCCTCCGATTGATTGCGGAATGTAATCGACGTCCGATCGCCATAAAGCAGATGCAGTCTATGCATAACGTTCATAATGCCTAGGCTGCTTGTTTCCCCCTGCCGAAGCGGCTCCTTATTATGCAGCTTCTCCAGCACCTCTGGATCGAAGCCAACCCCATTATCGCAGATGGTTAATGTAAATCCGTTGTCAGATTCCGTTTCCGCCGATATTTTAATTTGGAAGAGCTGCCGCCTGTTTTTGAATCCATGAATGATCGAATTTTCTACAAACGGTTGTAAGGTCAAGGCAGCAATCGGGTAATTTAGAATGGCGTCCATTCCTTCAAATGTGCATTGCAGCTTGTCAGGAAACCTGATTTTTTGAATCGTCATGTAGTTTTCGATGTGCATCAGCTCTTCCTTGAGCGTAATCGTATCCCGATTGGCCTTCATGATGAATCGGAAATAATCCGCAAGGTGAAGCGACATCTTTTTAACCGTTTCCGTATCATTCAACGCAGCAAGATTGTAAATGATATTCAAGCTGTTCATATAAAAATGGGGATTGATTTGCGCCTGAAGCTGCTTCAATTCTCCTTGTTTCACGCGCAGCTGCTCCTCATAGACATCGATTTTTAAGGTTTTAATTTGCTCCGCCATGACGTTGAACGTATTTCCGAGAAACTCAAATTCAAGCGATTTGTTCTTCTTCAGCCTTACGTCCAGCATGCCTAGAGAAATTTTCTTCATCCCAAGAATCAGCTCATGCAGCGGTTTAAACAGCATGTTCCTCATAAAAAACAAATAAATAAGTAAAATGGCTAAAAATCCAATTGGAGCGAATAAAGTCGCATTTCTAAAAAATAATAGGTTGCGAAGCAGCGTCTCCTCCGGTATAACGACACTGTAAGCAATATTGACCATATCGCTCATCCTGTTCATCACGAGATAGGTATCTCCTGTCTTCCGGTCAGTCAGAGATTCATATGGCTTCTTCGATATTTTATAGCTCAAATCAAACGGCGCGAGGTTTTCCGTTAACGATTGCACCATCCGGTCCCCCTCAAGCAGGTAAATGCCATTATGACCAATATCCCCGTCGCTCCATTGAATAGATAGCATTTTGTTAATATCCTTTATTTTTATCATAG
>DATJKM010000212.1:0-9199 GCA_035491515.1 Candidatus Udaeobacter sp. | reverse complement strand
CAACTTGTTTTTTTCCCGGCAGTTTGTAAAGCCGATCGGACTGCTGCTGCAGGAAATGAGCCGAAATTCGGTGAACGTCAACAAAATTAATTTGCCGGAAGGGTACCGCAATGAATTCGGCGCGTTATTTGCAGGCTACCGCAAGCTGCTCGAGCGTATTCAGGAGTTGTACGCCTCGCTGGAGGATCAGTACCGGAGACAGAAGGAGGCTGAGATCAAAGCGCTGCAGGCGATGATCAATCCGCATTTTTTGTATAACACCTTGGATCAGCTGAACTGGATGGCGATTGCAGGCGGACAGGAGAAGATGAGCACTATACTGGAATTAATGGGCAAAATGTTCCGCATCGGCCTATCGAACGGTGAAAGCGTAATCATGATCCGTGACGAATTGCAGCACATGGAGTGCTATATGCAGATTCAGCAGATTCGGCTGGGTGAGCAGTTCGCTTTACGGGTAGACGTACCTGAAAGCATCAAGGACTTATCTATTCCGAAGATGACGCTGCAGCCTTTTATCGAGAATGCTATTATGCACGGGTTTCACGGTAAAAAAGAAGGAACGATCGAAGTTAGCGCGGAGATCACCAAGGATGCTGCAGTCGTCTTTCGAATAACCGATAACGGCATTGGTCTAAGGGATGACTGGCAGAAGCCGAAGAAGAGAAAAACAGGAGGATACGGAATCCGGAACGTCCGTGAACGCATTGACATTTATTTTGGCGGCAGCTACGGTCTAGAGCTGAAGCCGAATACGGATGGCCCCGGGACAACGGTCCTCATACGCATTCCGGTGTTAAACAATAAAGAAGAACAGGGTGATGCGGCATGTGGAAAATTGTAATTATCGATGACGACCGGAACGTGTTGGAAGGAATGAAAAACGTCATCCCCTGGGCGGAGCTTGATGCGGAATGGGTCGGGGAGGCGATGGACGGGGAAGAAGGACTGCGGGTCGCTCTAGAGTGTCAGCCCGATATTGTGATCACCGATATTTATATGCCCGTGCTCAGCGGCTTGGATATGGTGGAGCAGCTGAACAAGGCGAATTTTCACGGGAAGATTATTGTTCTAAGCGGCTACGCTGATTTCGAATATGCAAGACAAGCGCTTCGGCTTGGGATAGCCGATTATTTAAACAAACCGATTAGCGTTCAGACGATTCAGGATGTACTGGGGAGAACGATCGCGGCATTGGAGGAAGAGCTGGAGCAAAGACATCGAAATGAAGAGCTGGAGGAGAAGCTGAAGCTATACGAGCCGTTCGTTGAGAAAGAATGGATCAAATCGATCTCCACGGGACCGGATCATACGAAGCTTCCGGTTACCCGGATGATTCCTGAAGCGTACCGCTATTGGAACGACCGCCGCCATGCCGTGATTGGCATTGAAATTATTCGTACGGACCGGGTTACCAGGGCCTCGACGAAGGATTTGAGCTTGTTCAGGTTCGCCATCGCTAACATTATTCAGGAGCTCTCCCGCGAGGAGTGGCCAGATTCTCATTATGTTGAATTATTCAGCAGCCACTCGGCGGTTATCCTTCATGCTCCGAATGAAGAATGGAGCGACCTTACGATGAAGCAAGCTTACCGCTTTGGGGAACGGGTTATTCAAAGCGTCCGCTCCTTCTTAGATATTACGCTTCATGCCGGCATTGGAACGTTTAAGCCGAATTGGATGGAAATTGCGGATTCGACCGAGGAGGCTTTCCAGGCTCTTTACTTTAAAAACACCGCGCCAATAGAAGGCATTCACTTATACGAATATGTTCATGGCGGAAAAAAGGAGCAGCAAGCTTACCCGATCTCCCTCCGTCCGGTTAAATTTTATCAGCAAATGGCAGAGGCCATGAAGCTGTTTCAAGAAGATAAGGCGAAGGAGATTGTGGATGATTACTTCGGCCAGTGGAGCAAGGGCGGGGATGTATCGGCCCGCAATCTTGAAATGCTGGGTACGGAGCTTTGGACTATTTTTGCGTATACGCTATTTGAAGTCGGCATTCAATTGGAAGACTTCGCCAAGGTGGACGAGGTTACCCGGGAGCTGCGTTCCGTAACGACGCTGGAGCAGTTGAAGGAGTGGCTTTACGGAAAAATTGATATGATTTGCGGCTCCCGCAGCGGCAATGAGAACATCAAGCATCGACAGGCCGTTGATTTTATCGTCCAGTTTATCCATGAGCATTATGCCGAGCCGATTACGATATCCGATCTGGCGGATCGTATTCATATTTCGAGAAACTACTTAAGCCTTCTCTTTAAGAAGGCGATGGGAGAGTCCTTCAACAGCTATTTGACGCGGATTCGGATGGAAAAGGCGAAAGAAATGATTTTGGAAGGGAAGCACTTGATCTACGAGGTGGCGGACCGGGTCGGTTATAAGTATGTGCCGTATTTCAGTACGTTATTTAAAAAGTATACCGGCTGCAATCCGACAGATTTGTATAAAAATAAGCCATAGTATCTCATAGAGGACTGGGATTCGGGACACGAATTTGCAGTCTTCTTTTTGTGTTCATTTGTATAACAAAGTGTTCATCGTTCCTATTTTTCATCACCTAAATGTCTTATATGATTAATTTATAAAAACCAGACAGAGGTGATGCTTACTATGAATAGGAGCTCTTCCACAGTTATTTCCAGTGCGGCGAAAGCGATTCCGGCCCCGAAAAAGAAGTCGATACTGAGCCGTTTTCTGAGCAGATGGGAATCACCGGTCGCCGGATATTTATTTTTGGCTCCATGGCTGATTGGACTTTTTTTATTGACGTTCTGGCCGATGCTGCAATCGCTGTACTTCTCGTTCACGAAATATTCCCTGCTGGAGCAGCCGGAATGGACCGGCCTCGGGAACTATGAACGGATTTTTACTTCCGATGCGGTGTTTGTCCAATCCCTGAAGGTCACGTTTTTATTCGTTCTATTCTCGGTTCCGCTCAAGCTGATCGCCGCGCTGCTGATTGCGATGCTGCTTAAGCAAAATATTCGCGGCATGTCCTTTTACAGAACGATGGTTTATCTCCCTTCCTTGATCGGGACCAGCATTGCGGTGTCTATTCTGTGGAGAAATATCTTTGACTCGGACGGGCTGTTCAATCAGCTGCTGGCCTTGTTCGGCATAAAAGGGGTCAGCTGGATCACCAATCCGCATACCGCGCTTGGAACGCTGATTTTGCTGGTGGTCTGGCAGTTCGGCTCCTCGATGGTTATATTTTTGGCCGGACTCAAGCAAATATCGACGGAGCTGTACGAAGCTTCATCAGTGGACGGAGCCACCAGGCTCAGACAGTTTTTCAGTATTACGATTCCGATGCTTTCGCCGGTCATTTTGTTTAATTTAGTGCTTCAAACGATCGGCTCTTTCCAAATGTTCACGCAGGCATTCATCATTACGGAGGGCGGACCGATCAACTCTACGTATATGTACGCCCTATATTTGTATGACCGCGCATTCGGACGGCTGCAGATGGGGTACGCCTCGGCACTAGCTTGGATCATGCTCGTCATCATTGCCGTTTGCACAGCGTTGATCTTCATGAGCTCGAAGTACTGGGTATTCTACGAGAACGATGGGAGGAAAAAAGGATGATGCGGAGCTCTACACGAAGCATGCTGCAAAAAAATGTGCTGCTCAGCCTGTTAAGCCTTGTCATGATGTATCCCGTCTTTTGGTGGATCGGGGCTTCGTTAAAGACGAATGAGGAAATGTCGAGGCCCGGTCTCTTTCCCGAGCATCCGATGTGGAGCAATTTCAGCGACGGCTGGACGGCGATACCTGAATTTACGTTCACCCACTTCTATCTGAATACCTTTCAATTGATTATAGGAGTGCTCCTTACAACCATTGTTGCCTGCAGCCTGACCGCTTTCGCTTTTGCCCGGCTCGATTTCCCGCTGCGCGGCTTGTGGTTTTCGATCCTCTTGCTGACGCTCATGCTGCCCAGTCAGGTCACGCTGGTACCGCAGTATGTGATGTTTAACGGCTGGGGCTGGGTCGATACGTTGTTGCCTTTTATCGTTCCGCATACGCTGGCGGGCGGCATCGGCGGCTCCTTCTTCGTCTATCTGCTGGTCCAGTTTATTAGAGGCATTCCGAAGGAACTGGATGAATCGGCCAAAATGGACGGTTGCAGCTGGTTCGGCATCTACTGGCGGATCGTGCTGCCTTTGACGAAGCCGGCATTGGTGACGGTAGCCATCTACTGTTTTCTGTGGAACTGGGATGACTTTCTCGGCCATTTGATTTATATTAACTCAGTGGATAAATACACGGTCGGTTTAGCACTGCGGATGTTCGTCGATTCCCAGTCATCCGTCCCTTGGGGGCAGCTGCTCGCGATGTCCCTCGTTTCCATCGTACCTTCCGTCCTGATCTTTTTCCTGGCACAGCGCCACTTCGTAGAAGGGATAACGGCCGGATCGGTAAAAGGCTAGAAAGAATGCATTTCTATAATAAATTGTGCATCCCTCGTATACCCGATTATCAGATTGGTTGCTAATATATGAAATGTAAACGGTTTATCCATTCCTAAGGGGGATTTACTATGAAGATCAATGTAATGAAATCGCTTACCGTTCTACTATCGGCAATTATGCTTTTAAGCGCTGCCGCTTGCAGCGCCAATGACAAAAACACAGCAGCGGAAAGCACGGATCAACCGGCGGCAGCAAGCGAGGTAAAGCTGCGCATTTTATGGTGGGGATCTCAGTCCAGACACGATGCAACTTTGAAAGCGCTCGATTTGTATACGCAAAAAAATCCGAATGTGACGTTCGAGCCCGAGTTTTCCGGCTGGGAAGGCTACTGGGATAAGCTGGCCACCCAATCCGCAGCGAAAAATGCGCCGGACATTATTCAAATGGACGCGACTTATTTGGCGGAATATGCGGGCCGTAATCAACTGGCCGATCTGTCTACCGGCATATCGACGGGGGATATCGATGCGGCTCTCTTGAACACAGGGAAATATCAGGATAAGCTGTACGCGATTCCTCTCGGCAATAATGCAATCGGGATGGCCTTTAATAAAGAGGCTGTAGAAAAGCTGGGCATTACGAAGCCGGAGAACGGCTGGACTTGGGACCAGTTTTTCGCCTTCGGCAAAGAAGCGAAAGCCAAGCTCGGTTCTGATAAATACGTATTTTCCGACTTCTCATCCTCTTTCCAGCAATTCACAAATTATCAGCTGAGCAAAGGTTTAGGGCAGGTGTTTACGGATGACGGTAAGCTGAATTTAGACAAGGATACGTACCTCGAATTTGAACGTAAATTTGCCGAGCTGCGCAAGGAGGGAATTGTGCCTCCGGGCGAGGTGAGCGTGACGGACAAAGAATTGGACCCTCAGCTTGACCTTATGGTAAACGGTACTACCCTGCTGCGTATCGTTCACGCCGCACAATCCAACAGCTTTGACAGCTTGAAGCCAGGGGTATTCGAATTCGTGACGATCCCGAGAAACAAAGAAGCCGGCGGCTGGCTCAAACCATCGATGTTCTGGAGCGCAAGCGCTAACTCCGAGCATGTGGAGGAAGCGAAGAAGTTTATCGACTGGTTTATTAACGATCCGGAAGTGGCTGAGCTTTTGGGTACATCCCGCGGCGTTCCTGTCTCCAATAAGATCGTCGAGCAGCTGACTCCGAAATTTACCGCTTCCGATAAAATGGGCATATCGTTAATTGCAAATACGGCGCCGGATGCTCAGCTGTATGTACCGGAGCCTAAGGGCTGGAGCAACTTCGCACAGAAAGACTTCAGAGCGGTCGGCGAAAAAATCATGTTCGGTGAAATTACGCCGGAGCAAGCCTATGAGGAGCTGGCGGAATTGGCGAAGGATTATGAGTAATTGATAAGGATGGACAGTAAAAAAAGCCTTACTTCGGTAAGGCTTTTTTTACATGCTGCTTCATGCGCCAATATACATCTGTATGAAATAAATGTTAGAGATCCGCTGCAGGAAGTATGTATTCACATTTAGGATAAACGCAAAGCTTACTGCAGCAAATTTACTTTAAGTGTTACGGGATTGTACGGAAGGTTGCCCCTTTTGAGAATGCTTTCGGGTAAATTTCCGAACCCAGGGAATAACCCAGTAATCCCCGCCGAAGCGGCCCGCGTTCATCCCTGCTGCCAGAAGGGAAAATTGGATGAGGATCAGGTTCGGATTGTGGCTGATCGCCCCGGCAAACAAAAAATTGAAGTTCATGAAGATGCCCATGAATGCCGCGAACGTGGTGAGCGTGCCTGTGATAAGGCCAATGCCGACGAGAAACTCGCCCCATGGAACCAGCAAATTAAACACATCCACATTCGTCAGGGCGAAGCCTTGCAGGAAGTCTCCGTACCATTGTTGAACGACAGGCCTTTCTCCACCAGTCTTGGCAATCGCCCCCGATATAAATCCGGAAGCATCGAACGGCTTGCCGCCGGACAATTTCCCCCACCCGGCCGAAATGAACTTCCATCCCACATACAGCCGCAGCACAGTCAGAAATATGGCCGCCGTTACACTGTTTCGCAACCAATTCATCATAAAAAATCCCTCCAAAATAAGTAGTTGGCCATCATGATTCGACCAGAAATAAGGTGCCGCTATGTGCAGCTTTGTTGATCCACCTCCTCCATGTTCCCTCAGGAAACAAATTTAATCTGAAGACACATTGTTGCATTATGGAAACTTTTGATGATTTTAATATAAGCTGAAGAAAGGTTTTTGTAAACCAAAATTTGTAAACCTTAAGAGGTGCTTGTTTGATAAAAGAGATTTCTGGATTAGGAACGTCAAAAAGCGCCAGCTGCGAGCTGACGCATAAAATCGGATGTATGAAAATAGGCAATAGCCTCAATCAATAATTGCCATAGGCACATACACTATCTCGGTAAGGATTCATTTATCGGGAGGAATATTTCATGAATTATGTAGTGCGGCCCGGCGATACATTATGGTCGATCGCATCGAGATTCGGAACGTCCGTTCAAGCGATCATGCAGGCGAACGGCCTTTCGAACCCAAACTATATTTATGCCGGATTAACACTGTATATCCCTGTACCCGGCCCGCCTTTTCCACCAGGTCCTCCAGGTCCTCCAAGTCCTCCAGGTCCACCTTTTCCGCCCGGCCCGCCATTCCCGCCTGGCCCGCCCGGACCGGATAACCTGGAGCGAAGAGTAACGCGCTTGGAACGTCAAATGGAACAGTTGACCAACGAAGTCCAACGCCTCCGCAGGCGCGTGGACCGTCTGGAACAGCAATCATAAAAGGGATCCGCTTCGGCGGATCCTTCTTCCGTTTTAAGTTATTTTACAAGAAGCGTTTGACTAATATCGTTCAAAATAAGTTGAACGGCAGAATTTCATCCTTATCGGTCCGGTCATCGCGTGTTATCCCGGTTAGAATAAATAGCTATATTGTATTTCCACAGGATAGAAGACCATTTTCAGCGAAATGAAGCTACTATGTTGTACTTCGTACAACTTAGAAGCCCCTAAATCAGCCTTCAACCGAAAATAGCAGCTTTTTATTGCAAATGTGCAGGATAGAGCAAGGTTAGGCGCTAATAAAGGAAAAGTTATTGCAAATTTACAGGATAGCGATTCATTTGGTGTAAGTTCGAGATAGCTCCAAGCAGGAGCCGTATTTTTCGAGCATTTGCAACTAATTAGAATGACAAATCCCGCTATACGTGGCTCAAACATATCATCAAGCTGAGTAAAGTGAGGTTGTTCACTTATGCGACTCAGCGTACACTCAATCTATCGTTCAATTTATATCGTTGTATGTGATGAAGGCCATATCGCTTCTGAGAAAAGCACACGCCATAGTACGCAGCAGTTTCGGAGGGGTTAAAGGAGATTCGTTATTTTGGAAATCCGGATGACGGCACCCGTATACCGTTGTCAAAATGGCCGGGCACCCGGAATAAAATAGAGCAATAAACCTAAAGGATGATTGCGATGAGCCCGGGTTACGGCATGTTTCAGCAGCAAACGGCCAAAATGCGCATGACGCCGCAATTTCGGCAGGCGATCAAGATCCTTCAGCTCCCGACCCCGGATTTACTCGAATGCATAAGGCAGGAGCTTCAGGAGAATCTGATGCTGGAACTCTCCGGGACCGATTGGGATGCCTATGCGGAGTATGACAAGCGGCAGCATGGGCAACTGGCGGAGCCCGGATCCGGCCCATCCGGCCCGTATAATCCCGATTATGATCCGCTTCATCAAGCGGTATGGAAGGACTCTACTCTGGAGAAGTACCTTATGGAGCAATTGAATGTGCTGACCGGCATTCCGCACGCTGTCCGGCAAATCATCGCGTACATGACCGGAAATCTGGACGAGAAAGGGTACATGGAGCTGTCGTTAGCCGAAATCGCCGATACGCTGCAGGTCGATTATGGCGAGGCGGAGCAGGCGCTCGATATCTTGCATGGTTTTGAACCTGCAGGCGTCGGGGCGAGAGATTTGCAGGAATGCCTAATCATTCAGGCGAATCGCCTGCCGGCTTGTCCGCCGCTTGTTCCCGTCCTGATCCGGCATCATCTGGAAGATATCGCGTATCACTCCATTCATCGATTGGCTGCGAAGCTGCAGGCCGCTTCGGGTGAGATGCAAGAGGCGATCGAGACGCTGAAGCAGTTGAACCCCCGTCCGGGTGCTGCTTTCGCTGCAGGCGACATCCCCTATATCATCCCTGACGTCAGAGTCGAGCAGGCGGGGGAGCGGTTCGCCGTCACCGTTCAAAACGCGGCTGCGCCCCGTCTCTCCATTAACGGGCATTATGAACGGCTGCTGAGGGAAGGCGGGGAGCATGACGAGGCAAAAGCATTTCTTTATAAAAAGCTGAACGCGGCGGCCTTTTTCATCAAGTGCATCGAGCAGCGGCGAGACACCTTGTTTCGCGTGACGCAGGCGATCGTCGAGGAGCAGATTGACTTTTTCAGAGAAGGGATTTCCCGTCTCAAGCCGATGAACCTGAAGCGGATTGCGGACAGAGTGAGTCTGCATGAATCGACCGTCAGCCGCGTGACCGCCGGTAAATACGCTCAAACGCCTTGGGGCGTCTTCGAGCTGAAATCTTTCTTCCCATCCGGCTATCAGCAGGACTCAGGCGATTCGGCTTCCGCAGGCAGCGTGAAGGCCCTAATCAAGGAATTAATCAGCGGCGAAAACCGAAAGACGCCATACTCGGATCAGAAGC
>DATJKM010000211.1:0-14287 GCA_035491515.1 Candidatus Udaeobacter sp. | reverse complement strand
AGACGCTCGTCTATCTTCCGCACTTTTTATCCTGGGTTATATTGGGAGGTATCTTAATCGACTTATTGTCGGTTAAAGGCGGGATTGTAAACCGCATGCTTATTGACTGGTTTGGACTGCAGCCTATTTTCTTTCTCGGAGAGGGAAACTGGTTCCGCTTCATCGTGGTAGTCAGTGATATCTGGAAGGAGTTCGGCTTCAGCATGATTATTTATTTGGCTGCCATTGCCGGCGTCAATCCTGCCTTGTACGAAGCAGCCGAGGTGGATGGGGCAACGCGGCTGCAGCAAACGATTCATGTGACGCTGCCGGTCATGCTGCCTATAATCGTTGTTGTTGCCACCCTGCAGCTGGGCAATGTCCTGAATGCAGGTTTCGATCAAATATTCAACTTATATAATCCGCTTGTCTATTCCAAAGGCGACGTCATTGATACATTCGTATATCGCTCCGCTATGCTTAAGGGTGATTTCAGTTTCGCAACCGCGGTCGGATTATTTAAATCAATGATTAGTTTTGTCCTAATTATTTTTTCATACCGGCTAGCTCATAAATTCGCGAATTATCGGATTTTCTAGTGAAAGAGGAGGAGAGCAAACGATGTATTATAAATCGACGGGATATAGAGTGTTCAACGCTTTTAATCATCTGTTCTTGATCGGGTTGTCTTTGATTTGCATACTGCCTCTGCTGCATGTGCTGGCGGTATCTTTTAGCGGCAAAGCAGCGGCAACCGCCAATATTGTAAATTTATGGCCGGTGGATTTCACTTTGGAATCCTACCAGAAGACAATCGACAATCCGGCATTCGTTAAGGCGTTGTTGTATTCCGTATACCGAACGGTACTCGGAACGGCATTCGGCATGGCGGTAATTGTTTTTGCCGGATATGCGTTATCCAAAAGGTACACGGAGTTCAAAAGCCGCAACGGCTACATGTGGTTTTTTGTTTTCACGATGTTATTTTCGGGCGGACTCGTGCCCGGCTATATTCTAATTACAAATTTGCATCTGATCAACACGATCTGGGCGCTCGTATTGCCATCAGCGCTCAGCGTATACAATATGATACTCCTTATGAATTTTTTCCGTACGATACCTGCCGAGATGGAGGAGGCTGCGTTAATCGACGGAGCCGGTCTGTTTCGGATTTTATTCAGTATCCATCTGCCGGTATCCCTGCCTGCGATGGCGACGATTACGCTCTTCACGCTTGTCGGTCATTGGAACTCCTGGTTTGACGGTCTCATTTATATGATGGATACAAATAAATACCCGCTCGCTACCTTTCTGCAAACCGTCGTTGTTCAGCAGGATTTCAGCAAGATGAGCATCGATCCGGAGGATATGGCTAATTTGTCGCAGCGGACGGTTAAAGCGGCGCAAATTTTTATAGGGGCGCTGCCTATATTGTTTGTTTATCCATTTCTGCAAAAATATTTCGTAAAAGGTATCGTGCTTGGATCAGTAAAAGAGTAGCTAAGGAGATGATTAAGGTGGCTTTTCTATTTCCGCTTTCGGCGTTTTACTGTGACCCTAATACGCATAGGGAGATAATCGGACCAAACGGACTTCGTATGGAGACCTCGCCTGAAGGCGGGGGTCTGCATTTGGATACGAGAGAAATGGGTCAAATGCTCTGGTCGGAGAATCATTTTTTAACCGCAGAGGTTTACCATGAGTCGCATGATGTGCTCGTTCTGCTGTTTACCTTCCGTGATGCGGCGGATCGTTCGATTACCGTTCATTACGGCATATTGCCTCATGTGAAGACGAAGCTTTGTTTCCCTTTGGAGGCTCTTAAGGGTGAAAAACTGTTTCTGAACCGTTATCCCGGCGTTATGCAGTCAGTTATACGAGGCGATGCAAGCGTTGACCGCCATACCATTCAACATCTGGGCATTTCCACTATACCGTCGACCGTATCCAGAAGGGTAACCATAGCCGATCTTTGTTTAGCAACGGCGCTGCCTTCCTTTGATTATGCGTTCACGCCTTATGTGGATGAGCTTGGCCAACTGGCAGGCAAGGAATGGAGCGGCAAAATGTTTAGCTCGAAGCAGCTTGAACAATCTTTGAGAGAAGAGCTGTCGGATTATCAGCAGCATGCTGCTGAGGAGAGTAAGCTATCCTCTTACGGCGGCTGGAAGCAGCTGCGCTTTGAGGCTTCAGGCTTTTTCCGAACCGAGTTTGACGGGCAGCGGTGGTGGTTCGTCGATCCGGATGGTTATGCTTTATTTAGTACGGGCATGGATTGTATTCATCCTGCCGAGGCCATGAAGGTTAAGGGCATGGAGCATCTCATTCCATCTCTTCCGAATAGAGAAGGGCCGTATAAGGATGCTTGGATAGGCGATGACGGCTTCAGTTATGGCATAGCAAATCTGATCCGCGCCTTCGGAGAGGACTGGCATAGAGACTGGATGCAGCTTACAGAGTATCGGATGAAGGCGTGGGGAATGAATACGATTGGGAATTGGTCGAATATCCCCTTTATTCAGCAATCTAATATCCCCTACGTATATCCGCTGGACGGCTTTCCAGATACAACGGAGACGATATTTAGGGATTTTCCTGATGTCTTCAGCCCGGAATATGACCGGAATGCGAAAGCATTTTCCAAGCAGCTTGTTTGTATGCGCGACGACCGAAGAATGGTCGGGTACTTTATGCGGAATGAGCCGCATTGGGCATTCGTTGACGACTTGAACTTGACGGAGCGGCTGCTGGCCTCTCCGAAGCCCTTGGCAAGTAAAATCGTTTTCCTGGATACGCTCATTCAGAAGTACAGTATGATCAAAAACTTAAATGAGGCTTGGGGCAGCAGCTTCGAGCGGTTTGAGGATATTTTAGTCGAAGGGGCTGATGCAGGCTCCCGCGATTGGTGGGATAAAGAAGCTCGGACAGAAGATTTTTTGGCCTTTAACCGAATCATGATCAGACGCTACGTGGAGGTGCCTGCTGCCTATTGCAGGCAAGCAGACCCTAATCATTTGAATCTAGGTATGCGGTATGCATGGGTGGGCAGTGACGATGTACTTGAAGGCTGCGAGGCCTTCGACGTCTTTTCGGTTAATTGCTATCAAAGCAAGCCTGATCAAATGCTGATCGAGCGTATTAGCAAGCGGCTCCATAAGCCGGTCATGATTGGGGAATTTCATTTTGGTGCCTCGGATGTCGGAATGCTTGCCTATGGCATACGCGCCGTGAGCACGCAAGAGGAGAGAGGAAGGGCGTATCAGTATTTTGTTGAGCAGGGGGCAGTGATACCGGAGCTGATTGGCGTCCATTATTTTCAACTAAATGATCAGCCTGTCTTAGGCCGCTTCGACGGCGAGAACTACCAGATTGGTGTCGTCGATTTGTGTCAGCAGCCTTATTATCCTTTTGTAGAGAAAATGAAGCATACCCATGAAAGATTGTATGATGTTCGTGTTGGCATGCTTGAGCCTTACCTTGAATGCCCGCAGGAAATACCGAAAACCGGATTTTAACGAAGATTAAACCACGAGAGAGCGATAAGCCGCTCTCCGTGGTTTTTTTAAGCTTTCCAATCATTCGCTCTCGACGCGCGGCAGTGTTTCTATAAACGCGTGCAGGGCGCTGCTTACAAAAGAATCCTTGCGCGTAATAAATTCCGTCTTCATATGCTTGATCGACTCCGGAATGACATGCGTTCGGATAGAGCCCTCCGCTTCTTGCTTCGTAACGACAATCTTCGGCATCAACGAAATGCCTAGTCCAGCTGACACGCCGCCAACGATCGCTTCAAGCGTGCCAAATTCCATGATCGGCGGATGAGTTAAGCCGCTCGCTTGCAGCCATGTTTCCAAGACGGCCCGATAGGAGCAGCCTGTACTATACACAAGGATGGGCTTCGTCATCGCTTCTTCAATACTGCTTACGGATTCATGAGATACAATGACAAGCTCTTCATTAAATACAGGAAAGGACTGAAGCTCCGGGTGATCGCACTCGCATCCGATAAAAGCGCCGTCAAGCTCATATTGGAGCACTTTCTCCATTAAAGCTTGCGTATGTCCTGTCGTCAAGGAGAGCAGCACCTTTGGATGCTGTCCGTAATAGGAAGCCAGCAGCGCAGGCAGCCGAACTGCTGCTGCCGTCTGCGTTGAGCCGATCGTAAGCGGGCCGCTAGGTTCGTCCGAGGAGGTCAGCGCCTGCGTCGCTTCCTCTAACAGGCCGATAATTTTGTCGGCGTAAGCAAGCAGCGTTTTGCCGCTTGAGGAAAGGGTCATTCCTCTGTTATGGCGGAGAAAAAGAGCTGTGCCAAGCTCGGATTCAAGGTTGCGAATTCTTGCGGTTACGTTGGATTGCACATAGCCGAGCCTAAGAGCTGCCTTCGTAATGGAACCCTCGCGAGCAACCATATGAAAAACGCGCAAATCTGCACTCTCCATTGTTACTGGCCTCCTAAAGGTTGATTTTGATGTGGTAATCGTCGTTAGCTATCATAAATTATGATATCCAGTATCTTTTATGATCATTATACATAAAACCAATGACTGATTACAATGAATGTAGAACCAATGAGAGCTTTAGAATAAAGCGGTTTTGTATTAGAAAAAGTCAGAGGAGTGGTAAGGATGGAACTAATAAATAAGGCAGCTTTAGTTACCGGCGGGGGGACTGGAATCGGAAGGGCTACAAGTATAGCTCTTGCTGATAGGGGTGTCAAAGTTGCCGTCAACTATTCCCGTTCTATTGACGAAGCGGAAGAAACAGTCGAGCTGATCCGGCATAGGGGCGGCAGGGCGATCGCGATACAAGCGGATGTGTCAAAAGACAGGGAGGTACGGGAAATGGTCCATACCATGGCGCAGCAATTTGGGACCGTTGATTTACTCGTTAATAATGCAAGCATAACGCGCCATATTCCGCTAGATGATTTAGAGGGGGTAACGGAGGAGTCTTGGAATGAGCTCTATGAAGTTAACGTGAAAGGAATGTTTTTTTGCGCGCGGGCTGTTAGTCCTTATATGAAGGCAAATAAACAGGGAGCCATCGTTAATGTCGGGAGCATAGCCGGATTAACCGGCTTGGGATCGTCGCTTCCATATGCCGTTTCCAAAGCTGCGGTACATGGCTTAACGAAATCGTTGGCTCGCGCTCTTGCTCCTGAGATACGGGTATGCAGCGTCGTACCGGGTGCGGTAGCCACAAGATGGTGGGAGGGGCGGGAAGAGGCCATGCATCGGTTAGCCGGCCATATATTGCTGCAGCGAATCTCGACACCCGAGGATATCGCCAGCTTAATTAGCTCAGTGTTGCAGCAAGAATCCATGACCGGCCAACTCATTACCGTGGATGGCGGACAAACGCTTTAATTTTTGACAGACAGAAAGGAAGCCATCATGAATAAATACAAATATATGAGTCTGATCGTTTTAACGACTTTATTAATGGGCATCGCGTTTCCGATCGGCAAAATCGGCTTATCCTACGCACCTCCCTTTTTTCTAATGGGGATAAGATATGTGTTGGCAGGCGGCTTGCTGGCGCTGATCGTCGCGAAAAGACCGAGGCCGCGCGGCAGAAAGCAATGGCTGCAGGCTGTGGTAATAGGAATGTTCCAATCCGGCGGGGTGATGGGTTGCGTCTACTATAGCATGTATTGGATCACCTCAAGCGAATCCGCCATTATTACGAGCATTAGCCCGCTAATCGTCATTATTATTGCGACTTTGTTTGCAGGCGCCGTATACAGCAGTCGTCAATGGCTAGGCGTCGTAATCGGTTTTATCGGTGTCGCCTTCACCTTCGGTCTTCATATGTCGCTCCAGCCTGGAACGTTCATCAGCTTCGGCGGGGCTGTCTGCTTCGCTGCCGCAACTTTGCTGATCAAGCGTTGGGGGCCTTCCTTCGATATGACCGTGCTGGCCGCTTATCAGATGCTTGCTGGAGGTGCGGCGCTGCTTCTTATGAGTATATTTACAGAGCATCCGTATTTTACCTTAACCGCAAAATCGATCGGCGTACTGCTTTGGCTCGCTATTTTATGCTCCATCGTCCAGTTTTCGGTTTGGTTTTATTTGCTTCGTAACGGTGATGCCGCTAAGACAAGCTCCTTTTTATTTTTAGCTCCTTTTTTCGGAGTGCTGACCAGCTGGCTGCTGCTAGGAGAGCAGGTAAAGTGGTATGCGCTTGTCGGCGGGGTATTCATCTGCATCGGTATTTTTTTGGTTAACTGGGAAAGAAAAGCTAGAAGACTCATATGAATGTAGAGCGGAGGCTGTCAGTTTACATTGACAAATTATCCGCTCCATTTTATTATTAGTTTGAATTCAAACTAGTTTAAGGCGGTGAAGCTCCATAATGGGAAAACAAAGTCATATTTCCCGTTTCCCTTGGGAGCTTGAAGATAGCAATACGTTGCTCATCAAGCTTGCTTTCATTAATATTCGGCGTGAAATTGAAGCGGCCCTCAGGCCGCTTGGATTAACGCCTCAGCAATCGCAGTCTCTCCATTTGCTGTCGATGATGCCTGGCGCGATGAATGCCGATTTGGAGAAGCTGCTTTTCATAGATAAATCGAGCGTTACGAGCTTGATCAACGGAATGGTGAGGAGGGAATGGGTCGTTCGGCGTGACCACGACCAGGATGCGAGAATGAAAAGGATCTATTTGACGGAACAAGGGAAAGAGATGTACCAGAAGTCATCAAACGCTGTCAAGCAGGCGAAGGATAAATCCAATCAACTGCTGACGGATGAAGAATCCGCTACTCTGCAGGCGCTGCTGAGAAAAATCATTAACGCTTACGAGTAGGCGCATTTCTAAGTATGAAATTTTTTTGCCGATTTAGTTTGAATTCAAACAATAATGGATTTTTATCTGGAGAGGGTGTTTAAGGGTATGGAAACTGCCAGCGTACAAAACAACGGCGAGAAGCTCTTGCCCGTATTAGCGTTCACATTAGTGTTCTCGATTATGAATGCTTCTATGTTTAATGTCGTTATGCCGGTCATCAGCAAGGAGTTTGGCATTACGCCCTCGCAGGTAAGCTGGCTGCTTACCGGCTATATGATCGTATACGCTGTTGGTTCCGTTACATACGGAAAGCTTGCCGATAAATACCGTTTGAAGGACTTACTGACCTTCGGATTGATTTTCTTTGCGCTTGGCTCAGTCGTAGGGATGACAGCAACCGAATATTGGATGATTATTCTTGGACGAATTTTGCAAGCCAGCGGAGCCGCCGTTATTCCTGCTACGGCAATGATCGTTCCCGTAAGATACTTCTCTCCCGAGAAGCGCGGCAGGGCACTTGGCACTGTAGCTTCAGGATTGGCGCTAGGTACCGCGCTGGCTCCCATTGTATCGGGATTAATAACGGGCTTCGCCAGCTGGAGATTCCTGTTCCTGCTATCGTTAATTCCGCTGCTTGCACTGCCTTTCTTCAGAAAATATTTAGACGATCAAAGAGGCGAAGCGAAAAGGATTGATTTTTACGGCGGCATTCTGCTCGGAGGCTCGGTCGCTTTACTGCTGCTATCGATCTCGCTGGGAAATTGGTTGTTTTGCCTCAGCGGCGTCGTATCGCTTATTCTGTTCATCATTCGTATCCGGACGGCAGCGGAGCCTTTTATCCAGCCTAAGCTGTTCAGCAATAAAAAATATTCCTTCGGTTTATTTATTACCTTTCTCGCGACTGCTATGAGCTTCGGCATGCCATTTGTTACTCCGCAGTTTTTGGCGGGTCTGAATAATCTGTCTCCGGCTGTTATCGGTCTTATTATGTTTCCGGCTGCTATTACCTCGGCCTTCATGGGACGAAGAGGGGGCAGACTGGCGGATGAGAAGGGTAACTCTTTCTTAGTTTACACGGCAATTTCGCTTAGCTTTGTTTGCTTCGTTCTGCTCTCTGTATTTGTTGGAGCTTCGCCATATCTGATTTTATTTTTGCTTATATTCGGCAACATGGGCCAAACCTTCATGCAAATAGCCATGTCTAACACCATCTCGCGGACACTGGCGAAGGAACAAATCGGTGTCGGGATGGGGCTGATGTCTTTGCTTAACTTTATCTCGGGCGCGATGACGACAAGCATTATCGGCAAGCTGCTGGACGCGAAGGAAACGGCATTCCATCTTAACCCGCTCGCTGTTCATGGCGGGGCTTATCTGTACAGCAATATTTTCTTTGCACTGGCCATCCTGGCCGCAATCATTGTCGGCATTTATTATTTTTCATTCAGTTCGTCCGGCGGTAAAGCGGGGATGAAGGCAAAGCTGAAGGAGAGTAAGTCATCTTCTAGAACGGCGTAGTACATGGCAAATTAATCGGCAGCGCGAAGAGAACATTTTGAGCCTAGCGGTTCAGAATGTTTTTTTTGGTTGACATCTCTAACTGTATAAACTAATATTACAGTATTGAAAAAAGTTACAGTTAAAGGCTGCGTATGAACAAACAGCATAACGGGAGAGATGAATAGAATGAATTCAAATTATAAGCCATTATTCGAATCGATTGCCTTTAAGAGCGGCGTTCAATTAAAAAATCGTGTCGTGATGGCGCCTATGACCAATTTTTCCTCTAACGAAGATGGAACAGTGTCGGACCCTGAGCTGGATTATTATGGCCGCAGATCGGGCGGCGTTGGTATGGTCATTACGGCTTGCGTCTATGTATCGCCGAACGGCAAAGGATTTCAAGGCGAGTTCGCGAGCGATAGCGATGAGATGATTCCCAGCCTGCGGCGTTTGGCCTCTACGATCAAAGAAAAAGGCGCAAAGGCGGTACTTCAAATTTTCCATGGCGGCAGAGAATGCCCGCCTGGTCTTGTGCCTAATGGCGATGTGGTCAGCGCCAGCGCGGTAGCTTCCCAACAAAACGCCGGCGTTGTTCCCAGAGCACTGCTGGATACGGAAATCGAGGCTATCATTCGCGACTTCGGAGAAACGACAAGAAGAGCTATCGAAGCGGGTTTTGATGGTGTTGAAATCCATGGCGCCAACGGGTATCTCGTGCAGCAGTTTTTCTCTGCCCATTCGAATACGCGGGATGATCGCTGGGGCGGGAGTATTGATAAGCGTCTGAGCTTCCCTCTTGCCATCGTTGATGAAGTGAAGCGAATCGTCGCTGCTCATGCGAAGCAGCCGTTTCTTGTCGGCTACCGTTTTTCGCCGGAGGAAGCGACGACGCCTGGCATAACGATGGAGGATACGTTCAGACTCGTTGATGAGCTGGCAAGCAAAGAGCTCGATTATCTTCATGTGTCTTTACAGGAATTCTGGTCGCTGCCCAGACGCGGCGCGGATGAGACCAAAGCTCGCATTGAGTGGATACAAGAGCGAGTAGGACATTTGGTGCCTATCATCGGTGTCGGTTCCATTCATACGCCGGATGATGCGGTAAAAGCTCTGGGCACAGGCATTCCGCTTGTTGCTATTGGCCGGGAACTCATTATAGAGCCGGACTGGGTCGAGAAGGTGACCGAAGGACGGGAAGCAGAGATCAAAACAACGCTTAGCAAGGACGATCAAGAACGTTTGGTCGTACCGGCACCACTCTGGGAGACTATCGTTCATATACCAGGTAGGTTTCCGCTAGGCGATTAATATAGATTTGCGTAAGAAGAACGGGTCAGAGAATGCTCTGGCCTGTTTTTTATGTTCTTACGGCTAAAATAATAGTCGTGAACCTTTTATCAGCGACATAAAGTGAAAGTAGTGCGATAAATGCTACCGAGCGCAAGCGTTGATGAAGGGTGGACATGCGGCGATGGTCATTTCTAGCTTTCAAGCATTCATTCAGGTGTTTGGCTTGTCAATCTCGATGAGCTTAGTGGGCGGCCTAATAGGACATTTCGTTAAAAATGGAATTATCGAAATGCCAAAGCTCGTCATAGAATATGATGAAGAAGATTTGAAGCTTTCTTCAAATTGGTTTATAAAGTGGTTTCAACGGCTTTATTATTTTGTGATCTTCGTTATTGGCTTCAGAAACCATAGCAACGCGAAGAAAAAGATTTTTTTCGATCTAGGCTTTCTAGGCGATCTATTAATCGCAATAGGAACGGGCATCCTTGCGAAGACGGCGCTATCCATGGCGGATACGACGGACAATTTTGCAGTAGTGAGCAGCTCGCTGCTGGCGGGCTATGCCGGCTTATCCTATCTGAAGAACAAACAGAACAAAGAGCTAGCAGAACTGTTTCCGGAAGAAATAGATGACCCAAATCCGCAAACGGAAGCCAAATAATATGCAAGTTTCCTACCGTACTGCGTATAATGACCATAGAAAAAACGTTAAGGAGGGTGATGCGCATGGGGAAAATAACGGTCAAAGTGACTTCAGAAGAGATGCAGGAGCTTAAGAAGCTAGCTGAGATTGTCAAAAACCCGCACCTTCCGATGTCGGACCGCCGTATAGCTAAGACGCAATACGAATCCATTATTAATTTTGCAAAAAAAAGCAACCGCGGCATTATATCATCTGTTTAGTGGAGAAGCTTTTAAGCTAAAGGGACTGCTTCAAGAGGTCAATGACCAAATGACGCAGTCCCTTTATTATTAAGGCAATTCGATCGCAACCTCGCGTTTGCTTGCAGCCGAGCGGAGCACACCGTCGATGATCGCCTGGTTATACAAGATTTCCGCGCCGGGAATAGGGGCTGGACGATTGTCGGCAATGGCTGCGACAAAGTCCTTTACCTTCTCGTCGAATAAATTCAGTCCGTGCGTTATAACCGGAATAGCAGACTCTATATGCTGATCGACGACATCATGATAAAGCGTCATGCTGCCCACGCTTCCGTCCCACACACCGCTCCAAGGTCCGCTGCCTGCAGGCGTAACCTTGAGGCCGCCTTCTGTTCCAAGAAACATCGTTGCTCCAAGCGAATCCATATGCATGGCCCAGCTAATCTTGTAATTCAGCACGATGTCGCCCTCAAGGCGAATCATCGCTACGCCGAAATCCTCCACGTCAAAATTGTCCGCTTCTTTATGGTATTTCGGGTTTGTTCCAAAATGGTTCGACGTATAAGCCGACACGGTTAGCGGTTTAGGATAGCCAAGCGCATTTAGCGCCATATCGAGCGAGTAGCAGCCGATATCGGCCATGGCGCCCGCACCCGCAAGCTCCTTGCGGATGAAAGTGCCGCCGGGCATGCCGCGGCGTCTTCCGCCGCCAGTCTCCACGAAATAAACGTTGCCGAGCTTGCCTGATTGAACGATTTCTTGAATCAAGGACATATTCGGGTCGTATCTGGGCTGGAAGCCTACGGTCAGCATTTTGCCGCTGCGCTCAGCCGCCTCGACCATTTCGATGGATTGCTGCAGCGTGACGGACATCGGCTTCTCGACCAGCACATGCTTGCCGGCGTTTAAAGCGTTTACTGAAGTCTCATGATGAGCAATGTTCGGCGTACAGATGCTGACACCGTCAAGATCAAGCTCCAGCAGCCGCCTATGATCCTCGAATGCCGCTGCATGTACAAGCTCCTCCTGCCGGATGAACGCCTGCGCTCTTCCCGCCAGGCTGTCTGCTACCGCAACGATCTCTACATGAGGTATTTTCTTATAAGCCGAAGCATGAGCTCTAGCAATGCCGCCGCTTCCTATAATTCCAATCCGTATCGTTCCCGCCATGATTTGTCCCTCTTTTCATCGTGTTGCTTTTACTTTAGCACAGCCTTACCGGGCTTTAAATTGCGAGAAAAGGACAAATCAACTACAAAATCATGACATGGATCAGACGCCATACAGCTGCCGGTACAAGGTAGGCGTCATTCCTTCATGCTCCATAAACCGTTTGTTGAAATAGCTGACGCTTGGATAGCCGGCATCGCCTGCTATCTGACCGATGTTAGCCTCTTTGCGCTCCAGCAGCCACTGCTTCGCCATCTGAAGCCGGCAGCGCGTAATGAAATCCATAGGTGTCATTTCCATGACGCTGCGAAATAATTTGCAGAAATAGTACGGGCTTACACCCGCCTGCTCGGCCCATTGCTCGAGAATGAAAGGCTGCGTCGCTTCCTGCTGCATGAGCGGGAGCAGCTCCAATATGCGGTTGCCGGACGAGCTTGCTTTGCTTCCCGAGATGGGCACGGCTTGCTCGACAAACACCGCGACGACCGCATAGGTCAGCGCGGAAAGCTTCGTCGGTCGCAGCATCCGGTGCGTCTCGGCTTCGACCAGAAGCTCCTCATGCACTTGCTCCCATGCGGCGGGCTGGCGAATCGTCCAAAGCTGGCTTTTGTGAAAGCCTCTTTCTATCATATAATCCTGCAAGCCTGTGCCGTAGAAATGAACCCATCTGATATCCCACGGATCGTCCTTGCTGCTGTAGTAATGCTGCCGCTGCAAGGGGAAATAAAGCACGGCCTCCCCTGCCTCCAGCGTATGCGCCTTACCGTCTATTTCCACATAACCTTTGCCGGAAACGACGTAATGGATATTAAAGTTGTTTAGCGAGCCAGCTGTCCGCATTGCGAAATGTTCGGGGTGGTCCCAGTAATTTCCGACTGATTCAGGAAAGCAAAAGAACGGGTTTTGCGGCAGCGTAAGCAGGTGGCTTTGCCTTTGCACGATCGTTCACCTCGGGTGACAATATTGTTATAACTCATAGCAAAATAATATCATTTTATTTTTGGCAGTTCTACTTTAAACTGAAGGAAAGCATAGGTTATCCGTTCGGTTTCTACTTTTATAACATCGCTTAAGCTGCTTTGTTGAAATTGAACGTTAGTATCTCTTTATGCTTGCGATCACAATATAGTAATAAAAAATATCCGAGGTGACGATAGGGATGACAATGAAAAAGCTGAGATGGGGCATATTAGGCTGCGCAGGTATCGCGAAAAGAGCGGTAATACCCGGCCTTCATCTTTCTGAATTAAACGAGGTTGCAGCGATTGCCAGCCGCGATGCGGACAACGCTAAGAGGACGGCGGAAGAGCATAACATTCCAAACGCCTACGGCAGCTACGAAGCGCTGCTTGCAGATGACTCGATCGATGTTATATATATTCCGCTTCCAAATCATTTACATAGGGAGTGGACGATACGCGCAGCCGAGGCGGGTAAACATATTTTGTGCGAGAAGCCGCTTGCCCTAACGGAGAAGGAAGCGGCGGAGATGGTTGAAGCTTGCGCGGGCGCAGGCGTGCTGCTCTCGGAAGCCTTCATGTATAGATACCATCCGCGGTACCAGATGATGAAGGAGATTATCGCTGCTGGAGAAATAGGCGAGGTTCGCGGCATTCGCAGCGCCTTTACGTTCAATAATGCGGGACATAAGGAAAACGTGAGATACCGCAAGGATTGGGGCGGCGGCTCGATTTACGATGTCGGATGCTATCCGATCAACGCCGCCCGCCTGCTGCTTGGGAAGGAGCCCGAGGCGGTGACGGTTCAAGCTTTATTTTCGCAGGAGCATGACGATGTCGATATGATGGCTTCCGGATTAGTCGAGTTTGAAGGAGCGGTCTCGCTGACTTTCGATTGCGGCATGTGGGCAGCGTTCCGGAACCCGCTTGAGGTGCTGGGCACGGATGGGCTCATAGAGGTTCCGTCCGCTTATGTGACCGGCGAGCCTGGCAGCGCTAATTTCTTCGTAAGCTCCAAAGGGGAGCGCAAAGAAATTGAGGTGCCGTATGTAAACGCTTATACCGCGCAAGCCGATCATTTGGCGCGAGCCATCAATGGTGAGACAACGCTGCAATTCGGCTCAGCGGATGCTTTGAGCAATATGAAAGTCATTGACGCTTGTCTGCTTTCGGCTCGCGGGCGCACAAGAATTACTCTATAAGAAACGATAATCGAGGAGGCTAAAAAGATGGAATACATTCAAATTGAAGGATCACCAAAACCGGTATCGCGTTTAATGAAGGGCTCGGATTATTTTTTACACGACTCCTATGAGAAAGCGGCAGCTAATCTGGATGCTTTTCTGGCGATTGGAGGCAATTCGGTCGACACGGCACATATTTACTGCGGCGGACAAAGCGAGGAGGTCATCGGCCGTTACATGCAGGAGCGCGGCAACCGGGAGCAAATGGTCATTTTGACTAAAGGCGCACATCATGATCAAACCGGTCCGCGTGTCAATAAAGAAGCGATCCGGCAGGATTTGGCCGATAGCCTCGTGCGTCTGCAAACCGATTATGTCGACCTCTATGCGCTGCATCGCGATGATACCTCCGTCCCGGCAGGAGAAGTCATCGATATTCTGAATGAGCATGTCCAGTCAGGCAGCATCAGAGCGATTGGCGTATCGAACTGGTCTTGGCAGCGGATTAAGGAAGCGAATGAATATGCTGCG
>DATJKM010000210.1:0-6452 GCA_035491515.1 Candidatus Udaeobacter sp. | reverse complement strand
TTCAAGCGCAGTCAAATACGGGATCAGATTTCTCGCATTGTTTTGCCAGACGAAGCCGACGCTTTCGCGTTTGTAGCGGACAAAATCACGTTCCTTAAACTTCAGCATGTCTCTGCCGTCAACCGTAAGCTTGCCCGCCGTAGGACGGTCCAGGCCGCCCAGCATATTAAGCAGCGTCGATTTGCCGCTGCCGCTGTTGCCGATTATCGCCATGAGCTCGCCGCTTTCGATATGAAGATCAAGGCCTTGCAGCGCGAATACCTCCAGGTCGGCAGTTTTGTATATTTTGACTAGCCCCTCGCAATGAATCATCCGTCAATCCTCCCCTAGCTTTATCGCTTGATGGATGCGCAGCCGCGACAGCATATAGGCCAGTATGCCAAGTCCGAAGATCAGCATGAAGCCGACGAGCAAATAAATGCGCATTAAATCCGAGGAATCGAACATCACCTTGAACGGCGGAACAAGGCTGCTTGGATTAATGGCAATTTGAAAATTAGGCACATACAGCAAGCTCGCCAAGTTGCCGACACCGATTCCGATTAGTACGGCAACGCCGTATGTAAGCAGCTGCTCGACCGCCAGCATGCCGATAAGCTGCTTAAGCGACAAGCCAATAGCTCGTAAAATACCGTTTTGCAGCGTCCGGCCCCGCAAGGACAATACCCAGTACAATAAAAATCCGATAAAGCTAACGAGAATCGAGAGAACGAAGCCAAGCGTCAAAATTCCGTTTAGCGCCATGAGGAACGGATCATTCTTGGCATCTACAAGCTCCTCTCTCGTATTGACAATGCTTGTTATCGGAAGCTTCGATTCCGTGAGCCCTTCATAGAACTCTGCGGTACTGACCTCTGGCTTCAGCTTAATCCAGACATCATACGGCTCAAGCGCAAGCTGCACCTGAATGCGCGGCAAATGACCTACGATCAGCATAGGAGCTCGGCCTGACGCCGAATCTTCGCTGACATCAACGCTGCCTATGGCTGGATTCGGGTTAAATGTCGGGAAATAATCGATGATGCCGTACACCTTGAACGGCTGCTGCGGCACGTCGCTCCAGCCTACCCAAATCGTATCGCCCGGCTTAACCTTATTCTGCTCGGCCAATGTCTTCGAAATGAGCACGGCCTGCGAGTCGCCGGCCAGCAAGTTCAAATAGTCGTTGATCGGATAATCGAGCAGGCTGTCCCGGAACCAAGCCGTTTCTCCGAACTCGTCCGTATCGATGCCAATCAGCGTTGCGGATCCGCTGCCTTCATTTACGCTGAAGGCTGCCTCTTTCTTGAATACTTTAGCCGCATGCTCCACGCCCTTGATCGTCTTAAAGGGCTCGAACGCCGGCTCCAAATAATGTACAGGAGCTTCCGTTACAGGCGTCTCCGGCTGCGGCTGACCCGGAGCTGGAGGCGGCGGCGCATCATTTACCCACTGTGCGGTCAGCACGATCTCCGCGCCATTGCCATACCTGATCCGATCCTCCGTATTATTGTTGATCGTTCTTGCGGCCGAAGCGCTGAATACTCCTGTAGCAATGGTCATTATGAGGAAAATCATCAAAAATTGATATTGCGTGCTGGAGCGGCCGACCTGTATCAATGTCGCATATACGGAAGGCGGCCACCATTTCTTGAAGGTCCAGTATACGAGTCTGAGCACCCATGGATACAAACGAAGCAGCAGCAATCCCGCACCCATAATAAACAAGGCGGGAATAACGAACTGCAGCGGATCGATATTCAGATCGCTGGCGTTCAGTCCCAAGCTTTGCAAATCGGCCAGACGCTTTCTGAACGTGTATAAGCCGTAAATAGCGAGCGCCAGCGCAATGACATCAAGAAACATTTTGTGCCATAGCGGCGATTTTAATAGTCTTGCCAACTGCTGCTTATGTCCGACAATCGAGACCCGGGTAGCCATAATAATAGGGATAAGCATAATGACAAAGCAGACCGCGGAAGCGATTGCTCCATAGCGGTAGGCTTCCTCCGTAATTCTGACCGGCAGCCTTACGCGCTGCACAAATTCCAGAAAGCCGTTTGATGCACCGAGCAAGTCGGTCAGCACAACTCCCAGCAAGGGGCCAACGCCAAATGCAATCCCGCATAAAATAATGCCTTCCACCGCATAGGAGGTGATCACCTGCCAGCGTGCTGCGCCTCTGCTGCGCAGCACCGCGATTTCATTCTTTTGCCGGTCGGCGATGAGATTCGAAACCATGAACATATAAAAACCGAGCATAATAAATACGGGAACATTAAGCGACCACATTAACGTTCTTAGCTGCTTCGCCCGATCCATGTATTTGGCGATCGTATCGAGCGCAGGCGTCTCAGACACGGTCTGATACATCGTTACGTTATTAAGCATAACGTTGCGAATCTTATTGGTCGTCTGAATGAAATCGTCAACGAATCTTAGCTCAAGCTTGGAATAATCAAGCACGAAGAACCAGCCTACCGACGCAACGGGAATCCGGCTTTCCTGCAATAAATGCTGCTTAGCCAGTTTGTCGCTAATGACAAAGCTGCCGCTAAGCTCGCTCAGGTCCGTATCTCTAAAATACGGGTCGTCATCCCTCTTCTTCTCAAATACGCCTACCGGCTTAAACTTTATTTCCCCGGCAATTTTATCGTCGTCTACAAAAAACTCCGAATCGAGCACCGTTTTGAATTGTATGAGCCCCCGCTCCGTAACGAGCACTTCATATACGCCGTCTACCGGTTGCTGCTCTGCAGGCATTCTGCCGTCGGTCAGCTTTATGTGCTCCTCAAGATCGGAGAAGGAACGCAGCGACATCGTCTTAACCGATTTTTTCGTATTCGGCTCAGGATCATTTGTCGGTCTAATCTTTATCGATTTCGATTGAAAATCGACGACGAGCTCCTGCACCGGTATTTGAAAGCCGGCTGACGCTTGCTCACGTATGTAACGGTCCACTTTCGTATAGATCTTATTCATCTGTTCCGGCGTTTCTTTCGTATAAAACAATTTATTATACTGATTCCCGGGATAAACGCTCTTCTTCGTTTGCATTGATTCCAAATCTTTAACCAGCATCCTCGATAGAACCGCTTCGGAATATATCGGCATGCTGCTGACCAAAGCAACAGACATCACTAAACCAATAAACAGGCTGGCAACCAACCACTTATTTTGCACCATTTTGCGAACAATCATGACAAACAAAGCCACTCGAAAACCTCCCAAGCCTAAACGGCTGAAGCCAAGTATGCGTAAAAGCTCGTTTCGCGGAGAAATATAAGTCGTGAATAAGCAGAAAGCGTATACATTCTTATATTTCAAGCGTAAACGGCTGATAACCCCCGTCGATAGAACGGACTCATGCAGGTATTATTGCAGCACGACGATCGCGCCTTCTTCCAAACCCTTCGTGATTTCAATTTCAGTCGAGCCTTTAATCCCCGTTTCCACATCGATTTCACGAATTTTATTGCCGTCCTCCAGCGTTCTTACGAACGTTCTGCCAAGGAAGCTGCGAACGCCGCTGCGAGGAATTTTCAAGATGTCATCACGCTGCTGCAAAATAATCCTCACGTCTGCAAACGCTCCGATCGAAGCGTCACCCGGTATTTTCGGCAGTTCGATGAACAGCGTTTTGGAGTATCGATCCTGCAGTTGTTCGTTCAACGTTGTTGGAGCGGAAGACGGCGTCTGCACCACTTTGCCCTGCAGCTCCTGATCGCCAAAGGTTACCAGAGCCGGGAAGCCGACGTCCACGCCGCTTATTTCCGCACCTGCCTCAACCCGAAGCGCTACCCGCAGCTTAGATGGATCGGAAATAATGACAAGCGTCTGATAGGCCTCGACAAAATCACCTTCCTCTAAATCCTCTACGAACGTGACTTGGCCGTCCATTCCGGCAACGAGCTGCTTACTGTTGAAGGTTGTCATCAACCGCTCCAGCTTTAGACTCTCAATTTCCAGCTGCAGCTTTGCAATGTCGATCGCATCGCTGTCTCCGCCCGATTTAGCTTGCTTGAGTGCCAGCTTTGCTCTTGCAACCGACAGCTCCTGCTCCTTTAGCTGAATGTCTAATCCGTCTACATTAAGCTGGACAAGCACATCGCCCTTTTTAACCTTAGCGCCGGAGGCAACCATCATCTTCGCGATGCGGCCGCCTTGGCCTGTAAACTGCACAATCTCCGACTGCGTCGATTCCAGGCTGCCGCTTCCTTTAATCTCCTGCGTGATCATGCCTTTCTCGACCGTAACCGTCCGGTAATTTTCCTCAGCCGGCTTGATGAGCGGCGGCTTTAACGCCTGCTCCTCGGCTGGGAGCAAGGAGCACCCTGTAAGTGAAGCGCTAATGAGAAGCGCGGCTGACCAGCTGAGCAGCGGTTTAAGCTTTCGCGACAATTTGTCCATCCTCCAATTCGTACACTCGGTCAACGATTTCCATAATGGCAGGATCATGCGTCGTCATAATGATCGTCATTCCTGCCGTCTCTACCAAATCGCGAAACACCTTCATAATTTGCAGACCGGTACGGCTGTCCAGCTCCGCCGTAGGCTCGTCGGCAAGCAGCAGCTTCGGTTTATGGGCGATTGCCCTCGCAATTGCCGTCCGCTGCTGCTCCCCTCCTGACAGCTCAAAAGGCCGATGATGCATGCGCCCCTTCAAGCCGACCTGCTCCAATGCTTCAATCGCCGTTTCCTTACGGCCGTTAGCTGGCGCACCCGAAACTCTTAATATAAACTCCACGTTCTCATAGGCAGACATTAAAGGGATCAAGGCGAAAGATTGAAATATAAGTCCCATTTCCTTGCGGCGCACCTGATCTCTCTCCTGATTCGACATCGCCGTCAAATCGCGTCCGCCAAACGTTATTTGTCCTTCCGTCGGCCGATCCAGTGCGCTCAGCAAATTAATAAGCGTCGTTTTCCCAGAGCCGGATCTTCCTTTAAACGCGATTAGCTTGCCGGAAGGGATGGACAGGTCCACGCCCTTCAACACGGTCACCGCGCTGCTTCCGCGTCCGAACGTTCTTTTTAAAGCGCTTGCATGAATCATATCATGCGTTGTTGGCTGCATCTAATGTTAAGCCTCCGTTTTCAGTGATTCTCTTCCAATAAACCGTTTACATTTATATCTTTTTCCATTCTACTCCTAGCAATCTCTGCGTACAAGTATAATTAAATCAGATATTGTGCAAATCTATTAGATTCGAAAACTTATATAATTAATGAGCATATTTAGAAAAAACTAAACAACCTTAGTCCGGTTCAATACCGAACTAAGGCTGCTTAAAGGGCGCTTATTAATTGCTTTTGTAATTTGATCTCGCTAGGGGCCGGGTTTAGCCCCCGTTCTCATGGACCGTTTCCAGCCCCGCATTGACGGTCTTCATGATATTGACCATATCCGTATAGGGCTGATCCTGCTGGTTTAACAAGCCTGCATTGAAATTCTCGCCGTCTTTACGCCCGGGAACCGCTTGATCATAGTACTCAAACCAGCCCGAGCCGACAAACAGCGGATGTGCCGTTTGGCTCTCGACAAAAGCTTTGAATTTCATGCCTCTTTCCGCAATACTTGCCGCTCTTGTAGAAGCATTGATGGGCGATAATCCTCGTTCGCTAGTGCTGAAAGTAAATTCCAGGTTCAACAACGGTTTTCCGAAAGCTTCATATCTGGAAATCCAGCCCGGATCATTCGTATAATTGTCTACGGAAAAAGCATCCACATATTCCATGGCTGCCGAATCCCAATCCAGACTGGTCCGCCAGGTCGGAACGATGGAAGAACCTAAGAACAAATGGTTTTTATCATATTTTTCGATAATATTACGGATCGTCGAGAAGTACGTTTTGGATGCCAGCTTGATATAGTCCGATACATCCGTAGCAGGAACCTTCGCGATTGCGATCGGCGTATTCTTCAATGCGTCAAACGATTCGGCGCTCGTTCCAAGAAGCTGGTTAACGGCGGCGATGTCATTGTTATATCTTGGCGCAAGAAAATCCACAAAGGCGCCCTTCGCCGCAGAGGTCGAATCATACATCAAAACCTCTTTTACAATATCGGCCGACCATCCGGCCTCGTTATCGTAAGTGTAGCCGATCAGCCACCGGTCATTCCTCGCCGCTTGAAGCTTTTCTTTCAAAGCGTTGTCGATAATGGATTCAGCCTGCGGATCGAACACATCGTATGTCCATTGAATCCTTTTCAAAGTTGACGGATCTTGCAGAACGTCTATATAAGGAAACTTGACATTATTAGGTCTGCTCCACTTGCTAAAGGCATTAAAGCCCCAATTGATCAACCTCTTCTTGGTGATTTCCTCCCACTTCGTCTCATAGTTGCTGCCGTATTTTTTCATAACGTTGGCGATGACGAAGCTGACTCTTTCGCCATTTAAGTCATTGGCGTAAGCGGGAGCATAAACACTCGGATCGGGAAGCTCCTCGAACACTTTCCGGGGAGTGCC
>DATJKM010000209.1:0-5362 GCA_035491515.1 Candidatus Udaeobacter sp. | reverse complement strand
GATTATAATCAGCCTTATGGCATGCATGTCTATCTCCTCCATCAACTATTGTTGATGCTTTTCCCGATACTCGACAGGTGTCATCTGCGTCATTTTTTTGAACAGCTTGCTGAAATATTTCACGTCGTTAAAGCCCGATTTCTCCGCTACCTCATAAATCTTATACTCATTTTGAACGAGCATCCGTTTTGCTTCATGCAGCCTCAAGTCGATCAAATAATCGATAAAATTTTGACCCGACTGTTTTTTGAACAAATTCGAAAAATAGCTTTTGCTGACATGAATGGTATCCGCAACTTCCTGCAGCGTTAAATCGTCCCGGTAATGAAGCTTAATGTATTCAATAGCTTTCGTGATTAATTGTCCGCTATGACCTTTATCGTTCAGACGCAGCTGATTAGGATGCTCCATCTCCTCGAACAAATGACGGATAGCCGACTCCAGCTGGACAACCGTATCGCAGCGCGAAATATGATCCCGGAAATCCGATAGCGTTTTGGAATCCCCGTTCAAATAAGCATAGGCGGACAGCAGCTCGTAAGCCTCTCTCTTCACAAGCTCCGGTGTCAGGCCGCCCTTCGTCCACCTCGAAACGAAGCTGTCGATTACTGATTTTGTGTTGTTCTCGGCACGAATCCATTCGACCATGGCATGCATCTTCATTTCCTCGTATTCATGCCCGCCTTCGCGCTCATCTGGCGGCAGCTCCCAAGCAAATAAGCGGCCCGTGCCTTCAAAAAATCGCCGCTCTACCGCTGAGCGGCTTCTTTGAAGCCCTGCTTCCACCCGCCCGGTTTCCTTCTCGATGCTGAAGCCAATCGAAATGGAGACGGATAATTCAGCGGCCACGTGCGCCTTGAAGCGCTCAAGCTTCGCTTCGGCATCCTTCTCATAGGGATAGATGAGGAAAAGGCCTTCTCCTGTTAAGATGTGCGCGCTGCCGGACTGAAATTGCTCGTAAAATATAGCCTGCATATCCTCATACATAATGCTGACATGCAAATTCCCATAACGCTCCTGCCATTCGTTTAGCCCGTCCGATACGACAAAAGCACACATGCAGCATTCATTTTGCAGGCCAAAAATATCGATAAACCGAAAATCCGACTGGCTGGACGCGAGTAATCGTTTCATCTCCTGCTCGGAGCGTCTTCTCTCCAGCAAAGTTAATTGCTCATCGAACTGCTGCTTCTGTTTCACTTGCCTGCGGTTCTCCAATAGCATTTCCTTGCAGCGGTCAAGTACGGCGATGAGCTCCCCCGCTTCCAGCGAAGGCTTGAGCAAGTAATCGACAGCGCCATGCTTCATCCCCTCGCGAACGTATTCGAACTCATTGTAGCTGCTTATAAGCACAACCTTCATTTGCGGATTAACCTCGAGCGCATTCCGCGTAAGCTCCAGGCCATCCATGACCGGCATTTTAATATCGGTTATTAAAATATCAATGGGACGAGAGCGAAGCAGCTCTAATGCCTCGAGGCCATTTGCACAATCACCCACTAAAGCAAGCCCGTGCTCCTCCCAATCGATAAAGCTTTTAAGCCCGTTTCGAATAATCGGCTCGTCGTCCACGATCAAAACGTTATCGTTCACATTATTCCCTCCTCATAGTTGTTGAAAGCAAAGCCGTATCTGATTTTGGAAGTATTAGCTTTGAAGACGTATGACGATAACAATTTGCGTGCCTCTCCCTGGTTCACTTGTCACCGTCATCCCTGAGCCCGGCCCAAAATAAAGTCTCAAAGAATCATGGACATGCTGCAGCCCTATTCCCCGTTTAGTCTTGCCTTCCATCGCATTTAATGGCTTCAGCTTCTCAGCTGCCATGCCGGATCCGTTATCATCGATTTGAATACGCAGCTCGCCCTGGTGCTCCGCAGCCTTTATCGTAATGTCGCCTCCGCGATTAAGCGGCACGAAACCGTGGAAGACCGCATTCTCGACAAGCGGCTGAAGCAGCATCCTTGGTATATTCACCCGCTCCGCGCCAGGCTGCACATCTATATGCAAAGCATATTTCTGCTCGTACCGCATTTCTAGTATTACGATATATTTCTGAATGATTTCCAGCTCTTCCTCAAGCGTGACCATCTGGCCGTTCTTGCCCATATTCGCTTGGAGCAGTCTGGTCAAAGCCGCCAGTCCCTGATCCGCCCGCTCCATCTCGCGCGCCCGAACGAGCCACCTTAACGTGCTGAGCGTGTTATACAGAAAATGCGGATGAATCCGGTACGTGACCGCACGCACCTCCGCCTCCAGCTTCTCGTTCTGCTCCTGCCCCACCCGCACCATGAGCTGCTCGATTTCATCCAGCATTTTGTTGAAGTGCTTGCTCATCAGTCCAATTTCGTCCGTAGAGGTCAAGGCTGTCCGCACGGATAAATCGCCCTGCTGCACGCGTTTCATCTCCAGCGTCAACTGCTTGATCGGTTTGGTAACCCGATTTGCGATCAGAAGGCCAATGAGCACCGCCACTAAAGCAAAGCAAGCCGATGTCAGCAAAATACGGGTATGCAGCTTGTCTAATGCACCCGTTATTTCGACCGTTGGCACCGTACCGACGAGCAGCCAGCCGTTGCTCAGCCGCTGCTTCACGCCATAGTAATGAACGCCTTTGTTGAAGTATTCGAACTCGACCTCGTCATTGTGTACGATAAGTTCATGCAGCGTAGAATCCTCTACGGATTGCCCGATACGCGAGAGGTCGGCAGCGATCATAATTTGCCCGTCGGGATTTACGACCATATAACGGCCGGTTTGTCCGAGCTTAACCTGATTAATCGTATTAATAATGGCCCTGCCATTTAAATTGACGACGAGCAATCCGATTTGCCGAAGCGACTCAAAATCTTTGAGCGTACGGCTGATCGGCAGCACAAGATCGGTATTTTCCCCGGCGCCGCTGAAGGGGTCCTTCCGCAAGGCCTGCCATACCAGCCCCCCGTCCATCTTTTTGGACTCCGCTACCCACTCTTGCTGATTGAGATCAACCTTCCGCAGCTTAGCGATAGAGAACGTGCCGCTCCCCCAGCCGATCCCGCTGCCTTTAATAATATGAACGACTCTAACGAACGAGCTTGAATATACGACGTTATTAAGCAGCGTACTTAACGATTGCGACATCTCCGCCTGCTTGCTGAGCGGACTTGCGCTGAAGTGCATCGCCGCTTTCTGCACCTTCAAGTCGCTGTATATTAAATCGGATGTATCGCTTCCCGCGTTGAAAATAGAAGACAGCGCATCCGCGGTTTGTTTCGTAACCTGAACGGTAGATGCTCTGACATTTCGTTTCACAAGCGCAGAAGATTCCAAATAGAAAGAGAACCCCGATAAAGTGGTCGGAATCAGAATGATCAATAAAAATGCTAAAATCATTTTCGAAGCAAAACGGTTGGATATTTTCTCGAAACGCGCCATATGCTGTCCACCCTGCTAAAGAAGATACTCATAGTTAATAGTTTACCTAATTCATTGCAATTTATATAGAATGTTCTTTTTAAGGGTCTTTTTATGGGAGAAGCGCAGCCGTCATTCGGCTGCGCTGCCTCCATTCTATACGAAAACTATACTTTTAAAAGCCGGTACAGCAGCTGTGCCGTTTCTGCGCGCCTTGTCAGACGCTTCGGCGCAAACCGATCATCGCTGCCCCGCAATCGCATCGGCCGGCAGCAGGAGCGTATCCTGCGAAGCCTGAAGCGTAAAGGAAGCCTGCTTGCCTTCATTCATCAGCTCCGCTTCCGTTGCTACCCTTTCGCTTGACTTGCTTGACTTGCTTGACTTGCTTGGCTTGCTTGGCTTGCTTGGCAGCGTGCCGGCGCCGGAGGAAGGGATCTCAGCCTTCGCGCCGTTGCCCTGATCGATAATAATCATCTCCCAATAAGCGAGGGAAGGAACAGAAATAATCAAATCCGTACCGCTCCATGTATAGCTTAATTCCTTGAACATGCCGCCATCCCGATCAGGAGTCGCCGTATACACTTTGAGCTTCGGAGCATCCGTTTGCTTCAGGCCGAGTCCATAGGTAACCTTGAGATCCGTCAGCTGCTCCGGCTCAGCCGCCGCATTGCGCCAGTTCTCATCGTTATTAAGCAGGTTAACCAATTGAATGCTGTCGTACTGCTCGAAGCCTTTATTCTTGCTGTTATCGCGGGCGATAGCCATTACCGTATTGGCCGCCCCGTCCCTGCTGGTCGCGATTGCCGAGCCGTCAGCTGCGGTAATCGAAACCGCCTTGCCTAAATCCTCTTTACTGTCGAACAATAGATTCTCGTAGGCTGCGAAAAACTTGTAATATTCCTTCATCGACTCTTTCAGCGAAGCCTTCATCTTCTTGCTGCGGTTCGGGTAATATTCATGCGCCAGCATATTCGGGCCCTCCCCGACCGATTCCGCCGTGCCGAGCTCGATATGGGTTGCGCCCATCGCGGCGAGCGCCGCATCCATCAATCTAATTGACGGCTCATTGAAGAAGCCGAGCGTCAAGCTGCGCATAATGATCGTGCCTTTATCCGACGGTTCATGCTTAAGCGTAACGGTATGATTGCCTTCGCTCATGTATGGGACGATATAGTAAACATCCTCATTGAACTTATCGCGGTTAGCCGTCGGCGAGAAGTAAATTTGAACCGGCTTGCCCTTCTCATCCAGAACGGGCTCATCGTCAATGTAGAGCGTCTTGGTCGCAACCGAGCCTTCATTCGAATAGGTGAAGATCAGCGATGTTTCTCCGGCTTGCTCCACATTGATATCGAAAGCCGCTTCGTCGCCCTTATGGCCGAAATTAAGCAGCAGATCTTTATAAATAACGATTGGAGGCGTCGAATCGGCCTTCTCTGCATCGAGCCTTCTGCCGCCTGCCAGCAGGTAATCCAGCTCAATGCCCTCGTCGTCTCTGCCTTCAAGCACGAGCTTTATTTTGTTCGTCCCTGCCGCCAGCGCAGCTGCCGGTACTTCAAGCATAGCCCAAGTATCGCCGGTATAAGCAAAGCTTAAATCCGCTTGCTTCACGTCGTTAATATACAACGCCCGCACTGCGGGCTGCTTGGAAGCCGCCTTATTCTTGTACCTTATTCCAAGCGCTGCATTTTTCGCTGCCGGCAGATTTAAATCGAACGTCAGGAAGTCGTTCTCATCCCCAAAGCCGGAAACCGTTCCGGTCGTCGTCTTCACGCCATGACCGGCCGGAGCAAAGGACGCCGCCTCCGCCTCGTATTCCGCTCCGCCGGCAACCAGGCTGTCCAAATTGATATATTGGCCGTCCGAGACCATGACAAGCTCGATCGTATGCTCGCCCGCAGAGAGCGGCGACTCGATGACTTTCTCAGACATGCCGACGTCCCAGCCTCCCTGCGTTTGGCCGAAA
>DATJKM010000208.1:0-32394 GCA_035491515.1 Candidatus Udaeobacter sp. | reverse complement strand
GCCCATCTATATAACACGGAAGGATAAAAGCCTGGGAGATCACTCTCCCTGGCTTTTATTTTTTTTTTATAGTCCTATTTGGTTCTAATTAAAAGATGACGGGAGTGGGGAAAATGAAAAAATCACTTAAGGCGACACTGGTTCTAATGCTAATCGTATCGATGACGTTTTTGGCTGCTTGTTCCGGAAATACAAAGGAAACAAAGGAAGGAACGACGGATGATCCGATCACGATTGCGCTTAGTCCTTGGCCGGGTTGGTATATGTGGTATTTGGTAGAGGAGAAGGGGTTCTTCGAGAAGCATGGCGTTAATGTAAAGCTGGAGTTTTTCCCTGTATACAGCGACTCGCTCCAAGCGATCGCAGCCGGCAAAGTTGACGCGAACAGCCAGACGCTAAGCGATTCGCTGGCGCCGCTGTCGAAGGGCATTGGTCTGAAGGCTGTCCTCGTTAACGATAATTCTTTTGGCGGAGATGCTATTGTGAGTAAACCTGACATTAACTCCATCAAAGATTTGAAAGGAAAGACGGTTGCAACTGAGCTTGGTACGGTGGATCACTTCCTTCTGCTTACCGCACTTGCTGAGAACGGGATGGACGAGAAAGACATTAATTACGTCAACATGACGGTGAATGATGCCGGACCTGCTTTTATTTCTGGCAATACGGATGCATCGGTGCTTTGGGAGCCGTTCCAAACGACTGCCGTGAAGGAAGGCAAGGGCAAGGTGCTTTTTTCTTCCAAGGATACGCCGGGACTCATTCCGGATCTGCTAGTGTTCCGCGATTCGGTCGTGAAGGATCGTCCGGAGGAGGTACAAAAAATCGTCGATGCCTGGTTCGACGCGCTGGCATGGTATGAGGACAACAAGGAAGAAGCGATCAAGCTTCTAGCTGAGAAGGCAGAGACAACGCCGGAAGACTTTAAGCTAGGCTTAGACAGCATCAAGCTGTTCAACGCAGCGGATAACATCAAGGCGTTCGAGCAGCGGGAGGATTACACTTCGCTTAGCTACACAGGCCTGAAAACGGCAGATTTTCTTTTTAAGCTCGATATGGTTGATAAGCTGGATAGCGTTGATGCGCTGCTCGATCCTCAGTTTGTAAATAATAAAGCAGGGAAGTGATGAACGATGGGGACGCCAATGCGACGTAAACCGTATAAATTTCAAATATTCAAAGATATCGGCCCAAAGCCGTTTGCCGTAACGGCGGGATTCTCCTTCGCTTTGCTGCTTGGCTTATGGTCACTGCTAAGCTATACGGAGACGGTCAGTCCGATCTTCCTGCCGAAGCCGCATGCCGTGCTCGTTCAGCTCATTCTGAATCTCGGAAGTCCGGAGTATTGGGGACATATCGGCATTAGCGTATTCAGGGTTACGGCCGGTTTTTTACTAGCCTGTGTGATTGCTATACCAATCGGATTGTTTGCCGGTACGTTCAAATTCGGGGAAGCTTTCGTGGAGCCCCCAATGGAATTTATCCGGTATATGCCGGCGGTCGCTTTTATTCCGCTCATCATGGTATGGGCCGGAATCGGAGAGTGGGCAAAGGTGCTGCTCATCTTTATCGGCTGCTTCTTCCAGCTCGTGCTGATGGTGTCAGATATTACGCGGCGCGTACCGCATGATCTGCTGCATGCTTCCTTTACGCTGGGGGCGAGCAGATGGAAGGCGATCGAAACGGTTATTATTCCGGCTATCCAGCCTCAGTTGATGAATACGCTCCGGCTTATTCTCGGATGGGCGTGGACGTATCTCGTCGTAGCGGAGCTTGTAGCAGTAAGCAGCGGACTGGGCTACCAGATTATGAAGGCGCAGCGATTCCTGAATACCGATGAGATTTTTGTCGGCATTATCGTAATCGGTTTGCTAGGGCTTGTAAGCGACCGGGTGTTTGCTTTTCTGAACCGCCGGCTTTTCCCTTGGGCTTAGAGCTTGAGTTATGATTGCTGACATAATGATTGGCAAATATGATTGACAAAGACGTTTGGACGCTATTATACTCCGATTAAACGTCAGGAAACATTACAACAACATATAGGTTCTCATGATTGCCATTGAGAACAACAAGCTGTCTAGGGTTCCGCTAATGACGGCTGACGCATTTCTTTTGATCAAATGAATCGTCAGCCGGAAGCAGGTCTGGTCCAAGAGACGGCATATAGCAGGCTGTTTTCTCGCTGAAGCAGCCTGCTATAGTACACGGAAGGATAAAAGCCTGGGAGATTACTCTCCCGGGCTTTCTTTATTTTTTAAGACCAACATTTTTTTGAGGGGGAAACAACGATGAGCAGCATTTGGAGCACAACCATTCGTCCAGGAGGCAAATGGTCAGGATATATTAGCCGGGGGAGGTTGCTGCGGTTCACTGCGCTGGGAGCGGGGGCGAACGTATCTGTGCTTTTCTATAACGCGAAGGATTTAACAGAACGTTACAATATGCCGGATACGCTAAAAGCGCAGCATACCTCGCATTTAACCAAGGGGAATGTGCTTATGAGCGATAACGGCCGGTCGCTGGCCAGTATCGTAGACGATCAGCTCGGCTGGCACGATACGATATGCGGCTATACGAGCCGCGCGGCGACGGATGCGAAATACGGCAAGACCACCTACCAGGAGCTTCGCAATGAGTGGCTGCGCAGCGGACAAGAAAATTTTGCGGTGGAGCTGGTTAGAAACGGTCTGGGCGTACGGGATCTTGCTCCTGTCGTGAATCTGTTCTCGAAGGTGTATTGCGATGAGCAGGGCGTTATGCACTTTAGCCCGGAGCATTGCCAAGCTGGAGCGGCTGTAACGTTAAGAACGGATATGGACGTGCTGCTGGTGCTGTCGAACACGCCGAACCCGCTTGATCCAAGCGGCGATTATCCTTCCGTGCCCGTTCAAATCGAGGTGCTGGAAGCGGAGGCTGTTCAGGAGGATGATTACTGCTTGAACTTCCGTCCGGAGAACCGGCGCGCTTATGAGAATACACAGCAATATTACTTGCTGCAAGGTCTATAAAGCTTATCAATCATTGATTAGGAGGAATGACAGATGTCTGTATTTAATCGAGTGGAAAGCCCGCGTAAGGCAGAGGATGCCATATACGATGAAATGATAGCAGCCGGTGATGGCTGGATGTACGATCTGCAGCCGGGACAGGTGCTGAGAATCGTCGATTTGGATGGCAATCAAGCGGCAGACACGTTATTTTACGATGCGGATCATCCGGAGGATCATTACAGCGCGGTTGCGACAATTGCCGGACAAGGCAACATTTATTTGACGGCAGGCTCGGTGCTCCTCTCCGAATCCGGCAAGGAGCTGCTGAAGATTGTAGCGGATACCTGCGGCCGGCATGATACGGTCGGCGGCTCATGCTCCGCTCAAAGCAACACGGTTCGCTATTCGCATGACAAACTTTATATGCACAACTGCCGCGATACGTTCATGCTGCAGCTGGCGAAGCGGAATGAGCGTTATACGAAGCGGGATTTGGCTCCGAACATTAACTTCTTCATGAATGTGCCGGTTACGGCTGACGGAGGGCTTCAGTTCGCAGATGGCGTTTCGTCGCCTGGCGCTTACGTTGAGCTTCAATCGCTTTGCCGCACGACCGCACTGCTCAGCAATTGCCCGCAGCTTAACAATCCATGCAATGCCTATAACCCGACGCCGGTGCGGGTGCTTGTCTGGGACCGATAGTTTCATTCAGCTTGCAAAAAAAACAGTAGAACGACTTTGCGAGGAGAGATTACGATGTTCACAAAAGTATTAATCGCAAACCGCGGCGCTATCGCTGTCCGCATCGAGCGCACATTGCGCAAGCTTGGCATCGCATCGGTTGCCGTATACACGGGAGCCGATCAAGACAGCCTGCATGTCGATCATGCGGATGAAGCCGTTCTTATTGGTGAAGGTCCTGCCAAAGAAAGCTATTTGAATGCAGAGCTTATTTTGCAAACGGCGCTTGAAACGGGTGCGCAGGCGATTCATCCCGGCTATGGTTTCCTCAGTGAAAATGCCGATTTTGCCCGCGCTTGCCGCGAGCGCGGCATCGTATTCATCGGACCGACGCCCGAGCAAATGGAGATGTTCGGCCTAAAACATTCGGCCCGGGAAATTGCCGAACGGGCAGGCGTTCCGTTATTGCCGGGCACGGCATTAATTACGGAGCTGGAGGAAGCGCTGGTGCAGGCCGATCAGATCGGTTATCCGGTCATTCTAAAAAGCACGGCGGGCGGCGGCGGCATCGGGATGCGGGTATGCGCGGACGAACAAGCGCTGCGCCTCGCCTATGACGGCGTTAAGCATTTGGCGGAAACGAACTTCAAAAACGGCGGATTGTTTTTGGAGAAATATATTGCGAGAGCGCGTCATGTCGAGGTGCAGATTTTCGGCAACGGCTTTGGCGAGGTTGTAACGCTGGGCGAGCGCGACTGCTCGATCCAGCGCCGCAACCAGAAGGTCATCGAGGAAAGTCCGGCCCCGAATCTGACGGATGAGGTTCGTAATGCCATGTTTGAATCCTCGAAGCGTCTTGCAGCGGAAGCGGGTTACCGCAGTGCGGGAACGGTGGAATATTTGTACGATCCGGAGACGGGAGAGTTTTATTTTCTTGAGGTGAATACGCGGCTGCAGGTGGAGCATGGCGTAACGGAAGAGGTTCTGGGCGTTGACTTAGTGGAATGGATGGTTCGCGAAGCGGCGAATGAGCTGACTGACTTGCAGTCGAAAGTGAAAGTGCCTGTCGGACACAGCATTCAAGCGCGCATTTATGCCGAGGACTGCTTGCAGAGCTTCCGCCCAAGCGCGGGGCAGCTGGACCAAGCTGTATTTTCGGCTAACGCCCGCAATGAGTCTTGGGTAAGAGACGGCCTTACGGTGACGACGCTTTACGATCCGATGCTCGCGAAAATTATCGTTCATGGCGCGAATCGCGAGGAAGCGATAAGCAAGCTGATTCATGCGCTTGGCGAGACCAGAATGTACGGCATTACGACGAATTTGCAATATTTGCAAGCGCTGCTTGGCGATCAGGAGGTTGCAGACGGCAATGTCTATACGCAGCTGCTGAGTGGCTTTGAGCCTGCCGAGCATGCGCTCGAAGTGGTTGACGGCGGCGTTCAAACGACTGTCCAAGATTGGCCGGGACGGATAGGTCACTGGGATGTCGGCGTCCCGCCGTGCGGACCGATGGACCCTTACTCCTTCCGGATCGGCAATAAATTGCTGGGTAACGATGATCATGCCGCCGGTCTTGAGCTGACGCTGCGCGGCGGCTCTTATAAATTCCGCAGCGGCGTATGGTTCTGCGTAACCGGCGCGGATATGGGGGCTGAGCTGGACGGCGTGAAGGTTGAGCTGTATAAGCCGATGTTTGCGGATCGGGGTCAGGTGCTTAGCTTCGGAGAAGCGCAGCTAGGCTTGCGCACGTATTTGCTTGTTGCCGGCGGCTTCGATATGCCTCGCATTCTCGGAAGCGCGGCGACCTTTACGCTCGGCGGATTTGGCGGGCATGGGGGTCGCGCGCTGCGTGCGGGCGATGTGCTTGGTGTAACCAAAGGGGCTGAGCCTCCTGTTTTGGCGGAGCTCGCTCCGAGTGAACGGCCGCAAATGACGCGTGAATGGACGATTGGCGTCATACCCGGACCGCATTGCACGGGGGAGTTTTTGAAGCCGGAATATTTGAAGCAGCTTGCAGAGACGGCTTATGAGGTTCATTTCAACAGCTCGCGTACCGGTGTTCGGCTGATTGGACCGGCGCCGCTATGGACGCGGGAGGATGGCGGAGAAGCCGGGCTTCATCCCTCGAATATTCACGATAACGCGTATGCGGTCGGAACGCTTGATTTGACTGGCGACATGCCGATCCTGCTCGGACCGGATGGCCCGAGTCTCGGCGGCTTTGTATGTCCGGTTACGACGGCATCGGCGCAATTTTGGAAAATCGGCCAGCTCCATGCCGGGGATAAGGTGCGCTTCCAGCTGTTGACGCTGGAAGAAGCGGATGAGCTGCGCGACTTGCAGGAACGCCGCTTGCGGTTGATCGGAGGAACGGCGCGCGACGGATTGCCATCCGCGGAGCTTCCGGCAGCGGCAGCCGCTTTGAAGCCGGATTACCCGCTGCTTGTTGATGAGGCAGAGGGACGCAGATTCAAGGTCAAAATCCGCTGCAGCGGCGATGAGAATCTGCTGGTGGAATACGGCGATCTTGAGCTTGATCTGCTGCTGCGCTTTCAAGCGCATGCGCTCATGCAGGCGATCGAGCAATCGGGACGGATTCCGGTGCTTGATTTGACGCCGGGCATACGTTCCTTGCAGGTGCACATCGACCGTTCTCGAATTACGGTTAGCGAGGCCTGCAAGCTTATTTTGGAGCTGGACAGCTCGCTGCCGCCGCTGGAAACGATTCAGGTCCCATCGCGTATCGTCCGCCTGCCATTGTCTTGGGATGATCCGTCTACGCAGCTGGCGATTGACCGCTATCAGCAAACGGTTCGACCGGACGCGCCGTGGTGCCCAAGCAATATCGAATTCATCCGCCGCATCAACGGGCTTGAGAGTATTGAAGCTGTCCAAAAAATCGTATACGAAGCCAACTATTTAGTGCTTGGCTTAGGCGACGTATATTTGGGTGCTCCTGTTGCGACTCCGGTAGATCCGCGTCACCGCCTTGTAACAACGAAATATAATCCCGCACGTACCTGGACGCCGGAAAACGCTGTCGGTATCGGCGGCGCATATATGTGCGTATACGGCATGGAAGGTCCGGGCGGCTACCAGTTTGTTGGACGTACCATTCAAATGTGGAACCGTCTGCGCAGCACGGAAAGCTTTAAGCCTGGCAAACCATGGCTGCTGCGGTTTTTTGACCAAATTCAATTTTATCCGGTGGAGGCCGATGAGCTGCTGAAGCTGCGTGAGGATTTCCTGCGCGGCAGATATGAAGCGGATATTTCGGAAACGACGTTTGATCTTGGCGAATATTTGAAGTTTTTGGATGCCATTGAAGAAAGCGCAGCGGCGTTCAAGGAGAAGCAGCAAGCTTCATTCCATGCGGAGCGCGAGAGCTGGAAGGAGCTTGGTCTTGCCGAGTATGTCGCGGAGCATGAACCGGCACGGGTCGATCAGGAGGAAGCGCTGCAAGAGGGCGCTGCCGCTATTCGGTGCACGATGCCCGGCAGCGTATGGAAGGTGCTCGTAAGTCCAGGCGAGCAGGTGAAAAAGGGCGATACCCTGATCATAGTAGAAAGCATGAAAATGGAATTTTCGCAGCAGGCCTCGTGCGACGGCGAAGTATGCTCCGTGCATGTGGAGCCGGGCGATCAGGTGCATACGGGTCAGCTGATTGTCGGTATTTTGCAGCAAAAGGAAACGGAGGCGGTCGTATGACAAAGGTGACAATTCCTCACCAATTATCGATGGAATGGCTTCAAAGCAGCTATGCAAGCGGGTTGCTTACGCCGGAGGACGTACTGGCAGAAATCGTGGGGAGGGCCGAAGCCGACGCGGGTATGAACGTTTGGATTACGTCTCCGTCCATGGCTTCGCTGAAGCCTTATTTGGAAAGGCTTGCTGCGCTGGATCCGGCGAATGCTCCGCTTTGGGGCATTCCGTTCGCGGTCAAAGATAATATTGATGTGGCTGGTCTCCCGACGACGGCCGGCTGCGAGGCATTCGCATACACGCCAAAGGAGCATGCGACGGTAGTGGAGCGGCTCGTTATGGCAGGAGCGATTCCGCTTGGCAAGACGAACCTTGACCAATTCGCGACAGGGCTTGTCGGAACCCGCAGTCCTTATGGCGAAGCGCATAATGCGCTTCGTCCGGAGCTGATCAGCGGCGGCTCCAGCTCCGGCTCGGCCGTTGCTGTGGCACGCGGTCATGCCGTTTTCTCCTTAGGGACAGATACGGCCGGGTCAGGCCGGGTACCGGCTGCGCTTAATGAGCTGGTAGGCTATAAGCCGAGCCTCGGCTCATGGCCGGTGAAGGGCGTCGTGCCTGCATGCGCGAGTCTAGATTGTGTTACCGTATTTGCGCATAGCCTGGAGGAAACGCTTCTCGTGGATAGCATCGCTAGAGGCATCGACGAGACTGATCCATGGTCGCGGCATGTACCGAGGCAGCGAGCCAAGCTGCCGGCTAAGCTTTGCTTGCCTAAGCAGGCGGTTGCTTTCTATGGACCATTTGCGGAGAAATATCAGGGGGCTTGGCTAGCCGCGCTGGGGAGACTGGAGCAATTAAATTTCCCGATTGAGTATGTGGATTACGATTTATTTTCGGATGCAGCCGCCATTCTTTATGGAGGTCCATTCGTAGCCGAGCGCTGGGCCGATTTATGCGGTTTTATTGATTCAAATCCGGGTGTTACATTTCCAGTGACGGAGCGGATTCTGCGTTCCGGTGCAGCGGCGGAGTATGATGCGGCTTCGGTGTTTACCGCCATGCATAAGCTGCAGGCATACAAACTGGAGGCAAGAAAGCTGCTGCAGGATGCGGTGCTCGTGATGCCGACCTGCGGCGGAACGTGGACGCGCGAGCAGGTGAGGCAGGAACCGTACAGCACGAATAGCGATATGGGGCGTTATACGAACCACTGTAATTTGCTGGATTTGTGTGCGGTCGCCGTCCCTTCAAGCGCAGCGGACGAGCGGCTGCCGTTCGGCATTACGCTGTTCGCGCTTGCGGAGAACGAGCATCTCCTTATCGAAGCTTCACGTTCATTTGTCGGTGGCGGTGAGAGGGCTGTTGAGGCTGGCGGAGCCGAGTCATCTCATACAGCTGCAGGCAGCGCACATTCGCAGGCGAATGCACAGGTTTCGGTTGCTGGGGGCCTTACTCAAGCGAGTGCAGGCGAGGCACCTGCAATAGAGTTGCAGGCAGCCGGAATGGCTTCAGCTTCAGCTCCTGCTGAGAAGATGATCGTAGTTGCCGTTTGCGGCTTGCATATGCGAGGTTATCCGCTTGAGAAGCAAATGATTGGTTTACAGGCGCGGTTCGTTCGCGAAGCAAGCTCGGCACCGCACTACAAGCTGGTTAAGCTGCCAACGACGCCAGCGAAGCCGGGTATGATTAAGCAGCGGCATGGTGGAGCTTCTATCGAGCTCGAGCTTTGGGAAATGTCTTCTGCATCCTTCGGGACGTTCACTTCCTTGATTCCGGCTCCGCTTGGTATCGGCAAGGTCGAGCTGCTGGATGGTTCGGAGGTATCCGGCTTCGTATGTGAAGCGTATGCGGCTGTGGATGCAGAGGATATAACGGCATACGGCGGCTGGCGCCATGTTCCGCAAGTTTAATTGAAAGAACAAAGACTTCCAAATGCCCGTTAATAGGGCTTAGGAAGTCTTTTAGTTTTAAGAAGAACGAGAGCTCCATAAATATCCGGATTCTTTGGGACACGCACCCAAATTTATAAATGATCAGTTTCTGCCTGGGTCAAGGTTCAGTGTAGTATTCGAATTACTATTGGCGACGATATGATCTGCCGTTCGAATGGAAAGAGCAACGGTTGTCAGAGTCGGGTTCTCACATCCGATGGAAGGTAGAGCACTGTTGTCGGCTACATATAGCCCGGAAACTCCGCGAATCTGGCCGTGTTGATCTGCCGCTGAGGTTAAAGGGTCATCCCCAATACGGCATGTTCCCGAATCATGATGTAAGTCTCCGCGCGGCATCAGGCAAATCGCAGGCCTTCCGTCTCTGGAAATCAATTTTATCCCAGCAGACGAGGCTATCTGCTTTATGCCTTCTTCCATCTTGCGGATAACAGCTTGATCCTCTTCGTTAAAGGAAAAATGAACCTGTATTTCCGGTACTCCATATTCATCTAATCTATTGGAATTAAGGGTAATCCTGTTCTCATATCGCGATTCAGTCTTGCCGTAGCAAAAAAAAGTAGCTCCTACTTCCGCTGTTAACGGTTTTACTTCGTAAGTTTGATACCAGTAAAAATCACCTGGTCCGGCCATAAGAACCTGATAAGGCTTCTCCGGTGTCTGAGCTATCATAATTCCAAGCGTCCCCAAAGCTGCCGGAAACTCGGTTCGGCTCATCGTTCCTGTACCGATCATAAAAGATTGGTTTGTCAGGTAATGCCCGAGCGCCCTGCTTTTAATTCCAGAGTGAAGCAACAAGCGCGGAGTTTCAAATGTACTGGCAGACAACACAACCGTTTTTGCTTTAAGGATATACGAATTTTTATCCCGAGACATGACTTTAACGCCGGTTACTCTTCCTTGATCATGCAGGATTTGAACGGCACGGGCATTTACTGCCAGGTCGAACGGGGTAGTATTCAAAGCTTTGGCAAAAAAGGAAATGGAACTATAGAAAACGTCGGTATGAATGCGTCCATAACTTTGCGGCGACAGATCAGCTGCCATAATTATTTTTTCAGCTGTTGAATAACCCTTTGCCCACAATCGGTTCAATAACATTTCCGTATACGAGGAGTCTGTAGTAAATTCCCCTGATACATTCATGGTTTGCTCAGCAATTTTGTAGTAGGTTTTCAGCTCATCGATGGGTATGGGCCATTTCAATAAATCCGACAAATGCATACGCATAGTAAACGTATACCAAAATAATGTTCTTCCCCCCAACGCAAAAAGCTGCCTTGCTCCCGGATACTCTGTAGCGGAACCTGGTAATGGCCGTGTAACGTAATTAAAATATTTTGTAAGACGCTCCCCGTTCATTGTCGAAATGTTACGGGCATGCGATTGAAGAACCAGATCTCCCCTTTCAATGATACCAATTCGCTTCCCCTGATTCTGCCACTGTTCACACAATCTCCAAAGGACAGCTCCTCCACCGGCACCGGTGCCGACGATAAGGACATCATAGTCGGTTTTAGCCATGTCTTCCAGAGAAGTGAGAGGAATCCAATTATTTATGTAATCAGTCGACACGGTACAAGTCGGGATTTCGTCAACGTCACTCATGGTAAAATCACTTAAGGAAGGAAGATAGACAGGTTTGCCAGCGATGTTTTGATCGGGGCTTTCAATGCATGGATTGAGAGTGATAAGCTCCTCTAATTGCAGATGATTTTTATCCGCGATGGTTCTGAGAGTATCTTTTTCATGAGCGACCCATACTTTCATCCTGTCACACCCTTACAAAAAATCGTTTAATAATTATACTCACAACTTCAGATGCTTATGATCCCTATAAATTCGCAAACTAAGGAGAACGGATGAGTACCACAAATCAGGAAATACCTTTGTGGTCGTTCATTATCAGTTTGTGTGGTCCCACTACTTATTAAAAGTTGTTTCCATATTTTGACTCTTCACACTAATACTCTTTTTACGGAAAGGTCTAAAAAATAAGCAGGGGATTGAATAGAAGTGATTATGCTAAACCCTTAATAACGAGGGACGGGACACTATGGCTTAACAATCACGAGGACGAGGCTGCTGACATAGAGCGGCAGCCTCGTTGGGCCAACTGGCAGGTTTGCGTGGAAATAAGAAAGTAAAAGTATGCAATGTAATGCGGTACTTGGCTACTCGTCTGATTGTTAGGTACAGGGTATAATTGGGCTTTCACTACTGCTTTGTTTGTTTTATTTGTTCCACACAATCTTTGATTGTATCAATGACGACTCTTGGCTCTGATAATTGAGGGAAATGTCCGCTTTTTTCTGCAATAATATGTTTGCTGCATCTTGATAAGGAAAGTAAGTCCAATTGATTCTCCAATCGTATTTTACGTGCTTCCTCTGGCATCATACGATTTTCTTTTCCACCTGTAATCACATATACGGGAATATTGGGAAAAGAGTCTATTTGATAGATTTGATTCACCGTTCTTTTTACAAAATTAATTTCATTGAATTGTTTGTGTGAAGACAAGGAATCAAACTTTAAGAACATCTTGTTAATTGCTTTGACTACCTTGCCTTGATATTCATCAAGGTTTATATCTTTTGGATGGCTGGATTCTAAAAAGACAATTCCTGCTACTTCATCTGGGTAAAGCCGGGCATATAAATTTACGTATAGTCCCCCTAATGAATGTCCAACTAGCAATAGTGGAGGTTCAAATCCTGCTATTTTTAATGCCTCCCGTAAAGTTTCGATAATCGTTATTCCATCTTGAGATTCTTTCGGCTTATCACTGCCTGTAACGCCAAAACGATTATATGAAAATACAGTTGACGATTCCGAAATTTCATGTAGTATTTTCATCCAACCCTCTATTGGTCCCGAACCGCCGTTAATCAAAACTATATTTGGTTTGCCGTTTCCGCTAATATTATATTGTATCTTCCCTTTCGTGGTTTCCATTTTAAATTTCTCTATTGGCAATGCACTTACACCTCACTTTGTTATGACTAAATTCACATTATGGATACGTTCTTAACGAGTGCAGGTTACGTTAATTGGAAAATATTAAATAGTACGCCAATGCAAATTTCATTCGGTATCTTGTTAAGATCTTTATGTTCATTGTACAATTTGTTTATCTAATTATTGGGCGTCGTGTTAGATAAAAGTTATATGTCCACGTTATACAAATGGACAGTAAGGTGGCGGCGTTTGAGCATAATCAAAGACTTCTTGCTGCAGTTATCATTAGTCATTGTGCCTGTTGGCATTTATCAAGCTTATTTGTTAGGCCATATTCGAATCAAAAAAAATATTAACTTCTTTCTGTCCATACTTTGGGGGAGTTCAATTTTACTATGTATGTCATTTCCAATAAGTTACGGAAATGGAATGCATCTTGACTTCAGAATCGTTCCCTTGCTAATCGGTACATTGTATTGTGGTCAAAGAACTGGTGTATTCTTATCGATATTAATAATTCTATATCGTTTATATTTAGGCGTGGATACAGGCTTTTACAGCACACTGCTGGTTATCATCTTTGGATTTTCCGTTATCCTTTATTTCCAGAAGACATTCGTAAACGTATCAAAAGACAAGCGAATTATAATTGCAGTCATGCTATCGTCGTATTATTGCTTCGTGGGCGCTTCTTTAGTCTCGGTGCTGAGGGGAATTACAACAGAGAGCTTAACCATTTATTTTTTCCACTTCGGATGTACAGCTGGTTTGGCCTGGTTGATGACCGCTTTAAATGAGAACATGGCAGAGATCCATAAGATGCGTATTGAACTTCAAAATGCTGAAAGGCTACGACTGATAGGAAACTTAACAGGTGTATTTGCCCATGAAATCCGTAATCCGATGCAGGTAGCCCGGGGCTTTCTTCAGCTGCTCGATACGCCCGATCTGTCTGATAAGAAGAAGCAGTATATTAAGCTATCTATTGAAGAATTGGATCAAGCGAACAATATCATTCACAATTTTTTGACCTTGGGGAAGCCACCCTCAGATTGTAATGAGTACGTGGACGTTGGCGTTCAACTAAAACGAGCTGTGACTCTGATGCAAAACTATGCTAAAAGCAAAAATGTCTCTATCCAAACCAACATAGAGAGTGACTGTTTAGTTCAAGGGAATGCCCAAAGAATGAACCAGTTCCTGATTAATATTATGAAAAATGCAATTGAATCCTTGCCTGTTAATGGGACGATCTGGGCCTCATGTATAGCCGTGGATGATTTGCAGGTGGAAATACGCGTGAAAGATGAGGGAATAGGGATGTCGAAAGAGGAAGTAGAAAGACTCGGTTCTCCCTATTATTCCTTGAAGGAAAGTGGCACTGGATTAGGTATGATGGTGTGCTTCCAGATTATCAAATCATTCAAGGGAAAATTAAAAGTGCTCAGTGAACGAAATGTTGGAACAGAGGTCGTAGCGAGGATTCCGAAGGCCTAATGCTACCCAACTGCGGGCAGAAATGCTCTGTATGACTCAACTAACGCAAACTTTGGATTAACAAAAAAGGAGCAGTTTGCCGCGGCAGCTGCTCCTTTTTATTTTGGATCTTTACTTTTTCCCATCCATTGATGGGGGTCTGTGCTTAAAACTTGTCTTTCATGTGAAATTTCAAAAAAATAGACCGATTATGTAATCGGTCTAGGTGATAAATCTTTAAACGAAAAATGAATTAGCAGCTCTATGGATGATGCTTCCGTCTGACATACGAATTGAATCGTCATTATACCCTACAATCGTAGATGCTGGTCTGATCTGCATTCCGTTTTGCATGGCTTTAATTTTAGCTTTTACAGCAATCGCTACTTCAAAATCTTTGTTCGTAATAAGTTTTTGACCTGGTTCAAGTTTAATTTTAACGTGCATGTTATCTTACCTCCATAAATCTGTATGTTTATTATACTAAGGTCAAATAATACACCATTAACTTAAGATAAGGCAATGGAAGGGAATGCAATTGTTAAAAAAGTACGATTAGACGGTTTTAAGTTGGGAAGAGACAAGTGATAAACCTAGAAAAAAGTTAACGGGACATTATAGCTCAATACTTCTCAGGACAAGGCTGCTGGCATGGACCGACAGCCTCGCTGTGCTACGGCATAAACCTGCCATCCGGGACTGTCGCCTAACCGCTCCTCACTGAATACATCTGAAGTATAAGATGATTCAAGAAAGGATGTTGGCCGTGCAAGCTGTTCCTCATGATCTCGTTCAAGGATGGATCGCCTACACGTCGGACCGCGACGGAACGTTCGACATTTGGCTGTACCAACCGCAGGACGGTCTAAATTTTCAACTTACACAGGGGCTTGGTGCGGAATTTTCCATTCCCTATTGGTCTCCGGACAGCAGGAGAATCGCTTTCATCGGCATTGGCAACGTGGTCCACCTGCTGGATACCGTCACGCTCGCCGCCGCCCGGATCGACCAAATCGAACCCTACACACTGCTGGACTGGTCCCCGGACAGCCGGTTTCTCGCATATGTCAAAAACGGGCGAATTGTCATCTATGATACTATCTCACATAGCAGCTATGCCCTCCCGGAACCGGGCGCCAGCGATGTCCAGTGGTTCCCTTCGGGTACGGAGCTTCTGTTCGCGTCTCCGGATTCCACCGGCATCACCCAGCTTTTCTGCATCCGGACCGATGGAACAGACCGAAGACAAATCACGCAAAAAACGGACGGACCACTCCATGACGTTCGTCTTTCCCCGGACGGAACCTTCGCGCTTTATACGTTCCCGGGTGTCAGCATCTCCATCATTTCAACGGTGGATCTGACCACCGGCACCATCTATACGCTGGATGGCGGACCACTCGCCAAAAACTATTTTCCGGCATGGTCCCCGGACTCACGGAACATCGCCTACAGCGCAACCGCCTATAACGAGCCGAATTATTATTCTCTCATCCAAATCGACAGCCGTACCGGTCAGAATCAAAGCACGTTGGCGGCTTCTGACTGTTTCGCCACTCCCGTCGGCTGGTCGCCGGACGGCGGCAAAATCGCGTATTTATCGGGATGCGCAGGCGTAGATAGCGCAAGTCAGCTCTGGATTGTCGATACCAGGGAGCCGATGCCGGTGAACGTCCTCAGCGGCGGCAGGATTACCGCCCTGCAGTGGTCTCCTCGCGTCAGAAGGGTTCCGGAAAATATCTACACAAGCTTCGTGTACCGGGTATCCTTTCCATATCCCGCAAACTGGCGCCGTGTCAGCGAAGAGAGGTACGAAGCCCCCGATGGTTTTTTTCAGGTTTCCGCGATTTCAGCGGGCGACCGGATGGCCGATGTATGCCGCTCCGAAGCTTTTCATCCATTGATGCCTTACGGCTCTTCTCCCCGGATTGTCATGAAGACAATAAAAAACCGGGAGGCTTGCTTCATTTTTCCGTCGGCCGACCAACCCGCGGAGATGAACAAACAGGCCGCACTCATCGTGAGATACCCCCGCCCTGTGCAAATCGGGGAAACGTTTTACAATTATTTTATCCTTTGGGCCGACGTCAATCACATCCGCCAAATTGGCGGTCGGTTGTCGTTCATTTAGCCAACCTTCAGCCTCATCATAATGATTCCCTTGTGCAAAGTGACAAACTGAAAAACGGGCTCATAAAGTATTATGAAACTGATAAGAGGAAGGGTGAACAAAGAACATGATTCATCCAGATACAGAACTTCGATTTGTAAGTGAAGAGGTAGGTGTCGGTGTATTTGCTACGAAATTCATCCCAAAGGGAACGATTGTTTGGATTTCAGATGATTTAGATATGATACTTGAGGAGGATTATGTAGACTCCCTCGATGAAATTCGGAGAGAGATGGTGATTAAATACACTTATCAAGAAAATAACGGCGATTATATTCTTCATTGGGATCACTCAAGGTACATGAATCACAGTTTCCAACCCACTTGTATTGATACAGCATATGAATTTCAATTAGCTGCAAGAGACATTAACCCTGGTGAACAATTAACATGTGATTATGGAATACTGGGTGATGATGAAGATTTTGAATGTGTGGCTGAAGAAGGTGCGTCTCGAACAAGAGTCAAAGCAGATGATTATTTAAACTATTATGAGGAATGGGACGAGAAGGCTGGGGAGGCGTTTAAGTATTTCAACCATGTTGAACAACCGCTAAAATATTTAATTAAAAAGGAATTTTCTGACAAAGTTAATGCGGTTGCTTGTGGACGTGAACCATTAGATTCGATTCTCACTACTTTCACAAGTTAGTTGCACCCATACGGGAAACATAAATCATCTTGATTTTCCTCGAGAAGAAAGAAATGACAATGGGAGAAATTCGCCTGACTATCGCACATAGGAGGAAACTTATGGTAGACGAAAACAAAGTGACGATTAAAGTGAACGACAACGGTTCGCTTCGGGTGACGGGGCCGGTCGAGTTAGTGGACGCAGAAGGTAACCCGTTCGAGCACAAAGAATCGTTCTCGCTGTGCCGGTGTGGAGGATCAAGCAACAAACCGTTCTGCGACGGCGCGCACAAGTCGATCGGCTTCGAAAGCGCGCCGAGAGCTAAAAAAGACTAAGTCTTTGGCAAGTGGCAACCCGGTCTCACGACAAGGCCGGGTTGTTTGCATATCCGGACAGGACATAAAAATATTGTCATGAAATCATTCTTGAATATCCCGTCTCCATTATGACCCTCTTCTACGAGTCAAAAAATTCGTCGAGCGAAAATGGCAATATTCCCGCTTGGTGAACCCGTCGTTTTATAAATTTTTTGTTCTTTGCGCCCAGAAGTCCACATTTCCTATACAATAAGAGCATTCGATTCATTCATTCAGGAGGCCAAGCTTATGAGGTCATTTTCAAAGGAAGAAAAAAGCTGGATGTGGTACGACTGGGGCCATTCCGCCTACTCCATCATCATTTCGACAGCCGTCTTCCCGCTCTTCTACAAAGCGGCGGCTGAGGATGCTGGCGTTAGCGCCGCGAATTCTACGGCTTACCTGGGTTATGCGATTGCGATTTCGACGTTTATCCTCGCCCTGCTAGGCCCGATCATGGGCACGATTGCCGATTACCAAGGGTTCAAAAAAACGTTTTTCGCCGGCTTCAGCTTGCTCGGTATCGTTGCAACCGCGCTGCTCACGTTTATTCCGAACGATAGTTGGGAGCTGCTGCTCGTCTGTTATATGTTCATCGCGATAGGCTCGGCGGGCTCCAATGTGTTCTACGACGCCTTCCTCGTGGACGTCACCGACGACGAACGGATGAACAAGGTGTCTGCCCGCGGATTTGCGATCGGGTATATAGGGAGCACGATTCCTTTTATCATCAGCATTGCGATCATTCTTCTTGCTGGGCAAGAGGTTCTGCCCATCTCCGTCACGGCGGCGAGCCAAATCGCGTTCTTCATCACGGCCCTCTGGTGGGGCGTCTTCACCCTGCCCATGCTCCGCAACGTACGCCAGAAGCATTACTTGAACCGCGAGCCTCGCATCGTCGCGAACAGCTTCAAGCGCCTCTACGAGACCTTAAAGCAAATCAAGCATCATCGCGCGATTTTCCTGTTCTTGCTCGCTTATTTTTTCTACATCGACGGCGTGGGGACGATCATTACGATGTCCACAGCCTATGGAACCGATCTGGGCATCGAATCGACGGACCTGCTCATCATATTGTTCGTCACGCAAGTCGTCGCTGCTCCGTTCGCGATGTTGTACGGGCGTCTGGCGGATCGGTTCTCGGGCAAAATCATGCTGTACGTCGGCATCTGCGTTTATATCATCGTATGTATCTACGCGTATTTCATGAAGTCGGCGTTCGATTTCTGGGTGCTTGCGATGCTGGTCGCCACCTCGCAAGGCGGTATCCAGGCGCTGAGCCGGGCTTACTTCGCGCGGATGGTGCCGAAGGAGAACGCTAACCGGTTTTTCGGGTTTTATAATATTTTCGACAAGTTCGCTTCGATTCTGGGCCCCCTTCTCGTCGGCGTAACCGCGCAGCTCACCGGCCACACGAGTATGGGCGTTTTCAGCCTCGTCATCCTGTTCATCGTAGGTATCGTCGTTCTCATGCGAGTGCCGGAGCCGAGTAAGGGACAGGCGGTCGGCTTCTCAGGCGGGCATGGCGACAAGACGAGCGGGTTGAACTAGTCACCGTGGCAGCGAGCTTGGTCTCGAAGCCAAGCGCATGATGCTGTGCATTGAGCTTTCGGGGAACAAGAGCACAATAATTACACCACGAGGCTGCCGCGGATGATTGGCAGCCTCCATTACGTTAACGGGCAGGATAACGCAACTTAATGAGAAATAATAAGAGTAAAGGTCTTTAAGACTATCTGATTTGGACATTTAAACGAGGGATGGGGGACGTTAGCTCAATAAAACAGCGGCAGTCTAAGACTTATTTTTGAGTCTTAGTCCGCCGCTGTTTCATTTCTAGAACGAGTCTAATACTTAATTTTTGATGGCTGACGATAATCCATTTCATAAAACCAGTAAAATCAAGTACTTCACTCTAACCCTTTATTTTCTCAAGCCATCACGCCTTATTTTTGGCTGAAATCGTAATAGAACTTCGGCCGTTCTCCGAGAAGGACCTTGTAGATGTCGTAGTTCGACTGCATGACGCCGGACAGGAAGGACTTATACGGACGGTCCGTGACGTTGAGGACGCCCGAATTATAGCGTTCCGCCCATTCGCCGATTCCCTGCCAATATCGGCCGAGAGGGGCTTGATCCACATAATTGAACCAGTGGGCACCGACGACATAGCCGAGACTCGCGACGCTCTCCACGTAATTGCGGTAGCGCATGCCTCTCTGGAACTGGTTCACAGCCGCATTGGGCAGAAGAGGCTGCAGCCCCTGCTCCGCCGTACCGTAGCTGAATTCGCTTATCAGAATCGGTCTGCCGCCCGATTTCGTATAGACATCCTTCAGCAGATCGGCCTCGATTTTATAGGAGTAATAGTTAATGCTGATCACATCGGAATATTTTCCTTCGACCTCCGCCATCACGTCGCGGAACTTCGCATTGTGGAAGGGGGTCGTGATCCAGCGATCCCCGAGCAGCAGGTGGTTCGGATCGTATTTATGATACAGCCGCGAAACCGTTCCATAGAACGTATCGAGGTAATACCGGAAAAACGTATCCATATCCGCCCAGGACTGCGACGTTTTCACCGGAAGCTCCGCTTCAAGCAGGTCGTTAAAGGAGGTAAAGCTTGTGCCCCAGTTCCGGTTGAACATATCGACGGTCTGGTATTTATCCTTCAGCATTTTGACCAGACGGCCTTTAATGGCGGCGGAGCTGGCCTTCAGCTTCGGCACGTTGGAATAAAATTTGTGAAAATCGTATTCGTTGCCGATGAAATAGCCGATCAGCATCGGGTCGTTCTTGTTCGGCGGCAGCGCTTTGGCAAACGCCTCATCAATCTTGGCCGCGGCGTCCGGCGCGAAAATATCGAAGATCGAAATCCCGTCCAGCTTCGCTGAGTCCATGTCCAGCGGAAGCATCCGCGTGTAAGGGAACTGATTCTCATTGCCGAATTTCTCGGGCGAAAAGCCCCCCGCGCTGTTAAAGCCCCATTTCTTCAGCCGCCCGACCGCTTCCGTATAGAAGGAGCTCTCCGTCGGAAACGTTCCCGTTTTCCTGTATTTATTCGCCATATAGTACGAGAAACTGCTGTGATCGGGCGAGATGAAAGCCGGCTCGTAGGTTCCCTCGTAGGGAGGGATCGATTCAAACTGCTGCTCTCGGCCCTTGACCATCGTATAGGTTTCATGGGGGGTGATTCCGTTCATGCCCAGGCTGAAGAAAATGTTGCCGCTTGGCGTCTTCATCACCTTCCGGCCGCCGATCTGCTGAATCGCGAAGTAGCCGGTGCCTTTCAGGCCGTATTTGGCCGCGCTGCCCGCCAGTCCGCCGTAACGGTCCAGATCCGCCGACGGCTTCAGGCTGCCGTAATAGGAAGCATCGGCCTGGTCATCCGCTTTGAGCTCCTGCTCACTCGTCACCTTCTCCGGAAAATCCGCGGCAACCATCTGACCGAACTTGTCGACCAAAATATCGCTGCTCCCGTTGAGCTTGGTTTTGCGGATGGGACTCGGTTCCAGGCCGTCTTTCACGGCATAGGTTTCGAGCACGCTGTATCCCGTAAGCTGGAACGGCCCGGTGTAGAGCTGAAACGCAGGGGCGTTGTCCTTTCGGTAATAGATTCGGGCCCCTTGGGTCGCGGAAGACAGCTCGACCTGAAGCGATTCGGCGTTTCGGGTCGACTTGACATCGACGGAAGCGGTGCTTCGATTGATCGATACCCTGGAAAGCTGCGGCGACCAGGATTTGGCGTCTCCGTGCAGCTCGATTTTCAAATAGCGCATCCCTGCCGGCAGCGAAGAAGCTTCATAAGCGTACTGCTGCCAATCACCCGAAGGATTGCCGACCGGATAGGTTTTGACCGGTATTTCCTGATACGTTTTTCCGTCCGCCGAGGCGAACATCTTGCTCTTTATCAGCTCAATTCCGGTAAAAAAGTAGTTGTAAAAGAGCACAGAAGCGATATCGTATTTCGTATGGTAAACGATGCTTCCCGGCGCCGTCGACGTTCGCGATATCCGTTTCGCATCGCTGCCGAAGTGAGCGGGATTGTCCGACGCTATGTACATATTCACGCGGTTCGTCATCAGTTTGAAACTTTCGAGCGGATCATAAAGGCCTACGGACGGCCCCGGCGGCGATACGGCCCCGTCCTCATACTCGTAAACGGAAACGCCGCTGACTTCCGTTTTGCCGGAAACGGGATGGTATACCGCGCATGTCTTCAACTGAAGCCCTCCTAGTACCGGAATGGGCGAAGTATACGGCTTGCGGGTGGACGATGTCCGGGGATCGCTGCCATCCGTCGTGTAGTAGATGGTCGCGCCTGGTTGGGCGGCGCTCAGTATCGCCATGCTTCCGTATGGAACGCTTCCCGAAGGCAGGCCGGATGTAACGCCATCAGCCGGAACCGCGGGCGCCGACAGGCTGCCGGGAACCTCTTTCATCGACAGGTCGATTAAGGCGGCTGCTTCCTCGCGGGTCATCGCGTTCTGCGGCCGGTACGACCACACGCCGGAATCCTGGGTAATGTCCGAACCGTACCAGCCGTGAGCAATAATGCCGCTGAGTCCTTCTATCGCCCAAGTATCCGGCTTATCGCTGAAATTCAGCGCGCCGCCCGGAGCGAGACCCTGTTTTTTGGCATACCGCCATACCATAACCGAGGCTTCTTCGCGTTTGACCGGCACATTAGGTGAAAAAGTCGTATCGGAAGTGCCGTTAACGATGCCCGCCTGATAGGCGGCGCGTATATAGGCGGCTGCCCAGTGATCCTGGATATCCGGGAAGGGCGGCGGTCCTCCTTGGTCCTTCAGCTGAAAAGCGACGGAGACGAATTTGGCAAACTGGGCGCGGGTCAGCGTCTGTTTCGGACCGTAAATCCCTTCGGCGATTCCGTCTGCTATGCCAAGCGTCTTCAAGTTGCGAATATAAGCGAAATAGGGGCTTGTATCTGGCACGTCTTTAAAATCCGCCGTCGTTGCGCCGACTCCCGTGCAAGACAATGATGCAAGGGCGATCATCGCGGCGACTGCAATCGATAATTTTCTCATCCTGGCTCCTCTCTTGCTAAATTTATCCACTTCAATTATAGAAATCGGACCTGTCCAAAGATATAAGGGGGGTGGAAAAATGATAATTCACTCAGAAATTTTCCTTTCAAATTCCAGCGTGGTTCCCAGCCGCAAAATAAAGAGACCACCGCGGCGGTCTCCGTGAAAGCCTTCCTCCTATACAAGCGACACTGATGCCACCCTAATAATTGAAAATGGTCCTAAAATCCGATGAAAGTCATTCAAACATGCTGTATACTTCGTATACTATTATTTGGAAAATAGTAATTCGGATGGAGTAGGGCAGAAGGAATGTTTTTAGATGACGTCACAATTTTTACCACCTCTATAGATTCTTTGGAATAAAATCTAATGAGAAATGAGGAAGATATGATGGACACAAATTTCGATATTAAGTGCACCTTTCCGACTATACTTGTAACAGGCGGGGCAGGTTTTGTCGGCAGTAACTTTTTAAGGTATATGCTGCCAAGATACCAGTCGTACCATTTTATTAATCTTGATAAATTAACTTACTCAGGAAACTCAAACAACCTGTTTGATATCGATCAATATAAAAATCATCATTTTATCCAAGGGGATATTGGAGATCCAAATTTATTGGATTCCATTATCCGTGATTATAGCGTTGATATAATCGTGAATTTCGCAGCAGAGTCGCATGTGGACAGAAGTATTAAAGATCCGGGAATTTTCATCCAAACGAATGTTAACGGAACTCAAGTACTTCTTGGTTCGGCGGTAAAACACGGAATTAAATTATTTCTTCAAATCTCGACCGATGAAGTATACGGTTCATTACAGGATGAAGGCGTATTTACGGAACTATCTCCGCTCGCGCCGAATAACCCTTATTCTGCAAGTAAGGCAAGCGCGGATTTATTAATACGCTCATATAGCAATACCTACGGTCTTCCGTTCAATATAGTCCGTTTTGGCAATACATATGGCCCTTCGCAGCATCCTGAGAAACTGATTCCCATGACGATATTAAATGCATTGAATGATCAGCCGATTCCCATTCACGGTCAAGGAATGAGTATTAGGGATTGGGTCTTTGTTAAGGACAATAATGCAGCTATCAATACTGTGCTTCATTCTGGGAAGAGGGGAGAAATATACAACATTGGATCCGGGGAAGAAAAAAGGACCATTGATGTTGTTCACTACATCTTGGAGATTTTGAATAAACCAAAAGAATTAATTCGGTTCATTGAGGACCGCCCCGGCCAAGATTATCGTTATGCGAATTATCCGGCGAAAATTATGAACGAGCTGAGATGGAAACCGGAATATCAATTCGAAGAAGGATTACATCTTACGATCGAGTGGAACATGAAAAATAAAGATTGGTGGAAGCACACCAATAAAGTACTAGGATAATTCAGAGGTAATTTGCTAAATCTAACCCCAATTCTTTATTACTCTAACGGGAAACGATAATGGAACAACAGGGAGTAGATTGCCGCGGCAGCTGCTCCCTGTTTTTATTGAACTACCGGGCGGGATAACGTAGTAGTTTCCAGTCAGATTTAGAAGCTCATCCTACATCCGGGCTCTGGTAGCATCCGACAAGAAAAACGAAGTGCAAATGCCCTTTTTAAAGAACTGACTTTGGTGTTGGCATTTCATCATGAGCCCGTTCATCTCTTTAGGTGTCCAAAAAGATATATGAGGAATAATAAGTAAATGAAACAGAAAAGGGGTTACTTTAATGGGTTTAGACATATATTTTATCGCGATTATTATTGTATTAATTTTTATATTATTAGTGATGTTGAAGATGAATTCAAAGATTACACGTAACAATAAGGATTTAGAACATGCCATTTATAGATTAATTGAAATTGTAAAATTAAAGAGTTGATTGTTAAAGCGTTCCAGAAGCACGCATTTTCTAGCCGGTGAAAGTTCGGTCGCGGGAGGGGCCAAGCCTCCACGTAGTTTGATAGCAGAAATTGAATTTCATAAAGCTATGAACATGAAAGGAAGTCCCATTCGGGGACTTCTTTTTTGACTTTATCTCAATCTATGACCATATAGTGCAGCAAGCTGATCGGTATTAAGAACTGACTTGGTCTCCCGTTCTTCCGCTATAAGCATGTGAATGAGGATGGCTGCCGTTTATTGTCGTATATCCTTCAAATAAGTGGTAGTGCCCCCCTCCTGGAAGGGCAATGGCTGGGCCAGTTGTCCCCTGAATGATGTGGGTATGACCTTGATCTACAGAAGTCACGGTATAATACCCGTGTACATGAGGGACTCCGGTAGGAGCAGGAGCGGTCCAATTGGCGTATTGATGGGAGTGTCCATCATTATAGGAAGTCATACCGGCAAAAGAATGGACATGGACAGGTGTACCGTTCCAAGAGGTTATATATAGTTTGTGCGAATGATTGGCATCGTCATCTCCAGAATTCATAACGAATCCGGTTATCGGAATGTTCATATTATGCCCCTTTCTCCAAACATGTAAATTACGGGATAGTCTATGTGGATTCATGTTAGTCAGGAAACGGCCAATGCCCATCATAATAAAATAAAAGCGATAATCTTAAACAGAACGATAGCAAAGCAGCAGCTGTTGCATTTATAGAAGATCTGAACACAATGACTCCAGCTGACCGAGCTGGCAGAATAACACATGGAAAGGGTATAATAAATTGGCAGAAGTAAACACTAAAAGGGCTTTCTCGTGTTGAAATAGAAAGCAGATAATTAAACATATCATAATGCCTATGTTTTTTGTTTTATGTAAAGAAAAAACTAAGATACAAAGGAAAAAAAGGAGTTACGATGACTGAGAAAAAAACAGAAACCGGTTGGAATTTCGATAATAGTTATGCACGTTTGCCGAAATCATTTTTTAACAGGCAGGGTCCAACCCCTGTAAGCTCACCGAAGTTGATCATTTTTAATGATGCGCTCGCAACATCTCTGGGGTTGAACGTCCAAGCGCTGCAAAGCAATGATGGCGTAGCAGTGTTTGCTGGCAACCAGGTCCCCGAAGGCGCTTTGCCTCTTGCCCAAGCCTACGCAGGGCATCAATTCGGGCATTTTAACATGTTAGGAGACGGCCGGGCTCTGCTGCTTGGCGAACAGATCACTCCTTTGGGTGAGCGGGTCGATATTCAGCTTAAGGGTTCAGGTAAAACGCCATACTCCCGCCGAGGCGATGGCCGGGCGGCACTCGGGCCGATGCTGCGCGAATATATCATAAGCGAAGCAATGCATGCGCTTGGTATTGCTACCACCCGCAGCTTAGCGGTGGTGACAACCGGTGAGTCAATATTCCGTGAAACCGTGCAACCTGGTGCAATTCTGACCCGCGTGGCTGCCAGTCATCTGCGCGTCGGCACCTTTCAATACGTTTCTAATTGGGGCAATACCGAGGATCTCCAGGCTCTGGCTGATTACACATTGCAAAGACATTTTCCGGAAGTTGACGCTGATGAGAACCGCTATCTTATCCTGCTTCAGGAAGTAATCAATCGTCAGGCTATGCTGATTGCCAAATGGCAGCTCGTTGGCTTTATTCACGGGGTGATGAACACAGACAACATGACCCTCAGCGGAGAGACTATTGATTATGGTCCTTGCGCCTTTATGGATGCTTATGATCCAGCAACGGTATTCAGTTCCATTGACATTCATGGCCGCTATGCCTATGGCAATCAGCCTAATATTGCAGCGTGGAATCTAGCGAGATTTGCTGAAACGCTATTGCCGCTGCTGCATGAAAACGAGGAACAAGCTATCAAACTCGCTGAGGAAGCGATTTCAGATTTTGCCGAGTTGTATCACCGTAATTGGCTAGCGGGAATGAGGGCGAAACTGGGACTCTTTAACGAAGAGCCGGAGGATGAATCCCTTATTGAAAGCCTCCTCAGTATGATGCAGAAGTATCGTGCGGACTACACCAATACGTTCCGCGCATTAACTTTTGATAAGCCGGAGGATACGGCCCTGTTTGACACCACGGAATTTGCCCAGTGGAATGAGCTGTGGCAGGCGAGACTAGGCAGGCAGCAGGAACCAAAAGCCTCCTCGCATCAGTTGATGCGCAGCAGCAATCCCGCGCTAATCCCGCGCAACCACCGGGTAGAAGAAGCGCTGGAAGCGGCGGTGAAACATGGAGACTATAGCGTGATGGAGCGGCTGCTTGATGTTCTTTCGAGCCCCTTCGCTCACTCCCCCGAACAGTCTGATTACTCCACGCTGCCAGCGCATTCAGACTGTCCTTACCAAACCTTTTGCGGTACCTGATATAAAAGCACTAGACCAACTAATTAATTGTCAAAAAAACATGATAATAAATGGTTGCAGAAATGGGCATGCGAATTGGCCCTTCGTACACATTGATGAGCAGGCGCTGCGGTGACCTGCTCATTTTATTATGCTAAAGGGCCAGCTTCAGAAACAAAATGGATCCTCGATACGTTTATAGTTAGGGGTGGTGTCGTGAGACCTATTATTTTCATGTTAACTTTGACAATGATTTTAACTGGTTGTAATACAGTATCACCATATTCATTACAGGATGCTAAAGGGAATGGCGATATCGTAGTTGGCCCAGGCGGGCCGCTAAACACAGAAAAAATAATATCATTCATAAGTAATGTAGAGAAAGATCAGGAAAGTAAATTAAGAATAACAAGTTTTACTGACGAAGGGGATCCAATAATAAGTGATCTGTATTTCGATGGTGAGAAGATTCAATATCGTTATGATAGCTCCAGAGATAAGTTCGGGGGTAAAACAAGAGGGAAATCAAAAACCTCTTGTGAAAGGATCGGTAAAAAGGAAGTTTCCCGTGAGGGTAAAGCGGAGGGCACTCAATACATACTAACTGGCTGCAGGAAAATCATAGGCGTGCACGAATCGGGCAAAAAAGAAATTTTTGTTCTTTTTGTGGAAAGATAACGGATGAACGGATTATGCAATTACTCCGCTCTCATGATAAAGGTTGGCGATCGGCAGCCCCTTAGAATAATTACCAGGAAGGTGGCAAGCATATGGATTTTCAACTAAGTACGGCGATAGTTCAAATCATAACAATACTATTAATACTGCTTGTAATATCAATAGTAATTAGATTTATAAAAAAGAAAAAGTAAGATCGTAAATCATAATAAGAGGTTCAAATATTCTTATGAACAAGAACGGTCGTTGGCTTGTTGACTCCATTGAGTTCAATTCATTAGGAAATTGCCGCCGCACTGATCGGAGTCAGGCAGCAGCTCGATAAACCGCTTGGCTGCCGAAGATAACGGAACGCCGCGCAGCGTAGCGATGCCAATGCTGCGCGCGGGGATGGGCGGGTGGAGCGGAATTTCGATAAGCTCTCCTGTTGCCAGCTCATCTGCGGCGTATTCACGAATAAGGAAGGCGAGTCCGAAGCCGCTTCGCGCGAATTGGGCAAGCAAATCGATGCTGCCCAGCTCAAGCTCCGGAGTGAGCTTAACGCCATGCGCATCGGCATACTCGTCAAGGGAACGGCGTGTGCTGCTTCCTTTTTCTAATAGCATCAATGGATATTGGCTTATATGTTCAAGCTTTAAGACATTGCCGCCGAGCGCGGAATAAGCCCGGCCGCAGGCAAGGATATCATGCAGCGGCATGCTTACACGAAAGTCCAGCTTTTTGTCAGCCGCAGGCATATGCACAATTCCAAAATCGATTTTACCCTCCTTAAGGAGGGCGATTGTTTCGGGGGAGGTACGATTTGTTACACGGATGCGAATGTCAGGGTAATCGGTATGAAATCTTTCCAAATAAGGCATCAAATAATGCTTGCATAGCGTGTCGCTGGCGCCGATGCTGATTTCCCCGCTTTGCAGGCTGTGCATTTCTGCGAGCATTCGCTCACCCGTCTCCATAAACCGGTATGCCTGCTCGATGTAACGGAATAGCACCTCTCCCTCCGCCGTGAGTTTAACCCCTTTTGCCATGCGAAAAAATAATTGCCCGCCTAATTTGGCCTCTAATTGCTTAATGGTTTGCGTGACGGCAGGCTGTGTAATATATAGCTGCTCTGCGGCGCGCGAAAGGCTGCCTGTCTTAGCTGTCCAATAAAAGACGCGATACCACTCCATATTAATAAGCATACCTATTACCTCACCTTATATTTCATATTAGTAATATCAATTATATTAATGTCATTACTGCCATTATAATGAACGATGTAGAGTGAAAACAAGGTCGGGAGGCGATTGGTTTGACCGTTACCGCAATAGTGGGGGCGAATTGGGGAGATGAAGGAAAGGGGAAAATGACGGACGCGTTAGCCGCAAAATCCTCGTATGTCGTGCGTTATCAAGGCGGCAGCAATGCCGGGCACACGATTATAAACAGCTTTGGGAAATTTGCGCTTCACATGCTGCCTTCAGGCGTTTTTTATCCGCAGATTACGAACGTCATCGGTCCCGGTACGGCCCTGGACATTGATGTGCTGCTGCGGGAGCGGGATGAGCTGCTGGCCAGAGGAGTGCCGGAGCCGCGAATTCGCATATCCGAACGGGCTCAGGTTGTGCTGTCAATTCATCGTTTGTTCGATGAGCTGGAGGAGGAGCGGCTTGGAGCATACGGCTTCGGATCAACGAAGCGGGGGATCGCTCCGTTTTATGCGGATAAATATGCGAAGCTAGGCATTCAGGTTGCGGATTTGTACGATGAAGAGCGACTGCTGCAGCGTCTAGAGCAATCACTGGCTGCCAAAAATGTGCTGCTTGAGCAGCTGTATAACCGCAAGCCAATAGACGCGCGCGAGCTTCTGCCTGAGCTGCTTGACCAGGCCGTGAAGCTCCGTCCTTTCGTATGCGATACGAGCAAGCTCCTGCATGACGCTTACCTGCGCGGAGAGCCGATTTTGCTGGAGGGACAGCTTGGAGCGCTTCGTGATCCGGATCACGGCATCTATCCTTATTCGACTTCATCTTCAACGCTGGCAGGTTTTGCGCCGGTTGGTGCGGGACTGCCGCCCTACGCGATTACGCGAATCATTGCGGTAGTAAAGGCGTATTCCAGCTGTGTGGGAGCGGGGCCGTTCGTTAGCGAGCTGACAGGTGCGGAAGCCGACAAGCTGCGCCGATTGGGCGGCGATGCAGGAGAGTTTGGCGCAACGACCGGACGGCCGCGACGGATGGGCTGGTTTGATGCGGTAGCTACCCGCTATGGCTGCATGCTTCAAGGCGCTACGGAGGCAGCGCTAACCAATCTCGATGTACTCGGTTATTTAGAGGAAATACCAGTATGCGTAGGCTATGAGCTGGACGGACAAATCGTGAGGGACTCTTACCCGGTTACGGCAAAGCTTGAGTCGGCAAAGCCGATATTGGAGCGGCTGCCGGGCTGGCGCTGCGATATTTCGCAGGTGCGCGTATTTGAGCAATTGCCGGAAGCGGCGCAGCAATATGTCCGGTTTGTGGAAGAGGCAATCGGCGTGAGGGTCGCAAGCGTATCGGTAGGGCCAAGCCGCGAGCAGCTCATTAAGCGATAAACGCGGGCAGGCAAAGAAAAAAAGCAGTATCCGGGCAATCAGGATGCTGCTTTTTCTTTGCGCACCCTGTTGTTTTAACCGAATAGAAGTTTTTCTTTACAGCGAAAATAAATGATAAACTTGGGCTTGCCAAAACTAATACCATTAGTTTATTATAAAACTAATGGTATTAGTTTTGAGTTGAGGGGGCCGATTGGGATGAGAATGATTCGTGAAAAAACGGTTGTGCAGCTGACATATTTGCCGAATGTGTTTCCGGTAAATTGCTATTTGGTTGAGGAGGAAGAAAGCTTGACGCTGGTGGATGCCGCGCTTCCTAATAATGTTAAAGCTATCCTGCAAGCGGCTGATCAAATAGGTAAACCGATTAACCGTATTGTACTGACGCATGCTCATGACGACCATATCGGCGCTCTCGACGGATTAAAGGAGCTGCTTCCTGCCGCGCAGGTGTTCATATCCAAAAGAGACGCAAGATTGCTTGCGGGTGATCGATCACTGGATCCTAATGAACCTAGCGGTCCGATTCGCGGCGGCGTGCCGAAGAAGGTTCGTACGAAGCCTGACATTCTGCTGAAGGATGGCGATCGCATCGGTTCCTTGCTCGCGGTGGCCGCGCCAGGTCATACGCCGGGTTCGATGGCATTCCTTGACATGCGGAACGATAGTTTAATCGTTGGAGATGCGTTCCAAACCCGCGCAGGCGTTGCGGTCTCCGGACAGCTGAAGCTGTTGTTTCCTTTTCCCGCCATGGCTACCTGGGATAAACGTACGAGTCTCGAATCGGCGCGCCGACTGAGAGAATTGAAGCCTTCACTGCTCGCTGCCGGTCATGGCAATATGGTGTTTCAGCCGAAGCGGCTGATTGATAAAGCAATTAATGAGGCGGAGCGGTCCTTGGCAAAATAGAAGTAAAAGGGGGATTTCTCCATGTCACCAAGACGGGGGCTTGATTTGCTTACGATCGTGGAAGCGGCAGCTGCCATCGCAGATGAGCACGGTATACAAGAAGTAACGCTGGCATCGCTGGCGCAGAAGCTTGGCGTTCGTTCTCCTTCATTATATAACCATGTGAATGGATTGAATGGATTGCGCAATCAGCTTGCCATTTACGGGCTGAATAAGCTGACTGCTGCAATTAATATGGCTTTAATGGATAAAAGGGGCGATGTGGCGATACATGCCATTGCCTCCGCATACATCGCTTTTGCAAGGATGTATCCGGGTTTATATGAGCTAACCTTGCGCTCGCCGGATGCGGGTGAAGCAGAATACGCAGCAGCCGGGCAGCTCCTGGTCGATCTGTTGGTGAATACGCTCAGCTATTATAAGCTGGATCGCGATAAGGCCATTCATCATGTGCGGGGATTACGCAGCTTTTTGCACGGATTTGCTTCCATCGGGCAGAAGGGCGGTTTTGGGATGCCCCAGGCCGTCGATGAAAGCTTGAAACTCGTAATCCAAACCTATTTGAACGGACTTCGCCAGCCCTAATCAAAGTAGAAAGAAGCTGACCCCTGATGCTTACATGGCTAAATGACGGGGATGTGCAAGAGTAGGTCTATTTTCTATACTTATTTTGGAAAATTGTGTGAGTTTGAGGGAAATAGATCTAGATTTTAAATCTATTTTCGTTGGAGCAAAGGCTTAATCGGCAAATTGGCGGGGATGCGCAAAAGTAGGTCTGTTTTCTAGACTTATTTTGGTGAATCGAGCAAATTTGATGAAAATAGATCTACATATTAGATCTATTTTCGCAGGAACGATGTATAGATAGCTAGTTGAAGAGGATGAGCGCCGCAATTCAAGGACGCTATGAGGGTGAACTTATTCGCCATACAGGAAGGGGCAGCTCTTTAAGGCTTATGACCTTGAAGAACTGCCCCTTTCTGCCTATTAGTAAGCTTGTTGGATCAATGCGGCAGCGCCGATCAGTCCGGCATCCTGCTGCAGCAGTGCGGGAACGATAGCGGTTTGTCTGCCCGACGGGTTAAGCGCATTTTTGGAAACGTAGTCTCTTACGGCTGCAAAAAGCGGCTCGCCTACCTGCGAAACGCCGCCGCCGATTACGATTTTGTTCGGATCCAATATATTGATGAGCGATACGCAGCCCATACCGATCGAAGTAAATACGCGGTTAACGAGCTCTGACATTTGCGGATCGCCTTGCGCGGCCAGTTCAAATGCTTCCTTGGATGTAACTTCACGGCCAAGCAGTTCCGTCGCTTGACGGGCAACGGCTGTACCGGAGGCAACTACCTCCCATGGCGTACCGGCTTGATCCACGAGCATAAAGCCTGCGTCACCGGCATTGCCTGTTGATCCGGTAAGCAGCCTTCCGTGCATAAAGATGCCGGCGCCAATGCCCGTACTTATCGTAATGAAGATGAAATGCTCGGAATCCTTCGCAGCGCCGATCCATTTCTCGGCGAGCGCAGCTGCCGTAGCGTCATTCTCCATCTTAATAGGCAGAGGCAGATGCGCTTTAAGCGCTTCTACGACAGGGAAGCCCCACCAGCTTTTTAAATTAGGAGGGCAGGTTAGCTCTCCTTTTTGCGTATTGAGCGGGCCGGGCGCGCCTACGCCGACTCCCTTCAATGTCTCAAGCGGTAGCCCGTTCTGCTCGGCCAGCTGCTTTACCGCGTCGGCGACCCGCGCAAGCATCTCGGCCGGCGCGACCGTAAGGTCGGTTTTTAACGAGCCTTTGGCAATAACGTTTCCTTGCTCATTTACGAAGCCAAATGCTATTTTTGTTCCGCCAATATCAATTCCTATTGCTATACTCACGCAGTACCCTCCAATGATATAAAAAGATAACTGAAGCTGTTCGAGAAAAAGTCTATCACACTCACGGAATATTAGGAAGAACAGAGCAGAATAGCCCGCAGCGGCAGCGGCGGCTTTT
>DATJKM010000207.1:0-2729 GCA_035491515.1 Candidatus Udaeobacter sp. | reverse complement strand
TGCCAAGAGGTGATCAAGGATGCGGACGGCAATGTTACCGAGCTGCACTGCACCTACGATCCGAAGACGAAGAGCGGGTCCGGTTTTAACGAGCGCAAGGTTAAGGGTACGATTCACTGGGTGGAAGCATCCCAGGCGGTCGCTGCGGATTTCCGGTTGTTCGAGCCGCTTATTACGAGCGAGGCAGAAGAGGAAGGCAAACCTTTCCTGGAATGCATCAACCCGAATTCGCTTGAATTGCTGCAAGGTTTCGTCGAGCCGAACATGAAGGAAGCGGCGGGCGGCGACAAGTTCCAATTTTTCCGGCATGGCTACTTTAATGTTGATCCAGAGGATACAACGGCAGAGAAGCTGGCGTTCAACCGTATCGTCTCGCTGAAGAGCTCGTTTGATCCGTCCAAAGCATAAGATGAACGTAAACAGCCTGCCGAGCTTAAATCATCGGTAGGCTGTTTTTCTTTCTATCCATAAGGAGGCGGAGAAGTGAAGCAACAGGCAATTCACGGTTTAATATTGGCTGGAGGACAAAGTACAAGAATGGGGACAGACAAAGCGCTGCTGCCTATTAACGGAAGACCTTTGCTATATCGGCTCGCAAGTCAAGTACTAGCCTTTACGCAGACAGTGACGATTGCTATTGGAGCGCCGCAGCGTGAGTCACTATATCGTGAAGCGCTCAGTGATCTGGCAGCGCAAGTTAGCTTCGTCACCGATCAGTTTCCCGGCTGCGGACCGCTTTCCGGCTTGCATGCCGGCTTATCCGCAATCGCGGACGGGTATGTATTCATCATCGCCTGCGATATGCCGCAGCTGTCTGCGCCATTGCTGCAGCAGTTGCTAAGCAGGATTGACAGCGGAGCTGATGTTATTCACGCCGCAGGTCAACCGTTTCATGCTATTTACCACACCCGAGCAGCCGTGCAAATACAAGCAGCGCTCGAAGCTCAGGATTACCGGCTGATGGGCCTGCTTAATAGTCTTCATACAATAGTACTCGCTCCGCGGGAAGGGGATCAAACAACCGCCTTCACTAACCTGAACACGCCTGAAGATTACAACAAATATACAGCTGAATAGCCATTTATTATTAATAAGCCCAGCCGTCCATTGATGTGATATAATTTGTCAAAGTTGGAAGACTGAAAAATTGAGATGAATAGAACCTGAAGTACAGAGGAGAAAACCTATGCTAAATAAGGTCGATTTCAAAGCGTTAGCCGTAGGAGTACTCATTTTTTTATTCAGTTTCTTTGCTTTTGGATTTCTGCTAGTCGCAGCTTTGGATGAGCTATTCACTCGTATGAATTTCGATTTACTCAGTCATACAAACGAGCTTGTCTTTGAGTTTTTATTGACGTGGTTTTCTATATTTTGGGCAGGGTATTATACTTGCAAAATGTCACGAAAGTCCAATCTTGATCATAGCTTGCTGCTTGGCTTCGTTATTTTCGCCTACCAATTTGTAGGGACTCTATCGTCGTTATTTGATCCGCAAAGTGATCCTTTTATCATAAATATAATGTATGACGGGTCTATTATAATTTTCTCCTTTTTAGGCGGTAAGCTAGCGAATCGAAATCGATTAAAGCAATCATCGGTTTTAGAGATAGAAAGATAAGAGGTGGCGGGCATGTCCAGACAACTGCAATATGAGATTGTCGACGCGCAGCTTAGCGATCTGGAGCGCATTGTCGACATTTATAATTCAACGATAGCAAGCAGAATGGTTACGGCGGACTTGGAGCCGGCGACAGTGGATAGCAAGAAAGCCTGGTTTGATGAGCATTCAGCCGATTTCCGGCCGTTATGGATACTCCTTATCGAAGGAGAAATTGCGGCGTGGTTTAGCTTTCAATCGTTTTATGGCCGGCCGGCCTATAATGCAACGGCTGAAATCAGCATATACATAGCAGAGCCATACCGCGGACGCGGCATCGGATCGGTGCTGATCCGGAAGGCGATCGAGGAGTGCCCGCGTCTAGGGCTGAGCACGCTGCTTGGCTTCGTGTTCGGACATAATGAGCCGAGCTTGGCGCTGCTTCGTAAGTTTGGATTCGAGGTATGGGGGCATTTGCCTAAGGTAGCGGTGCTCGACGGCGTAGAGAGAGATCTGGTTATCGCGGGTAGACGCGTATGAAGCGAACGTTAGTCATTAGTGATATCCACGGCTGCTATACACCGTTTAATGATCTGCTCGCTCTAATGAACTATTGTCCCGGCGAGGATCAGCTTGTATTGCTCGGCGATTTCGTCGACCGCGGCCCGATGAGCAGGGAAGTGGTGGAACAGGTCATTCATTTGGTTCAAAAGGATGGCGCTATTGCTATTCAAGGCAATCATGACGAGCGGCTCGTTGACGTTATGCTGGAGCGGAGCGAGCTGGCGCTGCTGAAGTTTTCCGGTCATGGAGGCAGGCAGACGGCGGAGAGCTATTCCGGCGTGAAACAGGGCCCGATAGAACATGTAATCGAATGCGCGAGAATAGCTGTACAGGAGCGCTACCCGCATCACATGGCGTTTCTCGACAGCCTGCCTTACTATCATGAGGATGAACACTTTATTTATGTGCATGCCGGTCTTAATCCGAATTATTTGAATTGGAAGGAACAGCCCTCCAGAGACTTTCTCTACATCAAACAGCCGTTTCTTGACAGACCGACCAATGTGAGCAAAACCGTTATTTTCGGCCATACCAAAACGATAGACATACACGGAAAGCCGGACATCTG
>DATJKM010000206.1:0-7069 GCA_035491515.1 Candidatus Udaeobacter sp. | reverse complement strand
CGGTTTAGGCTGGCGCTCCTACGATCTATCCGTATTTCTATGGGATCGCGTCCATGGTAAAGAAGATCGCTTCGAAGATGAATGCTGGGACGCCTTCATCGGAGCTTATTTGGCGGAACGCCCGCTAAGCGAGCAGGATATTGCCGCCATTCCCTTATTCGTTGCAGTCAGGCAGCTCTGGCTGATCGGACTCCATACGGGGCGGAGCAGCGTCTGGGGAGCATGGCAGGACGATGCTTATTTTGACGGGAAATTGAAGTTTCTCTCGGCTTGGGCAGACGCTCACCAGCTGTAGCTTAGACGGAGAAAGAGGCTGCCCTCAGCCCCTTTCTCCGCATAGTAGAATCGTTGAACGGCCGACGGCGCGCAATCCGGAAATCACCATCGCTCGCAATTTCCTGTTTACATTCTAAAAAAGGTATGCTATCTTATTTCTACGAATATAGAAATAACAACTGCTGAAATAAGGTGAAGCCACGATGGTAGAAGACAATGCGGATCTGCGTCAAGCTGTCAAAGTATACAAAGCGCTCGGAGAGCCAACCAGGCTTAAAATAGCCATGCTGCTCACGGAGGAGGTCAATTTGTGCTGCTCCGATATTGGGACTAAGCTGGAATCCGTCGCCGGCTCAACACTCTCGCATCACCTGAAGCAATTGACGGAAAGCGGGCTGCTGGATCTCCGCAAGGACGGTACGTATATCTACTACAGCGTGAACCGCGAAATGGCGAGAAAGTACGCGCCATATTTGTTGGAGTAATTTTTTTTCGGATTTATTTCTATATATTTAGAAATATAAAAATATTGGAGTGGAGAGAGGAGCATTATTGGTATGTCGAACGCGTGGAAAATTTACATGCTGGCTATTATCAGCTTCCTGGTTGGAACGTCCGAATTTATTATTGCAGGCATTTTGGATAAGGTTGCCGCGGACGTAGGAGTTTCAGTATCTGCGGCAGGTCAGCTGATTACCGTCTTTTCGCTGGCTTACGCTTTTGGCACACCCATTCTCATGGCTTTAACCGCACGTATGGAGCGTCGCCGGCTGCTGCTCTACTCCCTTGGCCTATTTGCGGCAGGCAACTTAATCGCCGTTGCTTTGCCTGGATTTGAATTTTTATTCCTATCAAGAATCGTCCTCGCACTTAGCACCGGGGTGTTCGTCGTTACCGCCCTGACCGTCGCTTCTAAGCTGGCTCCTCCCGATAAACAGGGAAGCGCAATCGCAACGCTCATTATGGGCTTCAGCACAGCCTTGATCGTTGGCGTCCCTCTCGGAAGGTTAGCAGCATCCGCTTACGACTGGCCGTTGATCTTCGGAGCCATCGGCATATTGGGACTACTCGCTATGCTCATTATTTTTTTCTCCATTCCTCAAACAGATGGCGAGGAGCCAATACCGCTTCGCAATCAGCTTGCTCTATTGAAGCAGCCGAAAATTGCTGTCGCCTTGACGGTTTCCTTCCTTTGGATCGGCGGATATTCCATCGTCTACACTTACATTTCACCATTTCTGCTTACGGTAACCAAATTGAGTGAACAGGGCGTGAGCGCAGGACTATTTGCTTTCGGCATCGCCAGTCTGATCGGCTCCAAAATCGGAGGCTACAGCACCGATAAATGGGGCGTTCCCCGTACATTAGTCAGCGGCATGCTGTTTCATACGATCGCGCTTATTCTGCTCTCGCTGACGGGTCAGTCCCCAGTCATCGTATTTCCTTTGCTTATGCTTTGGGCGTTTACTGCATGGTCATCCGGCCCCACTCAGCAATATTATTTAATGTCGCTTGCTCCGGGAGCTTCCGGAATTATGCTTAGTCTGAACACCTCGGTGATTCAGCTCGGCATGGCTGCCGGCGCCGGACTTGGCGGTGTCGTCGTAGAGCAAGCCTCGCTAACCTCTATCAGCTGGATCGGAGCAACCGGAGTAATCCTCGCTGCAGCAACAGCCACAGCGTCCTTCGGAGTATCCCATACGCGATCCCGCCGCAAGACAGCGGAGAGCAAATTAGTAAAAACTGGCGCGTAAGTTCAGCATCATGCGGATGGCGGATGGCAGATGGCAGATAGCACCTGCAATACGTGATATGCTCTAACAAGCAAACCCGCTCAAAAACACAGCAGGCTGCCATACGATGGCAGCCTGCTTGACTATATAGGGGAAACGAAGGAGAACGGGGCCTGCTGATCTTTCAAGTAACAGGAAAATCTCCTGCTAATTGCTTAAGCTGCTTCCGTTTCCGCCAATTAACAGGAATATATCCCGTTAATTAATAGGAACTCGCTTATATTTGCACGCAATCGCTGAAATAGCTGGAGCTTTTCCAGTTAAATTAATTTTCCGCTTTGATCTAATCGAATTAGCTGGAGAAATTCCCTCTATTCGAATCTAATCAGGAAGTAATTTTTCTTCCCTCGGCGCAAGACGACGAATTTGCCATACAGCCTTTGCTCTGCGCCCACGACCGATTCGACATCGGTTTGCTTCGTTCCATTAATGGAAATCGAGCCGCTCATAATATCCTGCTTGGCTTGGCGGCGGGATGGGGCTGCACCTGATTCGATAAGCAGATCCATTAACCCGATCTCCTCTCTATTCGTAAGCACCGTTGTAGGCATGTCCTGCAGCGCTTCGATAAGCTCCGCTTCGCTTAGTTGATTGACATCGCCGGAGAAGAATGCCTGTGTAATCTTCTCCGCGCTGTCCAGCGCTTCTTGTCCATGAACAAGACGGGTGATCTCACGAGCCAGCTCCCGCTGAGCTGCGCGTTTTTCCGGCTGCGTCTGAAGCTCCGTCTCCAAAGCCTCGATTTCCGCACGGGAGAGGAAAGTGAAATATTTCAAAAACTTAATCGTATCGTTATCTTCCGTATTGATCCAAAATTGATAAAATTGGTACGCGGACGTCTTCGAGCGGTCAAGCCAGATCGCGCCGGATTCGGATTTGCCGAATTTTTTTCCGTCGCTTTTCGTCACGAGAGGCATCGTCATGCCGTATGCGTCTCCGCCGCCCATTTTGCCGATTAGATCGAGACCTGCCGTAATATTGCCCCATTGGTCGCTGCCGCCAATTTGGAGAGCGCAGCCATGCTCTTGATGAAGCTTATGAAAGTCGTATGCCTGCAAAATCATGTAGCTGAATTCCGTGAAGGAAATGCCCGACGAAAGCCTGGAGTCGACTGAGTCCTTGGCAAGCATATAATTTACGGTAAAGTTTTTGCCTACATCCCGTAAAAAAGTAATGACATCAAGCGGCTCAATCCAATCGTAGTTGCTCACGAGCTTGGCCGGATTTTCCGTCACCTCAAAATCAAGAAAGCGGGACAGCTGACGCTTCAAGCTCTCCGTCCATTGCGATACGGTTTCCGCTGTATTGAGCGAACGCTCCGTCGAACGGCCGCTCGGATCACCGATCAAACCCGTTCCGCCGCCAACCAGAGCAAGCGGAATATGGCCCGCCTGTTGGAAGCGGCGCAGGCATAGGATCGGCAGCAAGCTTCCAATATGGAGGCTGTCCGCAGTCGGATCGAATCCGCAGTAGAGCACGACGCGCTCGTTAGTCAGCTTCTTATGTAATTCCTCGCGGTTGGTGAATTGCTGCACCAGCCCTCGGTACTCAAGATCAGCCAAAAGATCATCATGATTGATAGCTATTGCTTCGTTTGTCATTTAACTCTCTCCTCAAATGTTTCTTCCAGTTTACGCCCTACCCGGCTTTTTTAAAAGAAGGATGTCTTTCGCAGAGCACGCTCCTACATATATTGATTTTACCACAATCCGCTTGCTGCAAAAAAAGGATATTAAACAAACAAGAGGAGATCCTAATCTCCTCTTGTTTGTTTATCTGTTATTTAATGACTTACCACGTTAACCAACCGCTTGTTCGCTTATAGCCGCGTAATAATTCATATTTTTCACTGCGAAGAAGTCGTTTCATTTGGGTTCTGTAATTACGATAATCTGATTTCCTTGCCTCTTTGATCTCTTTGTTATAGTGAACACTTTTTATTCCCTTACGAAAATCTTTTAATTTCTCTTTTCTAGGGTCCTTGTGATTTTTCACAAGCTCTTTGGCGTAACCGGTTAGTTCATTTTCCCAGACTGTAATTTCTTCCTGATCAAACATCTTCATCCCCGTTGTGCCGGGTTAGATTATGGCCTTTATGCCATGAGTACCAACACAACTAATAGAAGAAGACCGCTCGATTGAACATCACAATCACCTCGAATTTAAATTTCTTTTTTATCTTATCATATTTGGATTTTTCTGTGTTACATCGAATCTGCCCGTTACTTCAGAGTGTTCGTTAATTCATAACTCGTTTCATTCTTGAATGTCCAGAAGAAGAATCACTGACGGGGTATACAAGATAAATACGATTAGAACACCAATTTCACTATGAGGCATCCCATAAACCCCAATGTTAGTCAAATAGGTGACAATAATGAGATAACGTAAATCCTATAAAAAGTGAAAGAGCATAGGTAAAGGCACTGATATAGTTAGATGATAATATTAATAATAATCAGGCTCATACCAAGGTAATTGCTCGTAATTTGAAGAGAATAAATACAGAGTAAACAAATAGCCAAATTGGTTCCTCTAGTTCATTCTTTGCCGCTTTTCTATTTTCAAGCATACTGCCCGTTAACGGGGAAAGGCAGCCGATCTCCGACCAGCTGCCTTAAGTGTCTTTATTAAACGATGAGCTACCAGATTTGTAATGCTTTTGCTTTCATTAGCGGGAGATCAAAGGATAGCTTTCTCCAGTTTTTCTATTATAAGCACAACCTAAAAAGGCAGCATCATGTCGCCTGCACCTCGGCTGTCTTCGGCTTTCCGAGCCTTTGCCTGTCCCTCTGCAGCAAATACATGGCGAATAGGACGCCGATTCCCCCGAGCACCTGATACAACGTCAACGTTTCATGCAGCAAGAAATACCCCGAGGCGGCCGCCGTGATCGGAAGTGTGTATCCGTAAACAGATGCTTTGAATGGGCCCAGACGGGCTAGGCTCCAATTGTGCAGCGTAAAGCCGACCATGGTAGCCAGAATGGCTGTATACGCGAGGCTGATCCAGCCGTGAGACGAAATGCCGGCGAAATAGGCGGCGTCCGCCTTCCACAGCACATACGGGAGCAGCGAAACGGCGCCGGCCGTCATCTCCCAGGAAATCAGCAGCATAAGCGGATAGCGCGACGTCAATCTGCTCATCAGTATGAGATAGAAGGCGCCAAAGAGGCTTCGCAGCAGCAGCAGGCCGTCCCCGCGAAGCGTATCCAGCCCGAAATGCAAGCCCTGCTCGCCACCCGCCACAATCACGATAACGCTTACGAAAGCAAAGGGAAGGCCGATCAGAATCCGGTACGACAACCGGATTTCCTTGAGGGCAAGCGAGATGATGACGGTCAGCACGGGCATGAAGCCGCGGCCCAATACGGAGCCGTTGGCCGCATTCGAATACTGCAGAGCGTAGGACAGCAGCACCTCCATCCCGATCGCGGACAGGAAGCCAAGGAACAAAATGCGGCCCAGATCGCGGCTTTCCATGCGGAGGCTGATGCCCTTTTGGCGGAAATGGAAATAGGTCACAAGCCATAGCAGCGGGGCTATTAGAACGTAGCGAAGCCCGTTGAACATGACGGGATCCCATTCGTGGCCGCCAATTTTCATCGAGCTGATATTGATGCCCCATAACAAGTATACAACCAAGAAACTGAGATGCGGGAGAAGGAGCTTTTGGGACATTTTCGAAAAATCCGCCTTTCCGTAGCCGTAGTTATTCCCCACTATACGCCTCCTTCGCCATTTGATCAAAAAGCGCATCATGGAGCTTTCACAAGAAAAACCCGGAAAAACATCGATTGACGATGCTTAACCGGGTTAAATGCGCGCCGCATAAATCAGGACTCGCAGCAGGGTCAGAGCTGCCTGGATGAACAAATCGACAGGCGAAGCTGCAATTTCATCTGCTACCCGATTGTTTGTCCTGCGGATCTGGCCTATAATTATCCATGTTTATGTCTACCATTTCGCTAAAAGGGGCAATCCTTTACTGATCCAAAAAATAAACGGGTTGGAGCTCATGACTCCAACCCGTCTGTTTTGTCGATTCCTTAGAACCTATTTTTGCTGTTACGTAAGCACCCAACCGTTTAGTTTTGAATTTTAACTTTATGCTTTTCGTTTACAGGGATTTTAACATACAGAACTTTCTCTGTCCCGTCGTAGAAATAGCCGCTTTCTTGTTTATTCAGTTCATCGATACCGTAGGTTTTTGCATATTTGTTATCAGCTGCCTGAACTTTTTTAGGCTCTTCAGCATCATGCAACTTCAGCGTGTAGGACTGAATGTCGGATGCGAAGTTGCTTGTTTGCTTGTCTTGTGTGAAAGAGGTGATGCTTCCCTTTTTCTCCATTTTAAAATCGGTCACATTGAATTCGCCTCTTGTGTAATCCTCTGTATAGGCATCGTCCTCATAGAAGCTGTAAGAAGCTTTGTCGTTCAGATACGTATCCAGAATCAGATTGGTCAGCTTTTTCTCGCCGGTGTACTGTTGAACTTCGCGGCGAGGAATGATCGAATCCTGTTTCACATAGATCGGAAGCGTTCCGAGATCGGCTTGTTTCGTGATCGTTTGGCCGCCTTCATGCTCTTCACCTGTCCAGTAATCCACCCATTTCGTGCCGGCCGGCAGATACAAGCTGCGGGACGTTGCGCCCTCAGTCACTACCGGTGCGATCATAATCGAATCGCCAAACATCACTTGATCTTCGATGTTATAGGTATTCGGATCGTTTTGGAACTGGAACACGAGCGGCTGTTGAACGAGATTTCCGGTTTCATGCGCACGTTGGAACGCGTTGTACAGGTATGGCAGCAGTTCATAACGCAAAGATATATATTTGCGGCTAATATCCTCTACATCTTTACCAAACTGCCATGGTTCTTGTCTTTGCATCCAAGGCGTTGTCGATGGACTCTTGCCGTCGTTATTGTAATGATCGCGTGAGAACGGATTGAACGCACCGAGCTCAACCCAGCGTGCAAACAATTCCGGCGTAGCT
>DATJKM010000205.1:0-6362 GCA_035491515.1 Candidatus Udaeobacter sp. | reverse complement strand
CGTCGAATCTTTATAGTAATTGCCTGTTACTCCTGCTGCAATGACTTGGTACGTACCATTTTCCGTTTCAGAACGCTTAATCGTGTAAGACTCCGCTCCGGCGGTCGTATTCCATGTAATTCCTGCATAACCGTTGCCCGCTAATGCTTTTACGAAATTAACGGTAAACGGCAACGGGTCTATATGGACATCGGACGTTAATTTCAACACCATCGCAGATTTCGGCGGAATCATTACCTTTCCATTTTTGGCAACCGGAATTTGTTTTCCCGATACAAGGTCCAATACGGTACTGTTCCCCTTATAATCTGCCGGCATTTTCACATCAAAGGATCGTTTATTTCCATGTTCGTCACGGGTTGTATTGAAAACCATGAGATACTTCCCGTACCTTGCCGATAACAGATCAGGATAACCGGCATAAGGCGTGTCCGCCTCAAAATTATCCCGTTCCGTCTGGCCGACACCAGGTTGATAAGTAATCGGTATAATTTCTCCCGCAAGAGCTTGAGGGGCGTCAGCACCATTCGTTAATTGGTCTTCAAAGAATATCATGTCGATATTATCCATGCGCATCCAATAGTCCTGGTATTGAAATTTGCTGTCGGTTGCAATTTGTACGATATTGTCATAGTTGTCGTTAATCACATGAAGTCTGCCGTTGCTGCTATAACCTTTATTAAGCTCGTTCAGGTTAGCGAACATACGAAGGTCGCCATCCCGGATCGAGAGGAACATATTATCAATGTCCGCCCAGGCAAACTGTTCGTAGTCGGCCGGGTTCACATCAAGCGCCGCGATTTCTTCTTCCGTATAATAATTGAAATCTGTTTGCGGAAGGACGGCGCCAGCCGTCACCTGACCGCCGAAGCGGCTAAAATCGGCACGCTCGCCGGAGACGTATTTATAAGTTTCTGCCAGATGGTAATCCTCTCCGCTATTCGTGCCTCTAGTTCCGAAAGTGAAATTGAACAGTTGATGATCCGCAAGCTGCTGCTGCGCGAAACCGACCGCTTCTTTCGCATACCGCCAGTACTCGTCCCATTCCGGACCACTGTACCTTTGCTCGTTATGGACCATCTCCATTTCCAGGGAAGCATACTGCAGCGACATTCCAGTTGAAGTTCTCGCGCCATACGCGTAGAAACCTGGCAGAGCCGTGTTCCGCTCATCCGTGACTTGTTCCGCTCTCATAATTCGTTTCCCGTCGTCATCCAAAGTCGTGTACCGGACAAACCCGCGGGCATGCATGTTTTTCAAAGCCAGCTTCAGAATTTTATCGTTCAATTCCTCATCGCCGGGGTGGTTTAACGTTTTGTAGAAATTCTTCAAAAGGTAGTTGGCCGCCTCGCCGTAATTGGCGACATATCCGTTCTCCCTAGTCAGCCCCGCTTCCGTCAGGCCGTTGTAATGCTCGCCGTACGGCAGCCGCCTGACGACGTTCCCGTTCGCATCCAGCTTGCTCTTCGCGAGCCCCTTAGCAACAATTTGCAAATAATCTTCCGTAAATCGAGCCGTCTGGTCATGATAGAACAAGGAATGGTACAAATCCAATTCTTCGCCGTTCGGGCCGACCAGCACTTCTTCTCCGAGGAACGGTTGCCCCCCTAACGCTTCAAGAAGAATCCGATGGCTGCGCTCTCTGCCTTCATAGAACGGAGAACCGATCAGGCGCAGACCTTCGTGCGCTTCCCATGCGCCTTCATACGTATACACCACTTGATTATAGATGTAGGACAGCCGCGTACGGGCAAAGTCGAAATTCGCTTTCAGCACGCGCTCCCACGCTTCACGGCGAGATAAATCTCCGCCATTCCAGTCTACTCCCGCTAGCGAGTACAGTCCATCGACCGTTCCCGTCGCAAATGGCTGATCGAGGAATGCGTTGAATGCCGCCTCGCCATAGACGGCGTCATCCTTGATAAGCTGTTCGACAATATACAACGCCTCGCCTAATGCGCCGTAATATCCGCCCCAATCGCCTTGATGTCCGCCCCGTGTCACCAATCTAATATTTCCATAATAATCCTTGACATGATTGTCAATCACTTTAAAAATCCGTCCAAGCGCCGCTTTCTTTGCTTCGGCCGTTTGAGCCGGCGACCAATCGTAATGAAGCGCGTTCGCATAAAACTTCAATTCATCCTGGTAACGCACAATAGATAATTTGCCGGCTGCGCTGGCATCCACCCGGTTGGAATAATCATTAAACGTCTTTACCAGACTTTGCGTATAGCCATTAATGAGGGCTTGCTTTTCCTCATCCGTCAGATCCTCTCTAAGCATTGAAGCCGGATCTTCGGCAATATCGCCCTGGGTTTCATCCGATACATCCAAGTGGGCCCCCGTGTGCGTATAGGCGTTGTAATATCCCCTGGATGGCGCGTTTACTTTATCGCCGAAATTTCCGCTGTACGTCCTGACGGTAATTTGTACGGTATCTTGTCCATACGTGCTTACCAACGGAAGCATGGTTGTATTATAGTAAAACCGCTCCGGCAAACCTTTGCTAATACCCATATTGATCGGTTGGTAATCCCCAACGCGGCGATAGCCGACTTGCTCGCCATTGATGAATACCATACTTTTGTAGAATGATTCATCGCTTCCCCAAAACTTCATGGTGAAGTAGTTTTGAGCGGCAGGATCGACTTTCATCGTAAAAGTCAATTCTCCGCCTTGAATATCCTCCGGTATACGCGGCAGGGATATCCGTGCAGGCTCACCCAATGCGCCGACGATGGCGCTTGTAAATTCACCCTTGAACTGGTGTTGTTGTTCTGACTCTGAATGACCAAACACCAATTTATCGGTATATGCATTAGCCGCTGCAATCGGTTCAGCATGCACGGCCTTTGGTTGCAACGGTAAAACTGCCGGCAGCATCAGGGCGACGCTCAGGCAAACAGCCAGGACACTTTTGAAATGTTTCGTTATCATGTTAATCTCCTCGTTCTCAATTGGATTGACCATATGCGATTTACGAATATGATGCTGTTAAATCTTGCAAATGAGTATGTATCGCCCTCCTTGTTTCTTGCCTCTAAAATCATTCGATTAAATGGTTAATAGTCATCCTCCTTTAAATTAGCTTTGAAAGCGTTTACAGCCATACTTAAAAAATACATTACCTGTCATTTGAATACAATGCGGTTTTTTTAAGGTTGTACTGTAAGTTTTTAAACAAAAACGTTTGGAATAGCGAGAATTAATAAATAAACCTAACGAAAACGTAAAAATATTTAAAATTGGCTTTTGCAAAATTTAGATTTACAATAACCTTTCTTCTGAACAGCGAAAAAGGCTGCTGAGAAATTCATTCCCGGCAGCCTCTTTTTCAATTAACATTTTTTAAACCAATATATCGAATAACGGCTTCTTCTTCAGGCCAGATCAGCCTATTCACGACAATTCCCGAATACCCGTGTTCGCTTTCACTAATATCTCGTCAAACTTTGCATCGTCCCGCTTAGAGGAGAAGCAAGTTCCGATAAACGCCCCCAAGAATCCTAATGGAATCGATAGGATCCCCGGATTGGTCAGGCTAATGAGCGGTGTGCCGACGAAGATCGCTTTGCCTGCGACCGGATCCCATACGTTAGGACTGACCGCTACAAGAACGAGAGCGCTGATTAAACCGATCAGCATGCCCGTAACCGCACCCGTTGTGTTAAACCGTTTCCAGAATACCGTAAATACGAGAACGGGCAGGTTGGCGCTGGCGGCCACGGCAAAGGCAAGAGCCACCAGGAACGCGACATTCAGCTTCTGCGCAAACAGAGCAAGCAGGATGGAAATAACGGCAACACCTACGGAAGCCAGCCGGGCCGCCCTCACCTGCTCCTTCTCTCGTACGTTCCCTTTCCGAATAATATGACCATAAAAATCGTGTGCAAAGGCAGAGGCGGCGGAGAGCACAAGACCTGCGACAACAGCCAGAATCGTTGCGAATGCCACAGCCGACACAAAGGCGAACAAGAATTCTCCGCCAAGAGCTCTGGCAAGAAGAGGAGCAGCCATATTGCCCGCGGCGTTCGCTTTCACAATCACGTCCTTGCCGACGAAAGCAGCCGCACCGAAGCCGAGAAATAGCGTCATGACATAGAACAACCCGATGATCCAAGTAGCGACGACAACGGATTTCCTTGCGGTAGGCGCGTCTTTTACGGTGAAGAATCGGATCAGAATATGCGGCAGGCCTGCCGTCCCCAGCACGAGAGCGAGGTTAAGAGAAAGAGTATCGAGTCCGTTCGCAAATTTGTTGCCCGGATGGAGGAACGCCTCCTTCAGAGGAGTTGCCGTCCGCATTTCGTCGAACATGTGCAAGATATTGAAATTGAATTTGGCGAAAACAATGAGCGAAATAATGAACGTGCCGGCTATAAGCAGCACGCATTTGATGATTTGCACCCAACTCGTCGCCGTCATGCCGCCGAACACAACGTAGACGGTCATAAGCACTCCGACGATGAGCACAGAGGCCGTGTAATCGAGGCCGGGGATAAGAAGCGAGATGAGCGCTCCGGCGCCGACGAGCTGAGCGATCATGTAGAAGATCGAGATGACGATCGAATTGAGCGCTGCGACGCCGCGAATTTTTTTGTTATCGAAACGTGCCGCGATCATATCCGCCATCGTATACTTGCCCAGATTCCGCAGCGGCTCCGCTACGAGATACAACACGACCAGATAGGCGACAAGGAACCCGATACTGTAGAAAAATCCGTCAAAGCCGAACAGCGCGATCATTCCCGCAATCCCGAGGAAGGAAGCCGCTGACATGTAATCCCCGGCAATGGCAAGCCCATTCTGCCAGCCTGTCAATCCACCGCCGGCCGTGTAAAATTCGTTCGCCGTTTTTGTTTTTTTGGCTGCATAATAGGTAATGACAAGCGTGCCCAGCACGATAATGAGAAACAGCAGAAACGCCGTATTCATCGGTCAACCCGCCTTTCTTCGGCGGCTTGCACCTGATCTTTGATTTCTTCGCAAAGCGCGTCGAAGGTTTTGGATTTCCTGGAATAGAGGGAGCATAAAACCCACGTCATAATAAACTGTGTGAACGCAAAGATCCACGCCCAGGAAATCGAGCCGACAACCTTATTATTCAAAACCTCGGAGAATGACGTGAGGACCGGAAGAGTAAAGTAAAACGCCAGGAAGAACAGGGTCATCGGAATGATAAAACGTTTCTTCTTCGCCATCAGCTTGCGGAAAAGCTCCGAACGGGCAATATCGCTGTACGTTAACTGGTTCTTTCTCAACGCGATTCCCTCCAATTGATGAATTGCGCCGATAAACGGTATCGGTATAAACCAAGTTGTAAGCGCTTCATATATTATAGTTAATATTTTCCGCCATTGAACGTTTTCGGTGCGAAACGTCGGAAATCGCTCCTTACATACACAAATACCGTCCTGAACGTACAGCAATTGTACAGCAAGAATAGCGACATAAGCTCCCTGTAACTTTTCAAGCCAGATCCGCTTGACACGACACCAAATAGTGACCTATAATCAAAGTGACACTAAATGGTGTCCAATTAGAAGTTAGTCATTCGGAAAGTTTGGAACCTGAATAAGTTTCACTTACACTTATGAGGAGGAAACAAATGAGTAAGATTATCCGTGCGGAAACAACCGCGAAAGTAGAAATCCCGCCCCAAGGAAAAATGATTGCTTATTGGACAGTCACCTTACTACTCGCAGCAGCTGTTATGTTAAGTGGTATCGGGCAACTGATGCAATATGGGGGGAACCTCGAGTTAGTGAAGAAACTTGGTTACCCATTATACGTCTTGACCATTCTCGGGATTTGGAAAGTGCTTGGAGCCATCGCTCTCGTCGTGCCAGGTTTTCCTCGGCTTAAAGAATGGGTTCACGCTGGTATCTTCTTTTTAATGACTGGTGCGGCTTTATCTCATGTGTTTGCTAACGATTATGGTGATAACGGGTTTAATATTATCCTTCCGCTTTCATATGCTGCACTAAATATCGCCTCGTGGGCGCTGCGTCCGAAGAGCCGCAAACTTTAAGGAAGTGGTAAAATTAACGGCTGTCCCTTCTTACCACCAATAGATTTCTACTACAGAAAATTGGAGGGAGTGCTGTGAGCGAAAACAACCAGTTACGGGATGTGTTTGACGCGATTGCAGATCCAACTAGGCGCCGACTGATTCATCTGTTAGCAGAGGCAGAGGAGATACCTCTTCATGAATTAACGGCACAGTTTGATATGGGCCGTACAGCGGTATCCAAGCATTTGACAATCCTTAAAGAGGCCGGCCTGGTACTTGACCGAAAAGTCGGCAGAGAAACCCGATTTAGGCTAAACGCCTCTCCACTCAGAGAAATTCAAGATTG
>DATJKM010000204.1:0-7649 GCA_035491515.1 Candidatus Udaeobacter sp. | reverse complement strand
CTGCTAGTCCATCATTCATGCTCGTGCACCTCAGCTTTCCTAGATTGTATTTATTCTAACATAAAAATAAAGAACGGCAAATGCCGTTCTTGTAAATGTATCCATATTTAATAACTAGCCGATCATTTTCTTTAATCGCTTATAGAGCTTCTCTGCGGACGGCGCGCTTACCGTCTTCGACTTAATGACGACAAAGCACTCTAGCTTACAGGTTTTGCAATCGCCGAGACAATCGCTTTTCTTCTGTTTAATATCCGGATATCGATTTTTCATTGCCTTATAAATCGGCTCTAAACCATTCTTTAAATTCCTTTTGCAATACTTGATCTTCTTCATCCGACTCACCCCGCAGCGCAACGAAGTATTTGCTTTCAATTAAATGATAATGATTATCATCCCCGTTGTCAACTACGATTTTTAAGAACTTCAATTCCTTTTTGCAGCTGGCTGTCCTCGCGTCCTAGCTTCTCGCGAAGACGCTCCAGCAGCTGGTAGCCTGTCTTATCATTAAAGCTGCCCGTAGCTTCCAGTTTCTCTGCTGACTGGAATTTGCTTAATGCTTCGGCAGTCTGCCTGTCGAACATGCCTTGCTGACCTGTAGGCGTGTAACCGAGCTCTTTCAGCATCAGCTGAAGCGTCTTTACATCCTCGCCGTAGCTTCCAACCTTCATATCCGTACCAATCGCAAGCGGCCTTAGCTGCGTGTACGCAGGAAGCGTAACCTTAATATCCGGGGAAACGCCTGTTTTGTTAATCCATGTGCCTCCCGGCGTCTTCCACTGCGCTTCCGTTAGACTTAAGACGGAGCCGTCCTTAAATTGATTAAAGGCTTGAACGACGCCCTTGCCATATGTCTTCTCTCCGATGACCTCAGCCCCTGCCGATTCCTTCAAGGCAGCAGTCAGCACCTCGCTTGCGCTGGCAGATTGACCGTTTACGAGCACCGCAATCGGTACCGTCCATTCCTTCTCCTGCTTCGACTTGTAGGTAATCGTTTGACGCTCATTTTTGTACACGACATTCAAAATAACTTTATTCTTCGGAATAAGCGTGCTCGCAATTTTAATGGTCGGCGCAAGCAGGCCCCCGGGATTAGAACGCATATCGAGCAGCAAGCCCTTAAGCGGCTTCTTCTCCTGCAGCTCGGTGAGCGCGGCAGCAAATTCATCCGCTGTTTTTTCGGCAAAACGACTGATCGTTACATGACCGATTCCGCCTTCCAGCAGCTCGGACGTCACGGTATGGATCGGAATCGCTTCCCGCTTTAACGTTAGAGTGATCGGCTCGGTTTGATTCGGCCTCTGAACCTGAAGCGAGACGGATGTTCCTTCTTCGCCTCTAATGATCCCCAGAAGCTCCTCAAACGTTTTGCCGCTCAGCTTCTGATTATCTACCGAGATAATGATATCGCCCGGCAGTAAGCCTCCTCGTTCGGCAGGAGCGCCTTTCGTTAGCCCGCTGATTACGAACTGTCCTTCCTCCTCGCGAATTTCAGCGCCGATCCCGTAAATTTGACCTTCATAGGACTCTGTATAAGCGTTTCCCTTCTCCTCGGCCAAATAACGGGAATAAGGGTCTTCAAGCGAGGCGACCATACCTTCCGCCGCTCCGTTAATAAGCTTTTTTGGCTCAGCGCCGTTCAAATAATCATCGATAATTTTGTTGTAGGATACCGTAAATTGCTGGAATGCCGGTTCCTTCAGCATCGGATACCGGTTACCCATCCATAGCAGCCCTAATGCGAAGCCTACGGCTGTAAACAATACAGCGCCCAGCGCACAGAAGGTCAGAAATCGTTTTTTTGCAGCCGCTGATGTAAAATCGTTCATCTGTTCATCTCCTCAAAAGTTTTACGAAGTAGAACTTACATCGTAATCATAACCAAGTTTTGTGTTATAAAACTTAACTTAAAAGCTAGCGTTTAGTCTTGTATGTGTGGATCATTTTAGCTACAATCAACCTAATCTTAACTTTAGAGAGCTGGAGAGGAGCTTCACTGCTAGTATGTATAAACTTATCGCTATTGATGTTGACGACACCTTATTAACAGATGACCTAACCGTAACGGAAGGCACCAAGCGTGCGATGGAGGCTGCCATTGCGCAGGGGGTAACCGTAACGCTTGCAACCGGCCGCATGTTTGCTTCTGCCCAGAAGATCGCCAAACAAATTGAACTCAATGTTCCTATTATTACTTATCAAGGCGCCCTCGTCAAAACGCTGCTCGACGGACAAGTATTATATGAGAGAAACGTGCCTGGCGATGCGGCTAAGGAGATTCACGCCTTTGCAGAAGCGAACGGTCTTCATCTGCAGCTTTACGTCGATGACGAGCTGTATGGGACAGAGGATAACGATAAAATAAAAGCTTATTCCAAGCTTTCCAATATTCCGTACAAAATCGAGCCCGACTTCAATAAGCTGCTGGACTTTCCAATGAACAAAATGCTCATTATTGACGAGCCCGCTCGTCTCGACGAAATAGCCGAGCAGCTGAGAGCGCTCATCGGCGACCGCGTGCATATTACGAAATCGAAGGCGCATTACTTGGAGTTCATGCATAAAGAAGGCACCAAAGGTCATGCCCTGCGGTTTATGGCCGAGCATCTCGGCTGTACGATGGACCAGACGATTGCGCTGGGCGATGCGTGGAACGACAATGAAATGATTCTCGCGGCCGGTCTTGGCGTAGCGATGGGCAACGCGATCCAATCGCTGAAAGACATCGCAAACTATGTCACGCTATCTAACAATGAGGAAGGCGTACGCCATGTTATCGAGAAATTCGTTTTGCATGCATCTGCAGAGTAGCCTCGTTACACGATAGAACATGCGAAACAGCCCCTTCGCCAGCAGCGAATGGGCTGTTTCTTTAGAAAAAGGAGCGTATTGACTATGCATTGTCCGATATGCAATCAACCGAATGAGTGCGGCATTCAAGCTGTTCAAGAGAATGGTGCGGATTGCTGGTGCTTTCATGAAACGTTTCCGAAGGAGCTCCTTCAACAAATCCCGATAAATAAACGCGGCAAAGCTTGTATTTGCAGGCGCTGCTTGCTAGCATATAAGGCCAAGCTCAAGGCCTAGATGGATATTCACCCGTAAGAGCGATAATAAAGTTTAGACCTAAATAGGGCTGCCTATTGTTATGAGGCATGCTTTGTCCGGCTGCGCCAATCGCTTGCGGGCTCATCTGCAGAGCAGATGTAGTGCCATAAACAGTCGGGACACCCCGTCCTTGAGCAAGTCCTGCCCATAGTGCATTTGCAGGAGAGCTTGCATTACCGACACCTACAGCCGCAGGGGCATGATTGTGCAGCGGGATGTCGCTGACTGTCAAGGTCACTTTCGCGCTTCCGCCCGCTTCACCTAGAATGTGCTCGCTAAGACCGAATCCTTCACCCTGCTGCATTGGCGCCATTCCCGTCATATCAGGCAGAGCGAAAGTAGATTTCCCATCACCGCCGTACACGGTACCCAATAACGAAAATAAGGCCGTATTTTGGGCGATCGGCAGCAGTTGTCCATTACAAAATGCCCAGCCTGCCGGAGCAAAGTTTCCTGCAAAAATACGAATCTCGCCAATATACGTATCAACCATAATTATGCCTCCCTGCTTTTCTAATTACGAGACGGAAAAATACCATTTATGCAAATACAGTAATTTAACGATAAATACGGCTGCATATTGAAATGCGCCTGGCTTCCGCCAGCTGGGGAGAGCGCATTCGGACTCATGCTCGTGTCTGCCGTTGTTGTATAGGATCCGCTGTTAAGACCCGGTATACCCCATGCGTGACCGATTGGCGAATATTCAGTGGCTGGCTGCTCATTACCTTGCGCAAAATGATTATGAGCGGGCAGCTCACTGACCGTTAACGTATGAGCCTCTTCCCCGCCGCTTTCGCCCAAGCTTATGCCATTGCCTAAATGAACCGGCGCTCTTCCTCTTAAGTCAGGCAGCGCAAACGTGGTTATCCCGTCTCCGCCGTAGGTCGTTCCTAAAATAGAAAATAATGCTTGATATTGATTAATGGGTAAAATCTGACCCGTGCAAGTCATCCAATCTTTCGGAGCAAAGGTGAAGCCGAACAGCCTTACATCGCCAATAAATGCTTCAGACATCTTTATTCCTCCTTAGCTCTGTGATGGGAATATACCGGTAAGCGCAATAATAAAATTGATAGGCAGGAAAGGCATCATATTGTCATGAGGCTGGCTTCCGCCGGTGGGCGTAATCGATTGCAAATTCATCTGGCCTTCCGGAAGAGCAGTCGAATAAATATTTCTGGAGGTTTGCGCTGCCCATACGGCTGCATTGGGGGAAGACTGCGTTCCTCCGGCATTCGAAGCATACACGGGATGCGTATGAGCGGGGAGCTCATTGACCGAAATCGCGACACTCTCTGTCCCTCCCTGCTGTCCTGCCGCATAGGTTGTCCCTGTTTGCGGGCTTGTGCCTTGGCCGATAGGTACCCGGCTGACCAAATTTGGCAGAGCAAAGGTCGTCTGCCCATCGCCTCCATATGTCGTGCCGAGCAAAGCGAATAACGCGTCGTTCTCTGAAATGGACAGAAGAGCGCCATTACAAAGAGCCCAACCCTGTGGTGCAAAATTGCCTGCAAACATGCGAATTTCTCCAAGATATGGATCCATTGCATAATCCCCTTTCCTATTTAAAGTCAGCATCATCTATAAGTAATCGGCGGTGAGCTTTAACCGAGAACTTCGTTCTTGCCGCCTTTCCGTCATGTTTGGCGGAATTATCACGCCGCATCGATAACGTTAGAGGCAGGCCCGCATCGCGAGCCTGCTCCCAAACATCTTAATGAGCGTCGTTCCCATTCATCTCCTTAGATGAATTGACCTGATTGGAGCAGCTTCACGACCACAGCCGCCAGCTGCTCCCTAGTCATTGATTCCGACGGATGAAGCCGGTTGTTGCTTCCGTTGACAATTCCGAGCAGCACCGTAAGCCGAACTGAGGCCGCAGACCAACTGTGCAGCTCATCACGATCCTCGAAGGACGCAAGTCCCGCATCGAGCTCCGCTTGCGTGAAACTTGGCTCCAGCTCCATCAGACTGAAAGCGCGGGCTAAAATAACCATTGCTTCCTCTCGGGAGATGTCTGCATTCGGATGAAATGACCCATCAGCGTAACCGCTGATCAAGCCATACTCGGAAGCTGCTGTCAAGGCTCCAGCAAACCAGCTGCCCTCGCTTACATCCGTGAATAGGTTATTCTCTGGCTCTTTATATAAACCGAGCGCTCTTGTAATAACAGCCGTAAACTCTGCGCGGGTAACGCTTCGTTTCGGCTCAAACTTCTTATCTCCCGTCCCTTGTATAATGAGACGCGCCGCTAATTCTTCGATATAAGGCTTAGACCAGCCGCTTGCATCCACGAATGTTTTCTCGAAATCGATAAGCGTAAATACTCCGTTTGCAAAGCTGTGGACATGGATAGCCAATTTCCCGTCCGTATTGCTGAGCTTCGTAGGAACATGTACCAGATTGCCGCTTGGCAGCAGCAGCACAGCCGTTTTCGGTTTTTTCCCTTTCAGCTCCTTGTCACCGTAAGAGATCGTAATGTAGCCCTTAACCGATGGCAATTGAACTCCCGCACTGCCACTCTGGAAGTAGAGCTGATAGCTCTTAGGCGTAACCAATAACGTATATCCTTTATCTTCCGCGAGCTTTTTCAGCTTAACGGCCGCCGCAGCATCCGCTTTTATAATTTCAATTTTCAGCTGCGCGTCAGCGTCATTCCAATCGCGCAGCACCCCTCGGACCGCTGATAAAGATAGTCCAAACCCCGTTCCGCTAACGATGAGCCTCACCGTGTTTTTACTGTTATTAAGCTGCTTAATCAGCTCCAAATCCATTGCGAGCTCAACATTCTCAATTGTAGAACCGACTTCAATCGTTAACTCATTATCTTTCACATTTTTAATGAGCTCCGTTAATTTTTCGCCATCCAGCGAAACAACCGCTACTTGCTCCCCATCCTTTACAGTAACCTCAGCTCTCACGCCTGATGTAACGATAAGCCCTTCGATCTTAATCGGAACAATCGTTGAGCCTTCGCCTCCGCACCCGCATCCGCTGCTTGGAGGTTTGCGGTTCACGATTGTGACAGTTGCCACGTTTGAATCCGCCTGGCCATCATTCGCTTTGTACGTAAAGGTCACGTCTTCATAATGACCGGCTTCCGGCTCAAAGCTAAAATTGCCGGTTGCGGAATGCAACGTAAGTTTGCCTTTGGCGGGCTGATCAACGATGGTAAAAGTAATGGAATCTGCATCCGCGTCAGAAGCCGCTAGCCGATCTTCAATCTTTGCTCCCGCCATCGTAGAATAAGTAACATTTTGCACGGCGGGCTCATCATTCACAGCTGCAATCGAGAGCCGCAATATTGCCGTATCCGCCGCTGGGATTGTATTCGCCGCTGCGGTCCATTCGAAGCTGGTTTCGCCATTCCAGTCTTTAGGAGAAATAAATTGAAGATTAGAAATATCAAGTGCAGTAATCGTATCGTTTGCCAAAACATCGGTGCCGCTCAGCTGCAGCTTACCGTTTGCGGGAAGCGTCAAAATCGTTATTTCATCCAGCGGCGTGCCATCCGCATTGCTATATAGGAAGTCATTTCCGCTGAATATGAATGCTATGTCCTCCGATCCATTTACACTGCTGTCATTTACTGCTGGAACTGAACGATAGACGATTTTATCCGATACTTTTTTCGTATTACCGGCCGTATCCTTCAATTCTAAGTAAACGGTCTTCTCTCCAAACCCATTCGGAAGCATCCAGTCTATGGAGGAAACGGCCTTCCAATCCCCCCAATTTACCCCATCATCGGACAATCGCATTTCAACCTCATCAGCGTCTGAAGCGTTTATTGTCAAACTTACATCCGCATCAATCGTCGTCGCATCGTTATCGTTAATAACAATGCTTCCATCCGGCAGCGTCTTATCGATCGTAAACGCGACCGTTGTGACATGCCCCAGATTATCCGTCACGATGAGCGAGTACGATCCTTCAGCACTAATCGTTGTACCGTTTGTGAACGCGTTCCCGTTCAATGTTGCCGTGCCTTCGTCAAATGTAGGGGTAACGTCATCGTTCGTCACTTCTCCATTAGCGATCCCTGTCACGACAGGAGCCGTTGTATCCAAAATAATGGTATCGCTGAAGATTGCCGTATTGCCGCCCTCATCAGTCAGCCTCATATATACGGTCTTACTGCCGTCTCCAGCCGATAAGCTCCATGCTTTAGTGCCATTGAATGGCGCTTTTGCGCTCCAATCCACGTTGTTATTAGAAAATTCGATATCAACATCGTCATTCTCCGGATCGGAATACGTTAAGCCGAGCGTTACACTTGTGCTGTTCGTATAGGCATCTCCGCTGTTCATTTGAATTGTCCCGGTTGGCGGCTGATTTGGGGCATACACATATTGGAGATACGGACGTCCGCTGCCGCCGCTCTCTTGATCATCCAGCATGATTATGTTTTGTTTGACGCCCGCAGCGCCGGAGTTGGTATCCGCCACGGTTGGTCCTGTTAATATAAAAGAGGCCTGTTGATCCAAAACACCAAGCTGGGTTTTGATAAACGAAGTGACATCATATTCTAATAAAAG
>DATJKM010000203.1:0-8313 GCA_035491515.1 Candidatus Udaeobacter sp. | reverse complement strand
GCCCATGAAACGTCCCTTTCTGATTACACTCCTGGCGGATCCCATTCATGCGTTTTCCGATTTTTATAATATTATGCCTGTAATAGCGGTACCACGTCAACTACCGGAGGCCTCCAATAATAAAATAAAACCGCCTGCCCTTATCGCTTTACGCGATTTAAGGGACTGGCGGTTCATTTAGAGACGGATCATGCCGCTCTCTTTATTCGTATGTCATTAATGAAAACACGTCGATGCCATCAAGTTTTTCACGGCCCGTTAAGTAAGCAAGTTCAATCAGAAACGCCGCTCCGACCACTTCGCCGCCAAGCTGGCGAACCAGATTAATTGAAGTTGCAATCGTTCCGCCAGTAGCCAGCAAATCATCGGCAATCATTACGCGCTGGCCTGGGGCAATCGCATCCTTGTGCATAGCCAGCTGATCCTTGCCGTACTCCAAGTCGTAGCTGGCGGTAATTGTCTCGCCAGGCAGCTTGCCGCTCTTGCGAATCGGAGCAAAGCCTACGCCAAGCGCTAGCGCAAGCGGAGCGCCGACTACGAAGCCGCGCGCTTCGGGTCCGGCAATAATGTCGATGTTCATATGCTGTACAGCTGCGCGCATCTCTTCAATTACAGCTCGGTATGCTCCCCCATCCTTCAGAAGCGTTGTAATGTCTTTGAAACGGATACCTGGCTGCGGGAAATCTGGAATTACCCGGATATAATCTTTGAAGTTATATTGTGTGTTTGACACGAGAGGTCAACCCTTTCCATTTCAAGATATTTAGTTAAGTTCTTAAGCTGAGCACTGATATTTGCGATGCTTCAAATTGCTGCTTTGCGGCACGGTAACGCTCCGATGCAGCTAAATCCCGTTTCTGCGGCGACGATGCCGCAGTCATTAGCCCATTGCTGCGTTCAATAAATTGCAGTTCCTCAAATACGTCCAGCATAAGCTCCACCGTGTTTAAGGATAGACCGCTTTGCTGCGATAAGCGGTCGTTTAATCCTTGAAGCGGAACTTGTCCGAGCTGCTTAAGCAGCTGATAAACTTTACCGAAATGCTCGCGCTCCGGAAAATCTGCCGCATCAGGATCAAAATGAACATCATGCAGCTGCAGCTGCGGCTTGCGCTGTCCGTTCCATTCATTGACGGATAATTCGCCGATGATATCGATTTTGCTGCCCGGCTTTAGCCGGTCCGCCAGCATACCCATGCTGAAGCCAATCCCGTCTAACAAACGGCGCCCGCTGCCGAGCGACAGCTTCAGATGCTTGGATTCCTTGCCAATCGTACGCCGGTCCGCCAGCTCGGTCCGCTGGAATAGCAGCCTGGGGGACGGATTCCCCATCCCGAAAGGCTCCAGCTGCGAAAGCTCGGTAATCGTATCGAGCGTAGCTTCGCTTACCGAGCATACGAGATCCACCGGTGTTTTTGGAATCCAGTCGTCGTCGGTCAACCACTCGGCAGCCAGCTCGCCTAGCCGCTGTTCAAATAGCAGCAGCCGGTCACGGTGCAGGCTCATCCCGGCTGCCGCCTGATGACCGCCGTAATGATCGAGCAGCTCATCGCAGGCTGTAAGCGCCGCATGCAGGTCAAAGCCGTCTATAGAGCGTGCAGAGCCTTTACACATCCCTGTCTGTCCATCTATTCCAAGAATAATAACCGGTTTATAATTCCTCTCAAGCAGCTTAGAGGCGACGATGCCAATTACGCCAACGTTCCAGCCTTCGCCCGCAAGCACGATAACCGGCGGCGGCTCCGCGCCAGCAGCTGCAGCTTCCTCGCATTTGGCCTGCCATTGCAGTTCCGCTTCCTTCACGATGCTTTCTACTACTCGCTGCCGTTCCTTGTTTAAGCTATCAAGCCCGATTGCCGCCAAAATCGCATTATCGTAATCCTCAGTCGTAAGCAGCTCAACAGCCCGCTTCGCATGATCCAGCCTGCCGGCAGCATTGACGCGCGGCGCCATTCCAAAAGCAATTCCTGTAGCGGTAAGACCTTCCAGCTCTATGCCGCCAGCCTCTGCTAATGCCCGGAACCCGACGCTCGTATGGCTGCGCAATCTTTCCAGACCGTACCGCACCAAAATTCGATTCTCGTCCTTTAGCGGCATTAAATCGGCGATCGTGCCCAAGCTGACAATATCAGCCCATTCGAGCGGCGGACGCTCCAGCAGGGCGTGCGCCAGTTTGAAAGCTACGCCAACGCCTGCAAGCCCTTTAAACGGGTAGCCGCAGCCCGCCTGCTTCGGATTTACGACCGCGCTTGCATTCGGAATATGCTCAGGCGGCTCATGGTGATCGGTTACAACGACATCGATGCCAAGCTGCTTCGCATATTCAATCTCATCAGCGGCACTAATGCCCGTATCCACCGTAACGATTAATCCGATGCCCTCTTCAGCTGCAAGCTCGATTGCTTTTCTGTTCAATCCATACCCTTCCAATGCGCGATGAGGTATATAATAGTCAAAATTAAAATGTAATGAGCGAAATAATTGCACAAGTAACGCTGTACTGGATACGCCGTCAGCATCATAATCGCCATAAATCCGAATTTTCTCGTTATTAGCTGCAGCCAATCTTATTCGCTCGACAGCCGCCCTCATTCCTAACAATAAATACGGATCATGAAAATGCTCCAGTCCGCCCCGTAAAAACCGTTCCGCCGATTCCACATCGCCGTAGCCGCGCTGCACGAGCAGCCTTGCTACCAACGGCGGCACGCTTAGGCTGGAAGCCAGATTTTTCGCCTTATCCTCATCGGTTACTGACCATGGCGCAACTGCCCACCGCGTCTTCCTTTGAATCATGTTGCTTTCCCCTCTCCTGCTGTTTGCAGTTCTTATTGCAGCAGTGTCGGCATCTGCTCCTGATTCGGATCATGATTGGACTTATACGGATAACCAGGATCATATGGCTCGACATAAATCGAAACATCCGTAACATGTATAAAACGTTTCATAACAAGCTGCTTTACCCGTTTTGCAATCTCCTGACCCTCAAGAACAGAAATACGCGGATTAACGCTAATAACCATTTCTGCTATGACATAATGTCCATGCTCTTTTGCTCGCAATGATTGCACGGTGACGACTCCTTCAACACGCTGAACAAGCTGCATCAGCTCATCGGGATTTTCCTCTATCACCGTTCCATTACCGTCTTTGCGTATGAGATTGGCAGCCATTTTGTAGCCGTTAATGACAACGAATGCAGCTATGACAATCGCCGCGGCCGGATCAAAATAATAGAGCACCGGAATTGACAGCATTTTGCCGATTATCGCTCCGCTTGTTCCAATCAACGCCGCCACCGAGCAATAAAGGCCGGTCAAACGATCTTTCGCAGGAAAAAACAGCTGCTGAACGATTAAAGAGAGAGCAATTGCCGCTACTGAGCTCCAATGCGGCGCGCCCGTCACACGATCGGAAATATCCCGAATGGCAGAAATACCGATTTCAAGCCCAATGATGAGAAGGACGACAGACAACAGAACCGTTGACGCCGCCTCTCCTCTTGTATCCTCCGTTTCCGCAGCAGCATTTGATTTTGCCAATTTACGCTGACGGCTTGCCCTTAAACCTGAAATAGCTGCAATCCCCGAAACGGCTTCAGCTCCCGTTCGAAACGCATCCGCGAGCAGCGCCTTGCTTCCTGACAACCAACCAATTGCGCCTTTAAATAGTGCCAGCAGCATGTTCCCCCATAAGCCGGCCCAACTTGCGGACTCTGCTTTTGCATATCGCTGTGTGGTTGACATTTGTACCTCCTAAAGGTTTTGCGAATGCAAAACCTACTTCGTGAGCGTGTGCTTAGGTTTTGCGTATGCAAAACCTAAGCACAAATAGTAAGCGTAAATTAAGCTGTAGTTTTAACGGCAGCCTTCGGCTTTTGTTTTCCTTTAAGAAGCAGCCAGAGCGGGCTCGCGATACAGATGGATGAATATGCTCCGCTTGATAGTCCAATAATTTTGGCAAGCGCGAACAGTTTGATCGATTCACTTCCGAAAATGAACAAACAAACCGCAACGATAAGTACAGCTAATACGGTATAAATGTTCCTTGCCATCGTTTGCCAAATACTCGCATTAACCATCTCAGCCAGCTGTTCACGGTTTTTGAATTGACCGAAGCGCAGGTTTTCACGAATCCGGTCAAAAATTACGATTTTATCGTTGATCGAATAGCCGATCGTTGTCAGTACAGCCGCGATAAACGGCAGGTCTACTTCAAGTCGGAAAATCGAGAATACAGCAACTACGACAAAGGCGTCATACAAAATCGCGATGTTCGCGGCAAGCGCAAAACGCCATTCAAAACGAAACATGACATAAATCATAATCGCTACGCTAGCAATAAGAATCGCCCAAATCGTTTTGATTCCGAGCTCCTGCGCCATATCAGGAGATACGACGTTAACTTCGGCCGATACTTGATCGCCGTATTTCGCTTTAAAAGCGTTTTGAATTTCAACGATTTTGGCTTGCGTGAGCACCTCGTCAAAACGGGCGGAAACGCGCTCGTTACCAGTGCCGCCTACCGTAGGCGTAATGCCTTCAATTCCCGCTTTTACAAGAATCTCTTTGGCATCCTTCTGGGTTGCTTGCTTGCCTACCAAAATATCCATATTCGTACCGGCCTTGAAATCAACGCCGAAATTAAGATTGAAGATAAGCAAAGACAATATACCCAGTACAGTTAACGTGATCGAGAACAGAAAGAACTTGTTGCGGTTCCCGACAAAATCATAACGGATTTTTGTATTAAAGTTCACGGATTTCTGCCTCCTTCACGCCATAGTAGCTTGGTTTTGTAAACAGGTTACTTTTAATGAGCAGCATAATTAACAATCTGGACAGGAAAATGTTCGTCAGCATACTTACGAGAATACTGAAGATCATCGTCAGAGCGAAGCCGCGGATCGCGCCATTGCCAATGTAATACAGTACGGCACTTGCAATGATGTTCGTAATGTTCGCATCCATAATGGTACGGAAGGAGTTTTTCGAGCCTGACTTCAAAGAGGAGAGCAAGCTTTTTCCGCTGCGGATCTCTTCTTTAATACGTTCGTACATAATGATATTCGCATCTACCGCCATACCGATACCGAGCACAAAGGCTGCTATACCCGGCAAGGTGAGGGTGGCATTCATTAAATTGAATACAACGATCAGTAGCCACGTATAAGTGATGACCGTTATCCCCGCTACAACACCTGGAATACGGAACAAAATAATTAAAAACGCCAAAATAATAGCCGTACCGATAAGGCCCGCTTCAACTGTATCCTTCAAGGATGCAAGTCCAAGCTTAGCGCCAACGCTTTGTGTATACTTCTCAACCAGCTTGAGCGGCAAAGCTCCAAGGTTGATCATATCTGCCAATTCTTTCGCTTCATCTACCGTGTAATCGCCCGAAATTTGAGCAGATCCGCCGGAAATAGGAAAGTTAACGGACGGTTTGGAAAGCTCTTTATCATCAAGATAAATAGCTAAATATTGGCCCGTTAAACGAGTAGTAATCTCTTCGAATTTTTTCGCGTCTTTGAGTTCAATCGTAACGAATGGCTTACTTAAGCTGTCATAGCCGATACCCGCGCCATTTTGCTTAAAGTCGCTGCCATCAAGCTCGATCTTGCCATCCGGCCCGCGGAAAGTCAGATTGATCGGCTTAGCAAGAATATCTCTTACTTCTTCCTCGTTCGCAACACCGGCCAGCTTTAAGCGAATCCGGTTCGTACCTTCGGTCGTAATTTCAGGTTCCACAATGCCGAGCTCATCAATCCGTGACTCCAAGCTTTTTGCTGTTTCCTTCAATGATTCCGGTGTTACTGCTTCTCCGCCCTCAAGCGGCTGCGCCTCGTACAAAACCTCAAATCCGCCTTTTAAATCAAGGCCTAGCCTTACATCTTTTACTAGCGATGGGCTTGTCCAAGCGATAACGCCAAACATAATGACTACGATCGCAAGGAAGGCAATTATTCTCTTCCCGAACATACGTCTAAATCCCCCTTATGATCTCAATATTCCTATTATACAGACGCGGTAAAATCGAGTCAAAAAAAAGAAACCCGCCGATTCATAATGGGGTTCCTTTGTATGCGCTTATCGTCATGAAATTCATAAATTTCATTACCTTTAGCGATAAAATATCATTTACTATTTCGTGAAGCTCGGGTTGTCCCGTTTTAATATACTTCTCGCTTACGCATTCCCAAACCTCTTGGCCTGTCACATGCTCATAGCCAATGAGATGAAATTCCTCCGCCTTGCTGTTGCATAGCTCCTCGATCATACGGCTTAACTCTTCGTCTGTCATGCTGCGCCTCCTAAAAGCTTATGACATTAAACTATTCTCAAATCTATATTTAAGCCGTTATCGCATGTCTATTCCATCTATTCGCTACGTCTTCTCCATATTCCTGCAAGCTGTTTTTGTATTCCACAAAATGACTGACATGGAAACGGACATGCACCGCATAAACATGATAGTACCGGCCTGTCTCATAGCTTCGTCTATCGATCAAGCAGGAGCGGAATTGCTATTCCACGAAAGAGAAGAGGGTATTCTATTATGACGAAGCAAACCAAACAAACATTTATAAAGGGCGCTATGATTCTGCTTGCCGCTGGCATTATTAACCGTCTGCTCGGCTTCGTGCCCCGCATCGCGCTTCCGCGCATAATTGGCGCAGAGGGCGTCGGCTTGTACCAGCTTAGCTACCCGTTTCTAACCGTTATGCTTACTATAATTACTGGAGGCATTCCGCTTGCGGTCGCCAAATGGATTGCAGAAGCTGAATCGCAAGGCGATTCCATTCGTGTGAAGTACATTTTCCGGACAGCAATGGCGCTCGTTACGCTGCTTGGCATACTGATGACCGCTGTGATGCTGCTCGGTGCTCCTTGGATCATTAAACATGTGCTGCCGGATGCCCGCGTATACCGCACCTTTATCGTTATGACCCCAATGCTGCTCATTATAGGCATTTCATCGGTTTATCGCGGATATTTTCAAGGTAAACAAAACATGATACCTACCGCTGTTTCTCAAATTGTGGAAACCGTGCTGCGTATTGCAGCATCGCTTTCTTTTGCGTACATGCTTCTGCCGTATGGTCTGGAATGGGGTGCTGCAGGCGCGATGCTCGGTGCCGTCGTGGGAGAAATCGGGGGTTTGGCTGTACTGCTGTGGAAATATTACCGTGACAAGCATCTCTCGAAACAAGCATCCTCACAACTTCCTGAACAGCACGCTCCCAAAAACGTTCCTGTATTTCGCAGACTCCTTGGTTTATCGATACCGGTAACCGGAAGCCGCTTGGTCGGTTCCTTCTCGTATTTGCTGGAATCCATTCTTACCGCTCGAAGCCTAGCTGCTGCCGGCATTGCAACTGGAGTTGCCACCGCGCAATATGGCGCGCTGCAAGGGATGATCGTCCCGCTTCTGCTATTGCCGACGGCCTTGACCTATTCACTTGCCGTATCGCTCATCCCTTCCTTGTCGGAAGCTGCTGCACGGGGGGATAACTCTTTAATTCATAAACGGCTGCATCAATCAATGAGACTTGCTCTTGTTTCGGGTGCGCCCTTTGTCGTCATCATGTCTTTATTCGCGGAACCGATCTGCCGCATCCTCTATAATCACGCTGAAATTGCGCCGATGCTGCAGCTCATTGCTCCAGTCGGTATTTTCATTTATTTGCAAGCTCCGCTGCAAGCCGCTCTTCAAGCGCTCAATAAGCCAGGCACGGCTTTAATCAACACATTAATCGGTGCAATCGTCAAGCTGTTTCTTATCGTGAAGCTGGCATCAGATCCTGACTTTGGCATATATGGCGCCTTAATCGCTATTAACGTCAACATCGTTCTCGTCACCGTCTTACATGGTATTAGTGTGCTCCGGTTTATCGGCTTTCACATGAAGCTCTCAGACTTTGCGAAAGTAGGCGCAGCCATGATCATTATGGGAGCTGCCGCCCGGTTCACGATGAACCAGCAGCCGCTGACTGCCGAGTGGATTAACCTGCTGCTTGCATGCGCAGCGAGTGTAATCATTTATTTGATACTAATGGTCGGCATGAAAATCATTGACCGTCATGACATGATCCGCATTCCTTTGTTTGGCAATTGGTTTAAATAATGCTGGCCGGTCAGTTACAGCAAAAAACCGCGGGTAAGAAAGGGGATTCCCTTTCCTATTTCCGCGGTTTTTTGTCAAGCATATCAATAAAGAGTTTGCCTTTATGGTCAATCGTGCAAAAAAATACGTCCTTAAAATCGGTAACGCCTTTTTCCTGCAGCACATTTTTAAGCCAAAACCTCGTTTT
>DATJKM010000202.1:0-6918 GCA_035491515.1 Candidatus Udaeobacter sp. | reverse complement strand
ATACAATCTGCTTGGCATGCTTGGTATTATGCTTAATATTGAGATGAAACGGGAATATGCTTACTTTTGCTCACAGTTTGTAGCCTCGGTGTTTGAGCAAAGCGGTGTGAATTTAGTCGATAAGCCGTCGTTGTTCGTAACTCCCGCCGATTTGGAAAAAACAGCATTGCTCGAGTTAGTATACCACGGCAGGCTGCACGCCTATACAGGCTGCCAAGAGGAAATTAAAGCGACAGGTACATTCCGAACAGCTTAAAGAAGATCTCTCATAGAGAGGTCTTTTTCTTTTTCAAAGAAGCTTATAGCTCGTATATTACATCTGGGAGGCTGGTTATAAAATGTCCATCATCAGTTTTGGTATTGTCGGCGGGGGCTGGCGCGCGGAGTTTTACATACGAATCGCGAAAGCGCTGCCGGAGCGGTTTCACATTCATACGATGCTCGTTCGGGACGAGGAGAAGGGGCGGGCCATTGAGGCAAAATGGGGCATTCGGACCGTTCGCAATCTGCAGCAATTTACGGCGGAGGCAGCGAACTTAAGCTTTGCAGTCGTATCGGTGCCGCGAACGGCAGCGCCGGATGTGATACGCGAATTAACCGCGCGGCGTATTCCCGTTCTTGCGGAGACGCCGCCAGCTGCCGATCTGGCTGCACTTACCGCGCTCTGCGAATCATTGCCCAAGGACGCTAAAGTGCAGGTGGCAGAGCAGTATTTATATCAGCCGATGCATGCGGCCCGTATTCAAGTTGCCCGCTCAGGCAAGCTGGGAGAGGTGAATCATGTACAGGTTTCGGCCGCTCATGATTATCACGGCATAAGCTTAATTAGACAGCTGCTTGGCGTCGGTTTCGAGGAGGCTGTCATTAGCGGTGAGCAGTTTGAATCATCGATTATGCAGGGCCCAAGCAGACAAGGGGATCCGCTTGAAGAACGAATGGTCCAGTCGGTGCAGCGGATCGCAACGCTTCGTTTTGGCGACAAGCTTGCCGTATATGATTTTACGGGCGATCAGTATTTCTCCTGGATTCGGCGCAGCCGCATGCTTGTCAGAGGCACGAGGGGCGAGCTTATGAACTCAGAATTGAACTATTTGAAGGACTATGCAACGCCTGTTTATACGGAGCTTCGCAGAGTGGATACGGGTCATCACGGCAATTTGGAGGGCTACTATCATCGCGGCGTTACAGCGGACGGGGAATGGCTGTACCGCAATCCTGTCGCTCCGGCAAGACTCAGCGATGATGAAATCGCAATAGTTGCATGCTTGCTGCGCATGGGCGAGTACGCCATTGGAAGCGGAGCCTCTTTCTATAGCTTGGCCGAGGCTGCACAGGATCATTATCTGGCGCTCATGATGGGACAAGCGATCGCGTCAGGCCAGTCGATAAAGACGGAAAAACAAATTTGGATGAAGCCGTAAATATAGAGTCATATTATAGATGCTTGTATGTTAAAATAATCGCAGCTCACGAAAGCGGGGCAGCGTTTATTTTTTTATGAAAGGGGTTACACCAGCGTGAAAAAAATACTGCTCATATATGGAATTCTCATCGTAACCTTCATGCTGTTCGTCTTTTATAACCAAAAGATCGGTTACCGCAATGCGGATCCGAATCCATGGGAGCAGATGGATGAAGGGCTGCGCGGCACCATTGACGAGAAATATGTGATGGTCACCTTTCTCTCTGGAATCGAATATTGGAAAACGGCGATTAAAGGGTTCGAGGATGGCGCACAGGCGCTAAACGTATCGGTCGAGTATCGGGGTGCGACGCAGTATGATGTGAACGAGCAAGTAACGGTCCTAGAGCAGGTTATCGCCAAAAAACCGGCAGGCATCGCATTGTCGGTTATGAATGCGAACGCATTGACCGGCTCCATCAATAAAGCAGTCGAGGCTGGCATTCCTGTCGTGCTGTTCGATGCAGGTGCGGACAAGAGCAAGGCATATTCCTTCCTCGCTACTAACAATTATGATGCAGGGGTTACGGCAGCGCATAAAATGGCCGAGCTCATTGGACATAAAGGCAAAGTCGCTATCGTAACGCAGCCTAACCAATTGAATCATCAGGAACGGACGGTCGGGTTCCAAGAGACGATTTTTAAGCAATATCCTGAAATAGAAGTGGTCGCGATTAAAGACGGCAAGGGAGATCAGCTTGTGTCGGGACAGATGGCGGCCGAGGTGATGAAGCAGCATCCCGATGTGCAGGGCTTTTTCGTGACAGAGGCGAATGGCGGCGTAGGCGTCGGCAAGATATTCGAGCATAATAACAAAGTAAAGATCATCAGTTTCGATACGGACAAAGGTACGCTGGATATGGTGAAAGAGGGTACAATCTCTGCCACCCTCGCTCAAGGAACGTGGAATATGGGCTACTGGTCCTTGCAGTTTCTGTTCCATCTCCATCACAATATGACGGAGCAGAGCGCCACTGCCGTTATGGGCGGAGCGCCTCTGCCGAAATTTGTGGATACGGGCATAACCGTCGTCACGCAGGACAATGTCGACAGCTTCTATGCGAAATAACGGATAGCGTATGTTGAAATGAGAGGATGCCATTTGAAACAGCTGAAATTTTTTCAATTAAATAACTTGCCGATTCGTTACAAGCTGATCATCATGTTTTTGCTTATTTCCATATTGCCCTCAATAGGGCTCGGTCTGCTCATCGACTATACGGTCGAGCGAATTATTGGCAGGCAGGTCAATGAAAATACGCTTCAGCTTATTGGAAAAGTGAATAAGTCGCTGGAGTTTTACGTCAGCAATATGCAAAATATGACGTATCTCATTGCTTTTGACCCTGGCGTACAGCAATTTTTGAAAGGAAATAACAGCGGAGGGTCCGAGGAGGAACAGGAGAACAGCTTCTACAGCATGCATAAATTTTTGCAAGGCTTCACCACGCTATATTCGGAAGTTGCCGGCGTAATGGTGGTTAATAGTAAAGGCGATTATATAAGCAACGAGCTGTATGCACGCAGTTCGCAGCCTCTGACGGAGGAAAGCTGGTTCAAGGAGGCGGTTGCGGGCAGAGGGATTTATAAAATTCTCGGCAAGCCGGGCCATCGCAATATTACGAGCCATGCGAATTACAAGGAGGACGAAGTGATTTCCGTTGTCCGCGCGATTCTTAATCCGAATACGCAGCAGGTAGAGGGCGTCGTGCTCATTGATTTAAAACTCAGAGTCATCGCAGAGGCTGTGAAGGATGTAAGACTGGGGAAAACGGGCTATTTGCTGGTCATTGATCATGACGGGGGACATATTTATTCTCCAGCTAAACCTATTATTCGCGATATACCGAAGCAATGGGTGATGGAAGGCAGTACGGGCAATTTCTCGCAAACCGTGGATGGTGAAAAATTACAAATTATTTACCGGAAATCATCGTTCACCGATTGGACGACGGTCGGCGTGTTTTCATCCAGGGAATCGGCGCTTGAAGTGCAGGAAATCCGCTTCTATGTTATCACTTTCGTATTCTTTCTCTGCTTGCTCAACATCGCGGCTGCCATTTATTTGGCGCATTCGATGTCCAGACCGATCAATCAGCTGATGTCGTTTATGCAAAAAGCGGAGAGCGGCGATCTGACGATCCGGTACTGGGGCGAACGAGAGGATGAAGTCGGCAAGCTTGGCCGGAGCTTTAATACGATGCTGGCCCAAATGAATAAGCTGCTCAGCTTAACCGAGCTTCAGGGACGGCAGAAGCGGGAGGCTGAGCTGCGCAGTCTGCAAGCGCATATTAAGCCCCATTTTTTATACAATACGCTCGATACGATTCATTGGATGGTAAAGAAAAAAGGAGCCGAAGACGTCGCGGAGGTCGTGCAGTCCCTGTCGAAGCTGTTCCGGATCGGTCTCAGCAAAGGCAACGACATTATTCCGCTTACAGATGAAATCGAGCATATTCAAAGCTATCTCGTTATTCAGAAGACAAGGTACAAGGATAAGCTGAATTACACGCTGGATATCAGTCCGGATGTTCAGCAGCTGTACGTCATCAAGTTGGTGCTTCAGCCTATTGTAGAAAATGCGATTTATCATGGAATTAAGGAACGGAGAGGTCCGGGCCATATTGCGATAAAAGCTTATTTGGACGAAGGCTCGCTGCTGTTGTCTGTAAGCGATGACGGCGTCGGCATGTCACCCGAGAAGCTGGAGCAGCTGCGGAGGCTTCTGGGGAGTACGGTAGCGACGCCAAAACTTTCGGAGCATGACCTTAAGGAGCTCAGGGAGCGGGAACATCAAGATGTGCTCCGTTCCAAAAAGCTGCAGGAGCAGCAAGGCTACGGCGTTCTAAACGTGCAGGCCAGAATACAGCTAACGTTTGGCGAACGATATGGCATGAGCATAGAGAGCACGCTCGGCGAGGGCACAACGGTGACGATTGCACTGCCGATTTTGCGGGATATTCACGGGTAGAGAGGCGGATTACAATTGGATGGCCTATTGAAAGTATTAATTGCTGATGATGAGCCGATTATTCGGGAAGGTGTCCGGGATTCGGTAGATTGGACTTCGCTTGGCATGCGCGTGTGCGCGGAGGCGGAGGACGGCGAGGAGGCGCTGGAGCTGGCGCTTCTGCATCAAATTAACGTTGCGCTGGTCGATTTGAACATGCCGATCATGAACGGCATTGCGCTCATGAAGGAGTTGCGGCAAAAGCTGCCGCAATGCCGCATTATTATCATTACGGGCCACGATGAATTCGCTTATGCGCAGGAGGCGATTCGGCTTAGTGTGGATGATTATATTTTGAAGCCGGCTGATGGCGATCAGCTGCGGCAAGTGCTTACCCGGATAAGGCAGGATCTGGAGTCGGCTCAGAAGCAGAAGGAGCATTTGCAGCAGGCCTCTAAACAAATCGTAAAGAACTTTCCGCTTATGCGGGAAAGATTCTGTCTCGAGTGGATTGAAGGAACGCTGACGGAGGACGAGCTGCTGGAGCAGCTGCAGTTTCTGCGGCTTCCGGCGGAGTCACCTGCCCTGTTAGGCGTAATCCGTTGGCCCGAGCTAAATGCGAACAAGCCGCTGCGAAAGGAAAACGACCGGCAGCTCTTTTTATTTGCGATTGAGAACATTGTATCAGAAATGCTTGAGAGCTATGAAAAAGTATTGTTTCGCGACCATGGCGGCTTAATTGTGATGATTCTGTGGGGAGAGGTGCCGGAAGCGCTTATTTCAGATATGCAGCATGCGGTTCAAGCCTACTTAAAAATAACGGTACATGTGTTTGCCCAATCGGTTGAGGAAGGTCTGCTGTCTGTTCCTGCCGTCTACCGGCAATGCAAGGCGGGTATTTACAAAGAGACGGTCATGTCTCCGCTCGTACGCCGGGCACAGGACTACATTCGCGAGTCGTATATGGATGCCGATATGAGCCTCGAAGCATTCGCGAACTTAATGCAGGTATCGCCCGTTTATATGAGCCGGATTATTAAGCAGGAGCTGGGCACTTCATTTGTCAGCCTTGTGACGCAGCTTCGTATGAATAAAGCGATCCAACTGCTTAATGCGACCGATTTGCCGATCAATGAAATCGCCGAGAAGGTCGGCTACGATACGCAGCATTACTTCAGCACCGCTTTTAAGAAGGCGGTCGGCGTCTCGCCTAATCAATACCGCAAAGGCGCCGCCTTCCAGGAGGACGAGCGTTAAATGTAGAGCAAAACCGGAAATTTGTATGCCCTGTCGGTGCCGTATCGCGCTGATCGGGCTTTTTTTATTTACTCGAAGCAGGTTTAATTTTTATAAAAAAGGTAGCTTTATTGCAAAGACGATAGCCGGCCCCCGAATGTATATTGATTAAGCAGAAACAAACTTGTTTAGAGACGAAAGGGGACGGCACACATGAAAAAAGGGCTGGCTTTACTTCTTGTAACGGCAATTGTATTCGTACTTTCAGCATGCGGAGCATCAAATAGCGGAGGCAGCGGCGACGGCGGCTACGTAGGCATCTCGATGCCAACGAAATCATCCGAGCGGTGGGTAGGCGACGGAGCGAACATGGTGAAGGAGTTCGAAGGGCTCGGCTACAAGACAGACCTTCAGTACGCGGAGGACGTGATTGAAAACCAAGTATCCCAAATTGAAAATATGATTACGAAAGGCGTCGATATTCTCGTTATTGCGCCGATCGACGGCGAGTCGCTGAGTGACGTGCTTGGCAAAGCGAACAAAGAAGGCATTGAGGTTATCGCTTATGACCGTTTGATTAAAAAAACGGAGAATGTCAGCTACTATGCGACGTTCGACAACTTTAAAGTAGGCGTGCAGCAGGCTTCCTATATTGAAGAAAAGCTTGGTTTGAAAGACGGCAAGGGCCCGTTCAACATCGAGCTGTTCGCAGGCTCCCCTGACGACAACAATGCTTACTTCTTCTTCGACGGAGCGATGTCTATTCTTAAGCCTTACATCGATAGCGGCAAGCTTGTCGTCCGGAGCAAACAAACGTCGATGGATCAAGTCGCAACACTCAGATGGGACGGCGCTCTTGCTCAATCCCGTATGGATAACCTGCTGAGCGCAAACTACGCAACCGAGAAAGTACACGCGGTATTGTCGCCATATGACGGCATCAGCATCGGTATTTTGTCCTCCTTGAAAGGGGTTGGCTACGGTTCGGACAGCAATCCGCTGCCAGTAGTAACCGGCCAAGACGCGGAGCTTGCTTCCGTGAAATCGATCATATCTGACGAGCAGACGCAAACGGTATTTAAAGATACACGTGAGCTTGCGAAAAAAGCAGTAGCGATGGCGGACAGCATTTTGAAAGGTACTGAAGTGGAAGTGAATGACACAAAAACGTACGATAACGGCGTGAAGGTTGTCCCTTCGTTCCTGCTTGAGCCTGTATCGGTCGATAAAGAGAATTACAAAACTGCACTCGTAGACACTGGTTATTATA
>DATJKM010000201.1:0-5422 GCA_035491515.1 Candidatus Udaeobacter sp. | reverse complement strand
CATGCAGGTTCGACGACGAATGCGTCTCTCCATAAGCCTCGCGGCTCGGCATCCATGTCTCGATATCGTATTGCTTATACGTTTTTTGCGACATATCGCCGGTGCACACCGCCATGACCCGGTAAGGCAGCTCCAGGCACTGGAGGAGCTCCTCGGCATTCGCCGTTATTTCCTGCAGCAGCGCCTCCGACAGCTCGGGATCAGCTTTGCACAGGATGACCTGCTCGACCTTCGCGAACTGGTGAACGCGGTACAGCCCATGTACGTCTCTGCCTGCCGAGCCGACCTCGCTGCGGAAGCAGACCGATGCGGCGGTCAGCCTGATCGGAGCTTCGGCTTCTACAATTTCATTGGCGTAGCAGCTAATCAGCGGTACCTCCGAGGTGCCTACCAGCCATTTATCGCCGCCTGCAATACGATAGGTTTGATCCTCGCCAAGCGGGAAAAAGCCGGTATTGCTCATTGCTTCGGTACGGACCATTAACGGGACGTCCAGCAGCGTAAAGCCCTTTTGCAATAACAAATCAACAGCCAGCTGCTGGACGGCGCGGTGGAGCAGCACGCCCGCTCCCTTCAGGTAGTAGCTCCGGCTGCCCGCCGCCTTCACGCCCCGCTTCGTATCAATCATATCGTGGAGCTCGCCCAGAGCCATATGATCCTTCGGCTCGAATGCGAAGCCCGGCGCTTTGCCAATCCGTTTCAGCTCCACATTGTCTGCATCCGATCGGCCGACCGGCGTGTCCGGCGATACGATGTTGGGAACAAGAGCGAGCAGCTCTGCCGTATGCCGCCGGGCCCTTGCAAGCTCCGTTTCCGCAGCGGCCAGCTGCTCGTTCGTTTCCTTTACCTTTTGCTTGGTTTGTTCCGCTTCATCGCGGGCACCGCCTTGAACAAGCTTGCCGATGTGATTCGACAGCTTGTTGCGAATTTCTCTTAACGCCTCGGCCTCCTGCAAAAGCCGGCGTTTCTTCTCATCCCACGAAAGCAGGTCCGCAATCGAAACCGAAATTCCCTTCTGATTCGCCGCCGTCTGAACCTGCTCGTGATTTTGCCTAATCCATCTCATGTCTAACATGCCGCCGCGCTCCTTTTCATTATGAAAATACAAAAAACGCTCCTCATCCCTTATGGGACGAGGAGCGCTTTTACTCGCGGTGCCACCCAAATTGACCAAACAGACGGGCTGCTCAATCCTCTTTGCTCCGCGGTAACGGGCGGGCCCGGTAAACTTAGGGGGAAGGAGCTTCCCTCCCCTTGACGAGAACGCCTCCGAGTTGGATTCTCTTCACCGGCGTGATCTGATCATTAATTTTTTTGTACTATAACATATTGATCATCAGGAATACAAGTGCATATGTATATTAATTTCCAGTTATAAAGGTTTTGATCCGTCAGCTCACGAATAGTACTGTTAAACGGCTTGCGCCATCCGCTTATCAGACTAAAGTCGTAGAGCATTCAGCCAATGGTTGAAAGCTCTATTTGTTTGAAAATCAGTCCAATTGAGGACGTCATATTCAAGCCTGAGTGATACGATATAACCAATCAAAAACGCAAAACGAAAGGAAGAATACTATGAAAATCGTAATCCTAACCGGAAGCAATCGAAAGTCTGCAACCAGCACGCGTCTAGCAGCTATTGTCGGACAGCTGATTTCGCAGAAAGGGCACACCGTTCAACTGTTTGACCTGTTCCAAACACCGCTCCCCTTCTACTCTCCCGACGGAGTGGGTCAGGATCATGCGTCCGTCAAGCAATTGCAGCAGGCGATGCTGCAAGCCGACGGGATTGTACTTGCAACGCCTGAGTACCACGGCAGCATTTCAGGTGTGCTCAAAAATGCGCTTGACTACCTGGGACAGGATCATTTTCGCGGTAAAGCCGTGCTGTCCATGAGCTCCTCGGGGGGCGCCGTCGGCACAAGCTCGCTTCTGCAGCTTCAGGCCATTGTTCGAAATCTTCACGGGATCAACTCGCCGGAATGGATCTCAATCGGAGGAGCGCAGCGCAGCTTGCTGGTTGACGAGTATACCGTCCATGAGGGCGGCGGACAGGATATCAACGACCGGGTTCATCGCGCAGCCTTATCGTTTCTAGAGCTCGCAGCGTTGGTTAAAGGGAATTAAAGACATACGGAGGCTTACAGCACAAAGACTCGAACTGCTCCTTCCCTGTAAGCACATATATGTGCTTACAGCTACATTTGGTGGAGGGCCGAATCGGGAGATGCCGAATAACAAGGTGCCGGAGCTTGCTGACAATGCCGTAGTCAAATTGTTGTGGCAAGCCGGTTCACGGCCTGTACGAAAACTTGTATACCAATTTAGCCGAGCTGCATTCTTGAACAAATTCGTTCGTCATACTCGGTGTTACCGAGTATTCCTGATTATTATAAATAAAGAGAGGACGCCAGCATCGACTGGCGTCCTTTTCCTTAAGGCTTAACAGGCAAGCCGTTCGCGCTGCGGATCAATGAGAAATACTGATCTGCGCGAACCGCAACGTACTCCGATCCGAGTGAAGCTTGCAGCTCGGCAATATCAGATGGCGTTAAGCTCCAAGCAAGCAATCCCAAGGAGACGAACAACGGCGACTTCCCGTCCCACTGGGCCTTGACGTCATCAAGGATCTTCTTGCCGTCCTGCACCGTGCTGATGCCTTGAATCGTCGAGACAGGAAGCTTGCCGCCAACAATCTCTACGCCGTGGTGATCCTCCCAGCTCAGGAACAGCCCCTGCGGTTTATACTCCTTGATATAGGCTTCGGCATGAGCATCGCTTAGCGGCACATTCTCACTATTGATGCGGTTCAATACGTAAGGAATCGTCATGCCCGTCTTCTCCATGTACGAATACGATTGCTTCAGGAAGGCGGTGAAGGATGCTGCAGGCCATGCGTTCGGGTAGAAATAGCCTGCGCCGGATGGTCCCGCGATGAGCAGATCGTTATCCGTAGCGGTTTCACGGTAATAATTCAGCATCGCAGGAGCACCATCGTAGAGCAACGGACTGGAGGTCCAGTTCAGCGGTACTTGACCGCGGCTAGGATCATCCCACAGGATGCGCATTCTATGCTGATTATATTGGAAATTGTCACCCTCACTGAACGTATACGTTACATAAATCTTGTTCTCCAGCTTTGGCGTCTTTGCCGCTTTGGCTTTGACAGGGTTAACCTTGGTGCCGGAAAATACAGTAAGATTGCTGAACCAATCGGCCGCGAGCACATAGACGCCGTGATTGGACGTAACCTCAGTGCCGCTGAATTCGCCGTCAACGTCGTTGCTGAACCAGCCCAGGTAAGGCGTGCCCGGCTTCACATCCGACATAATCTTCTCAAAGAGCGCCTTCTGTTCCGGCACGTTGGAATCGAGCCAGAACACCATCGCTTTGTTTGCAACGGCATAATCGCGCAAGTAACCGTATGGCTCCTTTTGCTCGGAGGACACCGGCTTGACATTGCCGACGGACACTTTATATTGATTCCACATATCGACGGATGCCGTCAGCTGCTTCGTACCGGCAGGCGGTGTGAATTTGTAGATAAAGTATCGGTTGTTGTCAGCAAAACGATGTCCGCCGTTGCCTGAGGATACCTGCGAGCTCTGCCGGTCATACAGGAACGGCTCCTCATCCGGCGTACCCGGGATAAACTTCGCGATCGTATTGCCGTCAGCCTTAATCGTAACCTCATGCACAGCCGTGCCCCAGCCGTCCTGCGCAAACGCATCGTCAAAACGGAGATAGACGTCCGACTTACCGAGACTGCCGGTTAGATCGAGCTCATACAGCTTCCTATTGCCGCCGTCCCGCTCCTGCGTCGTATCTTCCGCGATTACCTTGAACAGATCCGCCTGGTTGTCCGGAAGCCTGATCGAAGTGTCCGGACTAAGGCCGACGAGCATCCGGTGCGTCGTCTGGCTCCAAAGATTCTCATATTGCCAGTTGTAAGCGTCCAGCCTATCCTTGAATTTCCCTTGAAGATCATCCAGCACCTTCAAGCTGTACGGTGCGGCTTGCAGCTTCTCTGCCAGCTCTGGGCTGGCAACTACAGCGCTTTTCAAGCCGGCCAGCGTCGTTGCCACGTTAACAGAGTCCGGTACTTTCGGATCGTATATTATGATTCCGTTAATTTCCTGCTTATAAGTTTGGACGATCTTCCAGTAGTCGTCCCTTACTTTGTAAGTCACATCCAAGTCGTTCAGCCAAGTGTACTTGCCTTCCTCTTTATTCTCCAGCAAATAAATCCGGGGCTCGGCACGATTGACAATGCCCTGCAAGGTTGCCATTAGAATCTTTATGTCGCCGGGCGCATCATAAATATCCGCCACGTCGAGGTGCTTAATCTTCGAAAAATTAGGAAGCGCTTGCTTTTCTGGCCAAGCAATCGTGCTTGCCCGCGGCTTCTCCTTGGAGCCTTGAGCAGATGCCCCTAAAGACATGGACAACGTACAGACAATCGCGAGTCCGATAACGGTTAGCTTACGAAACATAGTCTACACCTCAGTTTAATATTGGTATGGAGGACAGCCTCTCGACGCTCGCCTTATCCCCTGTACCCTCCTTTACTTGGCAGCGTTCCTTCACTTCCTCACAAATATATATTTATTATATTGATAATATTATTTCAAGCACTTCGACAAAAGTTCTCATATTTTCCCATCACTTTAAGCCTAATGATGCAGGATTAAGCGACTTGTTCAGTCAAATTCCCCTACCAGCATGAGTTAACCCTATAGGTTTTCTCCCTAAATTAAAATATATATTATATATAATAAATAAACGATTTTTGCCGCTATATTTAATGGAGGTTGTTACAGTGAGGATAAAAAAAACGCTTGCGGCTATGAGCCGGCAAGCGCTTTGCGAACGGATAAAATATATTTGGATTGATCAAGCGGGTTAACGCCTCTGCGCACCCGCTCCGCCTTCACGTCCGGCGGGCATTCGCGATAGCCTGCGAAAAAGGTCGCTAAGACCCCTCTTCCCTTCGTGAGCGAACCAAACCGCGCCGGAAAATCGAGGGACGTCGCTACCGGCAGCGTCCCTTCGATTTCCATTCGTTCCTGCCTGACGACTGGCGAATCGAATTCACCGCGCATCAGAATGAGCTCATTCATGAGCTTGCCCCCTGTCTCCTCCGGAACGGAGAGACGGAATGACAGCATCGGCTCCAGCAATTTCACTCCTATGCGGGATAAGCCGTCCATAATCCCCATCGGCGTAGCAACCGCAAAATCAAGCGGATGCGTGTGCCAAACATGATGCTCTCCTTCGACAAGCGTCACCTTTAAGTCCGTTACTTCCCAGCCAAAAAGTCCTTGCTGCAGCGCCTCAGGCACACTCCTGGCTACTTCGTTCTGATAACGGTCCAGCAGCCGCTCCGAGCGAACGATAGAGCTGTAGGTTATCCCGCTGCCGC
>DATJKM010000200.1:0-2849 GCA_035491515.1 Candidatus Udaeobacter sp. | reverse complement strand
AAAGTAAAATCCATTCTTATGTAGATGGCGATAAAATAAAATTTCATGTAAACATACAATCCGAAGGGCGTTTGATCGAAGAATGGATCAACTTAAACGAGCCGGTGAAAGGTGATATTAAGAAGCGGGCTGAGCAAGCAGCGGAGAAAGAGGTCAAGAGAGTCATAAAGCTAGGATTAGATAAAATTCAAAAAGAATATAAAACGGATGTCGTCGGGTTCGGCACAAGGTTAAGCATTGAACACCCTAAGATGTGGCAGAAGGTAAAGAAGGATTGGGATAATGTTTTTAGTGATGTTCCAATCACCTATAGCGTAAAGCTTTCCATTACAGATACGGGTGCGAAGCATTCCCGTTAAACCGGTCGTTTTTATACGAAAATGGGCGGATTTTCGCTTCGGAAAAACTGCGTGAAATACATATTTCACGCAGTTTGCTTTTATATCGGTTTTTCAGCTATGATACTAGAGTAGATATCACATAAATAGAGTTCATAGAAGCGATTTTGATGGAGGATTTGCCTTGCGAAAGAGACAATATGAGGTGACGGATTGCTATGGAATCGAAATAGAGCTCTTTTCCATCTGGATGAAAAATAAAGGGATGACCAAGTCTACTCATCAAGCCTACATAAGCGATGTAAGTGATTTTCTCCAGACTATGCATCCGAAGGAAACGAAGCATATTGCGAAAATGGATATTATGCGTTATATGGCCGTATGCCGCGAGAAGGGAGCAGGGGATGAAGCGCGCAATCGAAAGCTGTCATCCTTGCGTTCATTTTTTAAGGCGATGATTGAGATGGAGCATTTGGAAGCGAATCCTGCAGCGCTAATTGCGAAGTCAAAGCAGGAGAAAAACCGTATCCCTGTTTATTTAGAAGAAAATGAGCTGGAGGCGCTGCTTCATACGATAAAGGGCAAATATTATATCCGTAATGTGGCAATCGTCCTATTGATGGCGTATGCCGGGCTCCGCGTAGGGGAGGTACACCGGATGAACGTGCAGGACTTTCGCCAGGACGGTTCGATTCACATATTAGGCAAAGGGCGCAAGTGGCGCGTCGTTCCGCTGCCGGACGCCCTGCAAAGCGTTTTGAATGAAGCGCTCGCAGAACGCAAGGAATCAAGGCAGAATAAGGAGCAGCCGTTTTTTGTATCGCAATTCGGACGGAGACTGTCGATTCGGATGATTCAGACCGTAGCCGACGATACGATTAAGCAGCTAAAGGAAACGATGCCGGCACTTGCGGATAAACGGCTGTCAAGCCATAAGCTTCGTCATTCGTTCGCGACGATGCAAATTCGCAGCGGCACAGACATTCGGACCTTGCAGGAGCTGCTCGGGCATGCGAGCATCGAAACGACGCAAATTTATACTCATATCGACAATAAGCAGCTTCGGCATGCGATGAACAATATTTCAAGTAAGATTCCTCAGAAATTCCAAAAGAAATAACGTAATTATAATTATGTAAACTTATAAAAGAGGGAAGACAGGAAGAAAGTAACCAAAGAAGCCAGGGAGAGAGAGATTTCGCTCATACTGGCTTCTTTATTGTTTCTAAATTAAAACATTAGTTCATGAGTACCTCCTCAATCCGATAAGCTATGTGCTTACTGAATTTAATAACGTAATTATAATTATGTAAACAATATACTCGAAAAATAGCCATATTGAAAAGCTGTTGATGGATACGAGAGGTATCCGTCAACAGCTTTTTTGTCATTAGTGAGACTGAGCAGCAACTAACTTGCTTTTTTCATCGCGTTGTCACTATGTACGGCTCTACAATGGTTTTAACTCGTTCTAGCCCTTCCCACATATCCCCTGGGCCATCATAAATGAGAACATAGGCGCCGTTGTAGCCTACTTCCTGCACCTTAATCAGGTAGGAAACAAGCTCCTCTTTATCCGGAAATCCGGCTGCATCATAGGTAGGCTTCACATGAACCGATACACTCAGATGGGCGGTCGCTCCAATTTCCGCTATTTTTCCCGCACCGTGATAATTGCCGAAATCGGTTATAAACCCTACGTCCTTACCGGCCTTAGCAAGCAGCTTGAGACTGCTCTCGGCTGTAGAGGTAAGAGATTTAAAATTTTCTGTAATGACGTGAACGCCTTTGGAAGCAGCATAGTTCGCAAGCTCAGCCAGGGAGGTTGCCGAAATTTGAACTGCTTTCTCATCGGTGGGCGCAGCTTCGCCGGCAATGACGCGTATTTGCTTGGCGCCGCAGAGAGACGCAATAGCTATCCATTTACGGACCAGTGAAAGGTCTGCTATTCTTTTTGATTCATCGGCCGCCGTTAAATCGCCGTAGTCGAGAAGCAGCGTGTCGAATTTAACGCCAGCCGCTTGAAATGAGCCGTGAAGCTGCTCTAAATAAGCCGGCTCCGTCGATGGAAAGTGAAAATGACAAACTTCGATCGCTTGATAACCTCTTTCTGCTGCTTCGGCAGGCAGTTCAAGCAGTGTCAGAATTTGCGGCTGTTCCTGTTCCCTTGTCTGATGGCTGCCAGTTTCCGGATCCCACACCGTCCAGCGTAGAGGACCCAGTATTCGATGCAAGCTCCATGTGCTTATAGATAGGTATGACACTATTCATCCCGCCTCTTAATATAATGATTAAACTCATAAATAGCATAGCATTTAACGAGCCGAAAAAAAGTATCGCTTTTGGCTTATCATTCCTCTTGTTGGTGATTGTTGGCCAAAAAGGCTTCATGCAGAGTTGGATTTATAGCTTGTCATCATGAGAAACAAAAAGCAAGGGAGTGTCGGATGACGATGGGGTTAAAAAGAGCGATACAGGAGAAATTATTATTTTTGTATCATTTTTTTTATA
>DATJKM010000199.1:0-10613 GCA_035491515.1 Candidatus Udaeobacter sp. | reverse complement strand
GCTGAAGGAAGTAGAGAAACTTGCGAAGGAAAATCGGTTTGATTACATATTGATTGAATCGACTGGCGTCGGCGAGCCGGTTCCCGTCGCTCAGACCTTTACTTATATCGATGAAGAGCAAGGTATCGATCTGACACAATTCTGCAAGCTCGATTGTATGGTCACGGTCGTGGATGCTTACCGTTTCTGGCATGACTACTCCTCCGGCGAAACTTTATTGGAGCGCAGTCAGGCCGTTGACGAAGGGGATACCCGTGAGGTTGTCGATTTGCTTATTGACCAAATCGAGTTTTGCGACGTGCTTATTTTGAATAAATGCGATCTTGTCGGCGAAGAAGAATTGGCGGAGCTTGAGGGCGTGCTCCGAACACTGCAGCCGCGCGCCAAATTCATTCGCACCTCCAAAGGAGAAGTGGATCCGAAGGAGATTTTGAACACATCGCTGTTCGACTTCGACGAGGCTAGTCAATCGGCGGGCTGGATTAAAGAAATGGCGGCTCCCTCTCATACGCCGGAAACGGAAGAATACGGCATATCCTCATTCGTTTATGAACGGGTCAAGCCATTTCATCCAGAGCGGCTAATGAAGTGGATGGAGGAATGGCCGGAGGAAATCGTCCGGGCGAAGGGCATGGTATGGCTTGCGACACGAAATGATTACGCTCAAAGCTTAAGCCAGGCCGGTCCTTCCATTCAATTCGGGCCAGCCGGTCAGTGGGCGGCTGCCTTGACTGAAGCGGAGCGCGAGGCTGTGCTGCAGGAGGACGCCGAGCTTGCCGGCTTATGGCATGAGGAATACGGCGATCGTATCAACAAAATCGTATTTATCGGAATCGAAATGAATCGAACGAAGCTGATCGACTCGCTCGACTGCTGCTTACTGAGCGATAGTGAGCTAACGCAGGATTGGAGCGAGTTCCCGGATTCTTTCCCGAATGTATCAAATGAGCAGTTGGAATCGACCGTTCATTGATGCGGGTTTCCACAGAGAAACGAGATAACACAACGACGAGACGATTGGACGAAAACATCCAGTCGTTTTTTTCCACCAGAGAGGGAGTAATCGATTGAACTCATTATTGGATACGAAAAAATATCTGGCCGTTTTGCTGGCAGTAGTATTGCTAAGTGCGGCAGCGCTTGCTGCATGCGGCAATAATGAAATTCCAAATGAAGCAGCGCAAGGACGCGCAGCGGAAGCGGAGAAGCAGGTAACAGTCATTCGCAACTTTAAAACGGCAAGCTTGGATCCGCATAACAGCTGGGAAACGCTGCGTGCCGGAATTGTGGAGACGCTGGTGCGCATGGATGATAATTTAGAGGTAAAGCCATGGCTTGCTGCGAAATGGGAAGCGGCGGACGACGTAACCTGGGTGTTTACGATTCGCGAGGGCGTGACGTTCCATGACGGTACGAAGCTTGATGCTGCGGCGGTTAAAGCCTCGTTCGAGAGGGGCATTGCTGCGAGCAAGGTGCTTGCGGGCTCCTTGAAAATCGCGTCGATGGAGGCAAAGGGAAATGAGCTGAAAATCGTGACGAGCGAGCCGCATCCCGCTTTGCCGTCGGAGCTGGTGAGCCCGTACGCATCCATAATGAGCGTTGCAGCGGAAGAGGCGATGGGGACAGAAGCGTTCAACCACGCTCCTGTCGGTACCGGTCCCTTCCAAGTCGTAAAATTCATACCCAATATTGAAGCCGAACTGGAACGTTATGACGGTTATTGGGATGGAAAAGCCAAAGTGAATAAGGTTATATATAAATTTAACGAAGACAGTAACGTAAGGGCGCTGGCACTGCAATCGAAGGAAGCGGATATCGTTTATTCGGTTCCAACCGAGACGGTAGTTAGCATTGAGCAGGATAAGGATCTTCATGTGGATTCTATTGCCGGATTACGCGTTCATTATTTGCTCTACAACCAACAGAAGCCCTTGTTGCAAAATATTAAAATACGACAAGCGATCGATCTGCTTCTGAATCGCGAGAGCGTAGCGAAGGAGATCATGCTTGGAAACGGAACGCCGGCGAGTGGCCCATTCAACTCCAGCCTGCCTTTCGGCAGCAAGGAAGGCGTTCAGCCCTCAGATGCCAAGGCTGCGCAAAAGCTGCTTGAGGAAGCGGGCTTTAAGCGTAACGGATCCGGCAAGCTGGAGAAGGACGGCAAAGAGCTGACACTAGAGCTTGCTACTTACAGCGCTCGTCCTGAGCTTCCGCTAATCGCTCAGCTGCTGCAATCCGATGCGGCTAAGATAGGTGTTACGATTCATATTTCAACGGTAGAAAATGCAGATACATATATTCGCGAAAATAAAGAGTGGGACATCGTTACATACAGCAGCTTGTCAGCTCCGCGCGGCGATGGCGGCTATTTCCTAAATTCCGCGTTCATGCCCGGCGGATCGTTGAACGGTACAGACTATGAGAACGACTCGATTATTGATGCGGTGAAGAAGCTGAATGCAACGAGTGACATGGCAGAGAGAGCCAAGCTAACGCAAGCGGCCGTGAAGGCCGTTATGGACGCTGTCCCGCATTCCTATGTCATTTATCCGAATCTTATCGTTGGCATGAACAACCGTGTTACCGGCTGGGAGCCGGGTCCGGAGGAATATTATATTATTACGAATCAGTTGGATGTGAAGTGAGATGCTGCATGTCGTCAAAAAACGTGTGCTGCAGCTCGTATCCGTACTCTTCTTTTTGTCGCTGCTGACTTTCATATTGATGAAGCTGGCGCCGGGTGATCCCGTTCTTCTGATGCTCGAGGCTGACACCGTAGCCGTGACGCAGGCGGATGAAGAAGAGCTGCGGAGGGAGCTTGGTTTCGATAAGCCGGTTATTGTGCAATATGGTATGTGGCTGCTGCAAGTGGTGCAATTTGATTTGGGTTATTCGTATATGAAGGGCAAACCGGTGCTTGATGAGATCATGTACCGGCTGCCTGCAACATTGCAGCTCACGGCGGGCGGTTTAATCGTCATGCTGCTCATTGCGGTGCCGCTCGGAACGTTGTCGGCTAAATATCGCGGCAAATGGCCCGATCACGTAAGCCGTATCTTCGCATTGACTGGAGCCTCGGTGCCGCTGTTCTGGCTCGGGCTCCTGCTTATCAATTTGTTCGCTTACAAGCTTCACTGGCTTCCGATGATGGGCAAAGGAACTTTTAAACAAATGATTCTCCCGTCACTTACTTTAGGAATTGGCTTGTCGGCCGAATATTCGCGTTTACTTCGAGCGGGGCTGCTGGAGAGCATGTCTGAGCAATATATTCGCGCTGCCCGTGCAAGAGGCATCCCGGAATGGCGTGTACTGTCGCTGCATGCGATGCGTGCCGCCATGCTGCCGGTCATAACCGTATGCGGGATGAGCATCGGCAGTTTGCTTGCGGGCTCTGTCGTTACAGAGACGCTGTACTCTTGGCCGGGACTTGGTACGATGGCGGTATCGGCTATTTTCGAACGGGATTATCCGATTGTGCAAGGCTTCGTATTGCTGATGGGAATGGTTGTTGTAGGAGTGAATCTACTCGTTGATTTAAGCTACGGGCTCCTTGACCCGCGAATCCGTTCTCGAAAGGGGGAGCTGTCATGAGGACGGTCATTACAGGTTTGACTCGCTCCAAAGCTGGCAGGAAGCGGTGGAGCCGCTCCCGCAGAAGTCGGCTGACAACAGTCGGTATTTCTATCCTTGCGGTTATGGTGCTGCTCGCATTCATAGGACCGCTTATGGTGCATAATGATCCGCTTACCGTCAATATGTCTGAACGTTTGCTGGCGCCAAGCTGGCAGTATCCGATCGGTACCGACCATTTAGGCAGATGTCTGTTCTCCAGACTGGCCGCGGGCGCTCAAACTACATTAGGCATAGCTGCGCTGGCTTTAGCAGCCGTCATGATCATTGGGATCCCCATCGGGCTGCTGGAGGGCTACAAGCGCGGCCGGGCGGATGCCGTACTGATGCGGATGGTTGATGCGATTGGCGCATTTCCCGATTTTATTATGGCGATCGCTTTTACCGGCTTTCTTGGTCCTAGTCTGACCAATTTGATGTTGTCGATCATATTGGTCAATTGGATTGGCTACGCCCGTGTTGTTCGAAGCATTGTATTATCCGAGCGCGAGAAGGAATATGTGCTTGCGGCACGTGCCGCAGGCTGCAGCAGCTGGACGATTATCCGGCGGCATTTGCTGCCGAATATCATTTCGCCGGTCATCGTGCTTGCAGCGCTCGACATTGGAAAAATTATTTTAATCATTGCTTCATTATCGTATGTCGGATTAGGCGGACAGCCGCCGTCTCCAGAGTGGGGCGCGATGCTGAATGACGGAAGGCCATACTTTCAATCCAATCCGTCGCTCATGATTTATCCGGGACTCGCGATTATGCTCGTTGTTATTTCTTGCAATTTGATTAGCGAGGGCGTGCGCGACCGGCTTGATGTTAAAAGCATTTAAACAGGCAGCGGAGGTGAAAAGTAATGAATCAAGCGGCTGGCAAAAGCATTAAACGGGAAGCCCCGATCGTGTCGATTGAGCCTGTGCTTCAGCTTGAAAACCTGTATATTTGTGCGGACAAAGGCAAGGAGCATCGCCTGCTCGTTAAGGACTTGTCATTAGTTATCCGGCCGGGCGAAACCTTCGCGTTAGTAGGCGAGAGCGGAAGCGGAAAAAGCGTGACTGCAAGCGCGGTACTCGGCCTGCTACCTCATAATCTTCAAGTGACGGAAGGCCATATTTTGCTTAGCGGCGAGGACATCGGCAGGTTGCCGGATAAGAAAAGAAGAAAGCTGCGCGGGAGCAAAATCGGGTTTGTATTCCAAGATTATCAAAGCAGCTTTACACCCTTTATTAAATTAGGCGCGCAATTGATAGAGACGCTGCGCAGCCACCGCAGCTGCTCACGCAAGGAAGCGAAGCAAGCCGCGTTAGAGTGGCTTGAGCAAGCGGGCTTACCGGCGGAGCGGGTCTATGAAAGCTATCCGTTCCAGCTTAGCGGCGGACAGCTCCAGCGCGCAGCTATGGCATCAGCTATGATGCTGGAGCCTGCTCTGCTCATAGCTGATGAGCCGACGACCGCGCTGGATGTGCTGGCAGGCGAGCGCGTGCTCGATTTGCTTGCCAAGCTGCAGGCGAAGACGGCATGCGCCGTATTGCTTATCTCGCATGACCTGAGGCATGTGATGAAGCGGGCTGATACGGTGGCCGTTATGAGACATGGACAGCTCCTCGAACAGAATCGCGCTGATAGAATGGAAAGAGATGCGGGCCACCCGTATACGAGAATGCTGCTCGAGGCGAAACCGGATTTGATGGAGCTTGAACGAATGCATCAGAGCACGCTGTCTGCGGAGGCTTAATTTGCGAAATCGGAGGAGGGAAGCGCATGACACCGCTTCTAACGGTTCATGGTTTAAATAAAACATATAAGGAAAAGGGAAGAAGCGTGCATGCCTTGCGGGATGTATCCCTCTCTATTAATAGCGGCGAATGTGTAGGCGTCGTTGGGGAAAGCGGCAGCGGCAAAAGCACGCTCGTCCGGCTGCTGCTTGCGCTCGAGCAGCCTGACAGCGGCGAGTCTCTGCTGGACGGCGTCCCGATGCTCTCTTTAAAGGGAAAGAAGCTGCGCGAGATGCGGCAGCATATGCAGGTTGTGTTTCAGGACCCGTCGTCCGCATTGAACCAAAGGCTTCCGATTTGGCGTTCCGTTATGGAGCCGCTGGATAATTTCAAGCATGTGTTGCCAGCCTTCTTGGCGGATGTACGTCATTCCCGACTAGAAACGGCGAAAAAACTGCTGGAGATGGTCGGCTTGCAGGCAAACCATCTGGAGCGGTACCCGTATGAGCTGAGCGGCGGGCAAAAACAGCGCGTTGCTATAGCGCGCGGCATAAGCCTGGGACCCAAGCTGCTCATTTGCGATGAACCGACCTCCAGCCTTGATGTGTCGGTGCAAGCTCAAATGCTGAAGCTTCTCACGGCATTAAAGCGTGAGCTTGGTATGGCATATCTCTTCATCTCGCATGATATTACGGCTGTAAGCATTATGAGCGACCGCTTTATCGTGATGAAAGAAGGCCGAATCGTGGATCGTTTCTCCCGCGGACAGCTGCTGGGCGAGGAGCGTCACGAGTACACCAAGCAGCTGCTCGCTGCGGCAACTTAGCTGCTCGGGCGATAGGGGCTGTCTCAGGAGAAAGGCTCCGGAGGCAGCTGCTTTTTTATGTGCGGGCATGAAACAGCGGAGGCTGCATGTACAGCAATAACTAGGAGGGCATATGCAGTTTCCGGACTTAGGTATGAGGGGCGTTTGTATGGATTTTATAGCGCGATGTGCAAGAAGTCGAGGTGAAGGCGCAGTTGTGAAGCAGAAAACTTTAAGCCCTGGCTGCGAATGTTCTAGGCTGCAGAAAACAATAAAAAGCTTTTGCTCAAGGTAAAATGAGATGCTTGACAATAGCAATTGACAGCTCTTTAGATCATTGGTAACATATGCCCATGAACACGTGTTTATTGAAAGGGGGGCTCTGATTGAGCAAGGAAATAAACAGCACGGAAATCGCCAAGTTAGCTGGAGTTTCCAGAAGCACGGTCAGCCGCGTAATCAATAATTATGCCAATGTCCCCGAGAAGACAAAGCAAAAAGTAATGAAGGTCATTCAGCAATACAATTATTTCCCTAACCTATCCGCTCAAGTGCTGGCAGGCAAACGCACGCGAACGATTGGCTTATTTATGATCGATACCGGCCGAGTATCCGGCGACAGCATCTCGAGCTTGCTGCTTGCACGGATTATTGAAAGCGCTTCTTCTCATGGTTATTACGTGCTGACACATATCGTTCGGGATATGAGAGAGCTGGAAGAGACCCGCACGATTAAGGAAAGCTTCTTTCAGCGAAGAATTGATGGAGGCGTATTTATTGGAGCAGCGAATCATGAGCCGCTCATTGAGGAGCTTATAGCTGAAGGTTTTATGGTGGCGATCGTCGATCAGCACTTGCCGGGCCGTTCCGAACCCAACCGCATTGTGTTTAACTTTGACAACGAAACGGGCGTGGGTCACGCAGTCGATTATCTAGTGAGCTTGGGGCATAAAAAAATCGGCATGATCAACGGCGATATGAACAGATACTCCGGGCCGTCCAAGTGGAGAGGCTTTCAAGCTGCGATGTCGCGACATCATCTGCCGCTCGTTCAGCAATGGATGCTGCCGGGTGATTTTAATGAGGAGAGCGGCTATAAGGCAATTAAGAAATTTATGAAATCCAGGGCGGAGCTTCCGACAGCGATATTTGCAGCAAACGATAGTGTAGCTTTCGGAGCTATCCGGGCGTTGAAGGAATCGGGTGTTCTCGTGCCGCAGCAAATATCGGTCATCGGCTTCGATGACCATATTTTAAGTGCCCATTATAGTCCGGCATTAACGACGATCCGGGTTGATTTTGCCGATATGATGGATAAATTGACCAAAACGTTGATTTCAAAAATCGAGAATGGCGCCGAATCATTCCATCAGGTTGCCGTAGGAACGGAGCTCGTTGTTCGTGATTCCTGTCAAAGGGTGACTACCCAATCTTAGCCGAAAGCAAGTTGTAGTCCGGTGAGTTTTTTGATTATTTGCTAATCCGAACGATCTAGTCAGGTTTATTAGCATTTTCTCCGCATGATCAGTCAACTAATTCGATTTTATCGAACTAATTCAGGCTTGTATTTGAAAATAACGTATTTAGTTTGATTTTGCATAACTAAATAGCGCTTTTCTGACCGGTCGTTTTAAAACTTGCGTTTAAGTTTGCATAATCGAACTAATGTACGCGGTACAGCGAAGGGTTCTATATTAGTTACTCAAAATCGAATTAATGAGTGTGGAGCAGCGGGAGCGGTTTGAAGAGTTACTTGAAAAGCGTTTTTCAGGATTAGAGTGATGAGCAGAAGTCGTTACATAGTCATTAGCGCTTCGTTAAGTTTGGGGCGGCAGGTAGAGCCTGAACAGGCTGTTATTATTTTTTTTATACAAAATAAACGCGTGTTTACGGAAGTGTCGATGTTTTTACTTTGAGAGGGGGGATGCGAATGTCAGAGGTATGATCTTATTATTTGGGGAGCATGAGAAGGCGCAATTGCTTATGCAGCATATATGACATTCGATATCGATAAAAACAACCTAAGGGAGTCGATAAGCTTGGACAATAATATACTTGGAACACAGACGATTACTCAAATTGGACTGTTAGTTAACGATATAGATGAAACCTCGCAAGCTTATGCGGATTTTTTCGGGATGGAGAAGCCAGTCTGGTTCTGGACAGATACGGTAGACAAGGCGCAAACGGAATATAACGGGGAATCGTCGCCGGCCCGCGCTAAACTTGCCTTTTTCGACATGGGCTCCCTGCAGCTTGAGCTCATTGAGCCGGATAAGCATCCGAGCACATGGAGAGAGCATCTTGACAAGCATGGGGAAGGCCCGCATCATATTGCCTTCGTCGTCGACGGTATGAAAGAGAAGGTTGCATCGATGGAGAGGAACGGTATGGCGTTAGTCCAAAAGGGCGAGTACACCGGCGGACGCTATGCTTACATGGATACGTTTAAGCAGTTGAAAGTGATGCTGGAGCTGCTGGAGAACGATAAGGAATAGCGGAATTCAGATACAATAAGCTGAAAAATACAGATTTCGACTGGAGGAGTAAGCTGCATGAACATACTGATTACAGGAGCGAATCGAGGCTTGGGTCTAGCGCTTGTTAGAGAAGCGTGTGAGAGAGGACACCACGTACTGGCTGGTGTTCGAGGCCCGGGCTCAGCTGCGGGGGGCTTGCAGGAGCTGTTTGCGAAGTTTGCCGGACAATTAACGATACTGCCGCTTGATGTCGCGGATGAGAACTCGGTCCGCTATGCTTGTGAGCATGTGAAAAGCCGGAATCGCAGTCTTGACGCCATTATTAACAGCGCGGCGATATTACTCGGGAGAGACCAAAAGCTGGAGCAGCTTGACATGGAACAGGTGGAGCAGTCCTTCCAGACGAATTTATTCGGCCCGATCGTGGTGATCAAGCATTTCTTACCGCTGCTACGCCTAGGAGAGCGGCAAAGTATTATCAATATTAGCTCGGAAGCGGGCAGCTTTGCAGGTGCATATGGCGGTGATTATTCCTACGCGCTCTCCAAGTCCGCTCTAAATATGTTCTCCGCACAGCTTCGCCGTGAGCTGACGCCGCAGGGCATAGTCGTTCACGCGCTTCATCCGGGCTGGATCAGAACGGATATGGGCGGCGAGCAGGCACCGGGCGATGCGACAATATCCGCTGCCGGCATATTGAATATCGTAGAGCGGAAAACGGAGGCGGAAGCGCTGTTTATCGATCATCGGGGTGCGCCAATGAAAGTATAAGGCAAAGCTAGCCCCAATAAAAAAAGCTGCCCGGCAAGGTCTTATTAGACCGAGCCAGGCAGCTCCTTTTTTCTGCTTATAGATAAACAGCTTTGCCGGTTTTGGACGATTCATAGATCGCTTCAAGAATTTGCGAAACGACGAAGGCCTGCTCCGGTTTAACGACAGGATCGGTATCCTCGTCGATGGCTTTCAGCCACATTCTCATTTCGAGATCGGCGTCGCTTTCGGTTTTGCCATCGTAGAAGGCAACTCCGCCTGCATTCAAATCAACTTTCGTCATATACAAACGGCTGTGCTGCTCGCCATTAATGCGAAGGCCATCCTTCATGTCCGCGCCGCCTTCTGTTCCAGACAGCGTACACTTGGCTTCGTCAACTTCAAGCGTGTTGAGCGCCCAGCTGGATTCCAGCACGATCGTAGCGCCATTTTCCATGACGATCATTCCGAATGCGGAATCCTCGACCGTGAATTTTGCCGGGTCCCAAGGTCCCCAAGCGTTTGCGGCGTTTTCGCGCTGCGAAAGCTTATGGTACGAAGTGCCAAGCACGACCTTCGGCTTGTAGTTGTCAAGCATCCACAGCGTCAGATCAAGCGCATGCGTGCCGATATCGATAAGCGGTCCTCCGCCTTGCTTCTCCTCATCAAGGAAAACGCCCCAAGTCGGCACCGCGCGGCGGCGAATCGCATGCGCTTTCGCGTAATAAATGTCGCCAAGCTCGCCAGCCTCGCATATCTTCTTCAGATGCTGGCTGTCCGGACGGAAGCGGTTGTTGTAGCCAACGGTAAGTTTCTTGCCCGTACGGCGGGCAGCGTCCAACATGCGCTGAGCATCGAATGCGGTTTTGGCCATCGGTTTCTCGCTCATGACATGCTTGCCAGCTTCAAGGGCAGCGATTGCGATATTCGCGTGCGAGTCGTTAGGCGTACAGACGTGGACGATTTCGATAGAGGAATCGGTCAACAGCTCTGTGTAATCCGTGTATACACTTGCGTCTTCTGTACCGTATAAGCCGGCTGCTTCAATAGCGCGCTGCTCGATAATATCGCAGAACGCAACGATTTCAACGTTATCCAGTTTCTTTAGGCTTGGCAGATGCTTGCCGTTTGCAATACCGCCACAGCCGATAATCGCGAGTTTATAAATTTTTTTGGACATGTTTAAAAGCCTCCTAGTCGTTTCGTATGATATTATAGTTGCGGTATTTTGTGACGAGTGCT
>DATJKM010000198.1:0-6422 GCA_035491515.1 Candidatus Udaeobacter sp. | reverse complement strand
TTGATCCGAGATGGGACGCCCCTTTACTCTGCGGAATGTTTTGCGGCGCTTTTACGTCCCAGGTCAAGCAGCAGTTTGGTATGGTCGTATGGGGAGCGGTGCTTGGGGAGATGCTGAATGCAGTGCTGCAGGCCGGTGTTTATACGGCTTATATCGGTTCTTTATCCTGGTGGGATAGTTTTTGGATTGCGATGGCTGCGGCTAGATCGTTCAGTTTATTGTTGAAAACAATTCGGCTCGGCGCATCCAAGCTAAGCGGTATGCTATGGCATATCAAGGGGGGACGGTCTTCATAATGCAGCATTTTCTCGTCCAAAATAAATTTTTGGTAGGCGTACTTTTGGGCATCGTCTTCGGTATTATTTCAAGGTTGCTCATGCTCAGGACGGACTATCGACAGTATCCGACATATCCGCACGGCCGCATTATCCACATTTCGTTAGGGGTTATTGCAGCGGCGCTTGGGGCTGTGGCCGTACCGGCATTGTTCAATAAAGACTATACGGCCATCACCTTTCTAACGCTGGCAGCACAGCAATTTAGAGATGTCAGGAAGATGGAACGGGATACATTGACGAAAATCGACAGCATGGAGCTGGTTGGGCGAGGGTCGACTTATATCGAAGGAATAGCAATGGTGTTCGAGGGACGAAATTACCTGGTTATTATGACAGCCTTATTAACGAGTTTATTTAGTATTTTAGTTAATATATGGATAGGCATCCTTGCAGGGGCATTGTCGCTTTTGATTGTCGAGAAACTTAAATCAGGAAAAGCCGTTTCTCACATTGCTGCGGTGCAAGCAGCCGAGGTGAAGATAGACGGACCGGATTTGTTCGTTGGAGACATCTATATTATGAATGTCGGTTTAAAATCAAATCAGGAAATTATTGCGGAGCGGGGAATGGGTTTTATTTTGACCCCCTACAATTCAAACGGGAAGGTTACATTAAGCAATCTCGGACAGCGTCAAGCGATCCTCTATGATATGGCTACGATTCTAGGCGTATATCGCGACGATGGCGAGCCCGGCCTCATTCCGATGGCCAAGCTGGATATGAAGGACGGTCGATTAGCCGTGTTCATATTGCCGCAGGAGCTTAATTCAGATAAAGGGAAGGAAGTTATATTGCGCGTTCCAATACTGGAATCCGCCGTCAGGATGCCGACGGAGGCGTCCGTGAACAAAAAGGAGGCAGGCGAGCATGGCTGAAATCGTCGCTGTTGTATCTATGTACGCAGGATCGGTAGGAGGAGGCGCGCCTATATTTATCGTGGAGAATGCGGATAAGCTGGAGGAAGCATCGTTCCTGCTTGAGAAGATTTTGGATGCGAGCGCGCATGATTTGAAGAATGGCACTTTTATACTGGTTAATCACAAGGTAATATGAAAAGTTAGCCAAGAACGTACTTTTTTGCTATGATGGTTATCGTGAGTATTTTTGAAGGAGTGGAAAACAAACTATGGCAAGACCCGTTATAGCTATTGTCGGCCGTCCGAATGTGGGTAAATCCACCATTTTTAATCGGGTCATCGGCGACCGTCTAGCAATTGTTGAGGATAAACCGGGTGTCACGCGCGACAGACTTTACGGCACCGGAGAGTGGAATGGAAAACCGTTCAGCATCATTGATACTGGCGGTATTGAAATCGATGGCGAAGATGAAATTATGAAATCTGTTCGTATGCAGGCTGAACTCGCAGTTGAAGAGGCAGATGTAATTATCTTTATGGCCGATGCGAAATCCGGCTTGACGCATGCGGATGATGAAGTTGCTCAAATGCTGTTCCGTTCTGGTAAGCCAGTCGTACTTGCAGTTAATAAAGTTGATAATGAAAGCCGCATGGATGAAGTTTACGAGTTTTACGGACTGGGCTTTGGACAACCAATCGCTATATCCGGCTCGCACGGGCTTGGCATCGGAGATTTGCTTGATGCGGCAGTCGAGCTTCTGCCTGAACAAACGGATGACGGGTACGATGAAGATGTCATTCGCGTTGCGTTAATCGGACGCCCGAACGTCGGAAAATCCTCTCTCGTTAATGCGCTGCTTGGCGAGGATCGGGTTATTGTAAGTAATGTAGCAGGTACGACGCGCGATGCGATCGATACGCCTTTCGAACGCGACGGCCAACGTTATGTGTTGATCGATACGGCCGGGATGCGTAAACGGGGCAAGGTGTACGAATCTACGGAGAAGTACAGCGTCATGCGGGCGATGAAAGCAATCGAGCGCGCCGATGTCGTCCTGGTCCTGATTAATGGAGAAGAGGGCATCATTGAACAGGACAAGCATATTGCCGGTTATGCTCATGAAGCGGGCAAGGCATCGATATTTGTTGTAAACAAATGGGATGTCGTCGAGAAGGACGAGAAAACGATGCAAATGTTCTCGCAAAACATCCGCGATCACTTCTTGTTTATGTCCTATGCTCCAATCGTTTATCTATCTGCCCTGACTAAACAGCGCTTACATAAGCTGCTGCCTGTTGTCAATCATGTTTCTGAGCAGCATGCGATGCGTATTCAGACGCATCTGCTTAATGACGTCATTTCGGATGCTGTGGCTATCAACCCTCCGCCGTCCGATAAAGGCAAGCGTCTGCGCATTAACTATGTAACGCAAGTTGCTACCAAGCCGCCGACGATTGTTGTATTTGTCAATGATCCGGAAATCATGCATTTCTCGTATGAGCGCTATTTGGAAAATAAAATTCGCGCAGCATTTAATTTTGAAGGGACGCCGATACGAATATTTTCGCGTCGCAAGTCCGAAGAAGATTAGGGGAGAAGTAGCTTGTTATATGGGGTAATCGCGGTTGCTTTAAGCTATTTGTTAGGTTCAGTTTCATTCAGTATCGTAATAGCGAAATGGGTCAAAGGCATCGATATACGTCAGCACGGCAGCGGTAACGCTGGAGCTACGAATACGTTACGTGTGCTTGGCAAAGGGCCCGGCATACTCGTATTTTTACTTGATATCGCCAAAGGCGTCGCAGCTGTCTGGATCGGTCACGGCCTAGGCGAAAATGATTGGATTCCCGTTCTATGCGGTCTTGCCGCCATTGTCGGACATAACTGGCCGATTTGGTTTCGCTTCAAGGGCGGCAAGGGTATTGCTACGACCGTTGGCGTTATTGCGACGCTTGCGTTTGTGCCAGCGCTTTGCGCCGGTGCCGTTGCGATCTTGACGATTGCATTAACCAGATACGTTTCGCTCGGCTCGTTATTGTTTGCGGCTTTAACGCCATTATTTATTTCTATCTTTTATTTTTCCGTGCCTTTACTTTGTGCAAGTCTTCTGATCTGTATATTTGCTTTCGTACGCCATCGGACGAATATCGTAAAGCTGCTTCAAGGAACGGAAAACAAGCTAGGTGCAAAGAAAGGATAGTGATCGTCGCATGACAAAGCCTAATTCATCAACGACGAAAATTGCAGCAGTGCTGGTGGCGGGAAGCTGGGGTACTGCGCTTGCTTCCGTTCTAGCGAATAATGGCTATCACGTTAACCTTTGGACGCGCAGCGAGGAGCAGGCGGAAGGCATTAATCGGGATCGCGAGAACAGAAAATTTTTGCCTGGCGTTCAGCTGCCGGAACTCATTCATGCAACAACGGATATGAAATCGGCGCTGCGTGATGCAGAGCTCGCCTTATTCGTTGCACCTTCCGGCGCAATGCGTGAAGTGGCCAAACAAGCAGCGCTGTACTTGTCATCTGAGACGCTCGTCGTTCATGCGACAAAAGGGTTTGAAACAGGCACGCTGAAAAGGATGACGACTGTACTTTCTGAAGAGCTCGGACGTCCGCTTGAGCAGCTTGTTGTACTGTCTGGACCAAGCCATGCGGAAGAAGTCATTCTTAAGCAGCCTACTACGGTAGTCGTCGCTTCAGCAAACCTGCAAGCGGCTGAGCAAGCTCAGGATGCGCTTATGAATACACATTTCCGCGTTTATACGAATCCGGATGTGGTGGGCGTGGAGGTTGCCGGCGCGATCAAAAACATCATTGCGCTCGGAGCGGGATTGACGGACGGGCTTCATTTTGGCGATAATGCTAAAGCTGCGTTATTGACTCGCGGTTTGGCTGAGATCAGCAGGCTTGGTACGGCTATGGGGGCGAATCCGCTCACCTTCGCCGGTCTAGCCGGCGTTGGCGATCTTGTCGTTACGTGCACAAGCAAGCACAGCCGCAATTGGCGCGCCGGCTATATGCTGGCAGACGGGACTCCTCTAGACGAGGTGCTCAGCCGAATGGGCATGGTCGTAGAAGGGGTGCGAACTACGCGAGCCGCCTATGATTTGGCGAAGCAGCATGATGTCGAGATGCCGATTACGTTTCAGCTTTACGAGGTTTTGTTCGCGAATAAAGCTCCCCGAACAGCCGTCGAGCATCTCATGGGACGACTTCGCACGCATGAGATCGAGGAACTGGGCTAAGGACCAGCGCCTACACCAAACCTATCTCCTCCTCATATGATGCATGGTGCAAGACACTAGCGCATCCTGGAGGTGTAGGGTATGGCGAAGGACTTTTCCAAAGACGTTCTAAATTCGATCAACAAAAAAACCGGAAAAAATATTTCTGAAAGCTCAATCAAAAAACTTGCCAGCGGTGTTACTGATGAAACGATGAAAGATGAAGCCGAGCTGCGCAAGCTGATCAAGCAAGTGTCGGATATGGCTAAGGTGAAGGTTGCGGATTCGACGATCAACGATATCGTTAAGGCTGTTAAGGCTAGCGGCATGAGCACGAGCAATATGGAAGCTCTCATGAAAATGATGATGAAAAAATAAAGGATAGCGGCAAAAGCGAGGGGCGTTCCGGATGTTCACATTCGGTGCTATGCCCTGTCAGCTTTTGTCCTTTTTTTTAAAATAGTAAGAATGTATAAGTTTCATCCTAATATCTGCTTATATTTCATCGCGAAACGAACTTTTGCCGCCAGAGGGCAGCGATAGCCGTTTACGCTTGCGCGATGTTATAATGGGTGAGAATTCATATTGATATAGATTAGGAGAATGGAATTACTATGGATGCAATGACAAAAATGTGGGTTTCGCTGTTCGGCATCGGCATGATGGCGATCGCGGCCCTTTTAATTACGTTTGCCCGTTTAAAAACGAAAGGCGTAGTGAAATTTGTCCTTACGCTGCTTGCCTTCTTTGTTTTAATAATCGGATTTATTTGCGGACTTATATCCATAATTTAGCATTCCTACATACGAGAGTGGAATTAGCTAACAGAAAGGGAGATTTAGACATACAATGATTGAATTAAAGGGTAGAACCAAAACAGCTGTAATTGAAGCAGAAGAGGGCTTGTCGCTGCTTGATCTTGCACTAAAGCATGATGTCGATTGGAGCTTTTCTTGTGCACGGGGCACCTGCGCCCGCTGCCGCTGTTTGATTACCGAAGGCGCTGACCAGCTGGAAGGCATAACGGACGAGGAATGGGACCGCCTTGAGCCTGAGGAGTTTGAGGAAGGCTATCGGCTGGGCTGTCAGGCGATTGTCAAAGCTGGAGCCGGAAACATAGCTGCAGCTAACAAACCATATTTTTAATGCTTTAGAAGCTGAAAGTATTAGCTTCTATACTGATGTACACCGCGAAACGGTTTAACGCCAGAAGATGGGAGAAGCCGTTTACGTTTTGAAAAAAAGGAAGTGCCGGCGATGACAGAACATGAACGCATTCATAAAGCGCTGGCTGCCGTGACCAAAGCCACACAATCAAGTCCAGCGAAATGGGTTATAGGCGGGAGCGCAAGCTTAATGCTTCGGGGACTTCCGTTATCCGCTGAACCGCGCGATTTGGATCTTTATTGCGACGATGAGGATGTTCAGTCCATTTATCAGGCGCTTAAGACTTTTGCGCTTGATGAACCTGCAATAAGCATAACCGACATGTACCGCTCTAAGCTCAGCCATTTCCGCATACATGACGTACAGGTTGAGCTGGTCGGAGGATTTCATGTGAAAGCTTGCGGCAGTCATTATGAGACAATGGTTCGCAAGCTGCTTATGCTTTTTGCAGAACAGGTTCATTTGAATGAAGACGAATTGACGGTATCGATTGTACCGCTTGCGCATGAGCTTTGGTTTAACTATCTCCGCGACCGCATGGACCGCGTTGATCTGATCGCTCAAGCTTTTGCGGAAGCTCCGGCTCTGCATGAGGATGCGCTTCTTGCAATCGAAGCAAACAATACCTTCTCCATGGAAGCGAAGCGAAGCCTTCATCATTTGATATCAGCTAGAGAGGCAGGTGGCTTGTAATGGACGGTGAGGTTACGTTTTGGCCATCAGGCCGAACGATTAAGGCTAAGCCGGGCACAACGCTGCTAGACGCAGCCAGACGCGCCAATATACCGATACGAACGCGCTGCGGGGGCAAAGCCGCTTGCTTCATGTGCAAGGT
>DATJKM010000197.1:0-9578 GCA_035491515.1 Candidatus Udaeobacter sp. | reverse complement strand
AATCGATAGCCCTCGTGATGGAGGATAGAGAGCAGCGCACGATGGCTAGAATGTTCACAGCCCCGCTGCGCGCTATCGATATCGCCTTCGGCAATTTTATGGGCAGCATGCTTGTGGGCACTATACAGCTAATCATCGTGCTCAGCTTAACGTATTTCGTATTCGGCTATTCGCCGGGGATCTCTTTCGGGCCGATGCTGCTTGTGCTGGAATTCTTTTTGCTGGCGGCCGTGGGCATGACATCTGCGGTAGCGGGGCTTGTGCAAAGCAGCACCCAGCTGTCTCAGATCAACACCTTAATCATTACTCCTACCTGCATGATCAGCGGCTGCTTTTTCCCGCTTTCCTTCCTGCCTGATTTTATGCAAAAGCTCGCTAATTTTACGCCGCAAAAATGGGCCATCGGGGCGATCGACCGTTTAGGCGGCGGTGGCAGCTTTAGTGACATCAGACTGCAGCTTCTCATATTGCTTCTATTCGCAGCCGTAATGATTGCCTTTGGATCGGCCGTGCTTAGACCGAACCGCACGAGCAAATTATGATACGCTGCATTCGGCGCCAAAATGTGCTTGACTTCGTTAATGTTATATTGTAAATTTGTCAAAAGTTAACAACATTATAACAGCGTCGACCAAGGCTACGTTAGTCAGCAACCGTTTATAACAGAGAGGAAGCCCGCAGGCTGCAAGGCTTCTATGAACGATTGATTAATCCTACCTTGCGAGCTGCAGCGGTATAGATGTAGCAGCCGCTGCCGGAATTTTCGTTCCGTTATCTAATTGAGAGCTGTCCTGATGTTTTGGCGGCTGTATGAGGGTGGTACCACGAACGCATTCGTCCCTTACGAATGCGTTCTTTTTGTTTTTCAACCGGAACCGGAATCTGAACAATCGGAGGGATATCAACAATGAGACAGAGCCAACTATTAATGCCTACGCTGCGCGAGGCGCCATCGGATGCGGAAGCGGCCAGCCATAAGCTGATGCTGCGGGCAGGATTAATCAGACAGCTTGCGGCTGGCATCTACACTTATTTGCCGCTCGGCCGCCGCGTGCTCAGAAAGCTTGAGCAGATCGTGCGGGAGGAAATGGATCAAGCGGGCGCGCAAGAGGTGTTAATGCCCGCGTTGCAGCCGGCCGAGTTGTGGCAGCAATCAGGCCGCTATGAGGTCTACGGGCCTGAGCTGATTCGGCTGCGCGATCGTCACGAACGGGAGTTTACGCTTGGTCCGACTCATGAAGAGGTGATTACCGCCTTAGTTCGCGGAGAGGTGAATTCTTACAGGCAGCTGCCGGTGATGCTGTACCAAATTCAAACGAAGTTCCGCGACGAGAAGCGTCCCCGGTACGGTTTGCTGCGGGGCAGAGAATTTCTAATGAAGGATGCATACTCCTTTGACAAGGACTGGGACGGTCTTCACCGCAGCTATATGAGCATGTATGAGGCCTATAACCGCATCTTTACTCGCTGCGGCCTCCGTTATCGCGCTGTAGAAGCGGATGCTGGGTCAATAGGAGGCGAAGGCGGGACGCATGAATTTATGGCGCTGGCCGATATCGGCGAAGATACAATTGCCGCATGTAATGCCTGCCGCTATGCGGCTAATCTAGAGAAAGCCGAGTACCGCATAGTGCATAGAGAAAATAGCGGGCCGGCATCGCAGAAGAAAGAGCTTGAACGTCTCCATACACCGGAAATTAAGAAGGTAGACCAGCTTGTCGAGGCGTTTGGCCTAGGCGCGGATGCATTTATGAAAACATTAATTTATGTTGCCGACGGGAAGCCCGTTGCCGTAATTGTTCGGGGTGATCATGAGGTCAATGAAATAAAGGTAAAGAATGCTTTGGCCGCAAACAATCTGGAGCTTGCGGATCAAGAGACGGCAGAGCGCGTAACCGGTGCGCCGACCGGCTTTGCCGGCCCGATCGGATTAAATATCCCTATCCTTGCAGACCATGCTGTACTGGCAATGGATGCGGGTATAGCAGGGGCTAACGAGAAGGACTATCACTTTGGCAGTGTAATCCCGGATGCTCATTTGCCGAATGCGCTGGCAGGCGATTATCGCAATGCGATAGCCGGCGACTGCTGTCCGCGCTGCGAGCAAGGACGCTTGACATTCCACCTTGGAATAGAGGTCGGCCATGTGTTTAAACTTGGAAGGAAGTACAGCGAAGCGATGAACGCTAAATTTCTGAACGATTCGGGTACGGAGCAGCCGTTAATTATGGGCTGCTACGGAATAGGTGTATCCAGACTGCTCTCCGCCGTCATTGAGCAGCATTCGGACAACAATGGAATCATATGGCCGAAGTCGATTGCACCCTATCACGTTCATGTCATTCCGGTGTCTGCAAAGGATCAGGTTCAAATGGATTTGGCGCTTCATATTGCGGCTAGACTTCAAGAGGCCGGGGTAGAGACGCTGCTGGATGATCGCGACGAGAGGCCAGGCGTCAAATTCAAGGATTCCGATCTCATCGGCATACCTCTGCGAATCGTCGCAGGGAAGCAAGCCGCTGAGGGTATTGTAGAGCTTAAGTTCAGGAACGAAGCAGCAGTTCAGAAGCTGGGCTTAGAGGAAGCAATAGCGGCAGCGCTAATAAAGTAAGGGAGCAGACCGGAAATTGTTAGCCAGCTGCTATATTTTCCGCAGCTGACTATGGAATAATGAAGCAAAAAGGGAACGAGCCGTTATCTTTTCGAGACGGCCGCGCCCTTTTTTAAGTTTAACCGCTTATAATCGTAAAATTAGTCAATAATCCAAGTTGCCATTACATAAGATGGAGTATAAGATGAAGATAAGAACAAATTATCAGAACATTTCGTCAACTAAACTGAGGTAAGGGAGGGATTGCCGTGAATAAAAGCCATGAAGTCGAATACTGCAATTTGGAGCTGCGATTTGACCGCCGGCAAATCCAGAATCTCATCCGCGATCTTATTCAGGAGGGTTACTCCTTGTATTGGAGTGAGACAGAAGGGCAGTTCCTTGTATCCATTCGAACCGGACGCAAGCTCGTCAAGCTTCAATTCCAGCGAATGAAGAATCGCTATAAGATTGTCGGAGATTACATCATCAAAGACGAGAAATTATCAGAATTGATTGAAAAGTTGATTAATGACACACGTGGACATGCGGTAGTGAAGCGCATTAAAGATCGTCAAATCGTCATTGAGAGTATTATGTTCGGTGAGATTATACGACTCGTGGAGGTGTCCGGTATGGAACATCGGATTATTTATCAGAAGAAGCCTTTCGTTACAATAGAAGAAATGATTAGAGCTTTTCAGTCGAAGCGCGCAGAGGAAAGAGCTGTCGTACTTCGCTATGAGCTGGATTATGAGTTGTCGATGCTGTTTGATGCGCTGCAAGGCAACGATGAGGAAGCGGTTGCTGAATCTAAAGAACGCTTGATTGCACTTCGTTCGGAAATGCTGCAACTGGAGCTCTGATGATAGATGTAGATCCCCATATGAAAACCTAAAAACGATCGAAAGCTGTGAAACACCTACAGCCTTTGATCGTTTTTAGGTTGTGCAATTTTGTGAAAACAGGTGATATTTATGTGGTTCATGTAAGGTTTTCGCACATATATAAGATATTCTTTTTGAATCGGTCAATAATTCTGATGCCTTTATGCGACATTTTTGCTCTTAGATAGTTTTCTTCTTGCCATAAAAAGAGTAAAATAAAACTATTGTGACCCCAAAATAGACGATGAAGGATGGAAGAACCAGATGTCAAAACAGCAAATTGGTGTAATTGGATTGGCCGTAATGGGTAAAAACCTTGCCCTTAACATTGAGAGCAGAGGCTTTACAGTATCCGTATTTAACCGCTCCCGCGAAAAAACGGACGATCTTGTTCAAGAAGCAGCAGGCAAAAACCTTGTTCCAACTTATACGATTGAAGAATTCGTACAATCGCTTGAAGTGCCACGCAAAATTTTGATCATGGTACAAGCAGGTGCGGGAACAGACGCTACAATCGATTCCCTCGTTCCTCATTTGGCTGAAGGCGACATCATCATTGATGGCGGTAACGCTTATTTCCCTGATACAGTGCGTCGCAGCAAAGATCTTGAAGCTAAAGGCTTCCGTTTCATCGGTACTGGCGTTTCCGGCGGCGAAGAGGGCGCTTTGAAAGGACCTTCGATCATGCCTGGCGGCCAAAAATCCGCTTATGAGCTTGTTGAACCGATCCTTACTTCAATTTCCGCAAAAGTAGGCGACGACGCTTGCTGCACGTACATTGGACCAGATGGCGCAGGCCACTATGTGAAAATGGTACATAACGGAATTGAGTACGGCGATATGCAGCTGATTTGCGAAGCATACGACCTGCTCAAGAACGTTCTTGACGTTAGCGCTGAAGAGCTTCACGAAATTTTCTCCGAGTGGAACAAAGGCGAGCTGGACAGCTACCTTATCGAGATCACAAGAGATATCTTCTCGAAATACGATCCTGAGACTGGCAAGCCTATGGTTGACGTTATCCTTGATTCCGCCGGTCAAAAAGGAACTGGAAAATGGACAAGCCAAAGCTCGCTCGATCTTGGCGTTCCGCTTTCAATCATTACAGAATCCGTATTTACCCGTTTCTTGTCTGCTATGAAAGAAGAGCGCGTTGCAGCAAGCAAAGTGCTTAGCGGCCCTGCGAAAACGCCTTTCCAAGGCGACAAAGCAGCATTTATCGAAGCTGTGCGCAAAGCGTTGTTCGCAAGTAAAATTTGCTCGTACGCACAAGGCTTCGCTCAAATGCGTGCAGCATCCGAAGAATACAACTGGGATCTTAACTACGGCGAAATCGCAATGATCTTCCGCGGCGGCTGCATTATCCGTGCTCGCTTCCTGCAAAACATCAAAGATGCTTACGACCGTGATCCTAACCTGCGCAACCTGTTGCTGGATCCTTACTTCCAAAACATCGTAGAGTCCTACCAAGGAGCATGGCGTGAAGTAATTGCTCTAGCTGTTACAAACGGCGTACCGGTTCCTGCTTTCGCAAGCGCGATCGCTTATTTCGACAGCTACCGTACAGAGCGTCTGCCTGCGAACCTGCTTCAAGCGCAACGCGACTACTTCGGCGCTCACACGTTCAAACGTTTGGACAAAGAAGGCACTTTCCACTTCAACTGGATGCAATCTTAATTCGGGAAGCCGGTTAGAGCATCGGCTTGCGGGGATTGTCCTGATTCAATCCATAGGCTGCTTGACGCAGCCAGTCGCGAAGCCGATCTGCCTCTTGAGCGGAATGTCTGCGATGAATGAGCGACATGGCTGCTTCGGCAAAGAAATGAAAGTTTTGCATTAAGCGTGGCTGCGAAAGATCCAGTAAGGCTGGATCTTCGTCAGCCACCTTTTTTTTAATAAATTCAAGCATCCAAATAACATCGGCGCGACAGAGTGGATGAGCAGGATCGAGGATGCGATTGATACGTTTCTCGGTCGGGTGGGGAGCGGACAAATGAAGATCACTGGTCATCGTTAACTTCACTCCTATCCATGATTAAACATTATTATCATCCATACGGCATTAGCAACTTTTTTATACCCTACAATTACAAAAAAATGATATGATGTTGAAGAAAAAATGGTTTAGCAAGAACGAAAAGGGTGAAACGGTTACGATGGAAAGGCAGCAATTGAAGAAATTAGTGCTAATCGGGTTTATGGGAACCGGCAAGTCAACCGTCAGCAGGCTGTTATCCGAGAAGCTAGGCTGGAAGCGGGTCGACGGCGATGAGGAAATCGAAAGGCTTGAAAACAAGCGGATTTCTGACATTTTCGCGGCCGATGGGGAAGCGGGCTTTCGGGTAATCGAAACCAGGGTGCTTGAAACGATTTTGGCGAGTGAGGAAAATGCCGTAGTAGCTACAGGCGGCGGTGCCGTACTAAGCGCGGTAAACCGGGAGCTTATGCTGAACAAGGGCTTTGTCGTCGCGCTAAAGGCAAGTCCGGAGCAAATTATTGCTCGGGTGAAGTCGGACACGGAGCGTCCCCTGCTGCAAGGCGATGCGGTGGAGAGGGTTAATCTGCTGCTTGCGCAGCGCAAGCATGCTTACGATTTTGCGCATCTTACGATCGATACGACTAATATGTCAGCAGAAGAAGTCGTTGCGGCCATATTGGAGCAAATGGACATTCAGCAATAACAGAAGTTATCATCACTCCATCGGACTCGCGCCCGGTTTAGGAGTATATATTATTGTTAAGGGAGATCATACGAACTATGGACGTATTCGTAACACCGACACCAAGGCTTGAAGGCGAACTTCAAGCGCTTTCTTCGAAAAACTACACAACCCGCTACCTGCTGGTAGCAGCTCTCGCAGAAGGGACGAGCACGATTTATTATCCTGCTCATAGCGAGGACAGCGATGCGATGCGTCGTTGTATCCGCGATCTAGGTGCGATTGTTGAGGAGGATGACGAGAAAATCGTTATTACCGGCTTTGGCCGTCATCCGAAGCCAGTCGAGCAGCTGGATGTGGGCAATGCAGGCGCTGTATTACGCTTTTTGATGGCTATTGCTGCATTGTGCCCGGACGTAACCTTCATTAACCGTTATCCCGATTCGCTCGGCAAGCGTCCGCACAGCGATTTGATTGAATCGTTGACAGCGATGGGCGTATCTATCGAGCACAATGACGGAAAGCTTCCTATTCGCATTAAAGGCGGCGCTCCCAAAGGCGGAAAAATTCAAGTATCAGGAAACATAAGCTCACAATTTTTGAGCGCTCTGCTGTTCTTGACTCCTTTATTAGAAGAGGACAGCGAAATCGAAGTGCTGCATGACTTGAAATCGAAGGTTGTAGTCGGTCAAACGCTTGAAGTATTGGAGCAAGCAGGAATCGTTATTCATGCTGATGAAGACTACATGCGGTTCCGTGTTCCAGGCGGTCAAAGCTATGCTGCCAAAACTTATTCCGTACAAGGGGACTATCCTGGCTCCGCAGCAATTCTAGCAGCTGCTGCCGTAACCGAGTCGGATGTCATCGTGCATCGTCTGGAAGAGAAGAGCAAGCAAGGCGAACGCGCCGTAGTTGATGTATTGAAGATGATGGAGGTTCCGCTTACGCATGAGAACGGCATCGTTCATGTGAAAGGAAACGGAAAGCTGAAAGCTGTGGAGTTCGATGGCGATCATGCAACGGATGCCGTGCTTGCGATGGTTGCAGCGGCTGTTTTTGCCGAGGGGACTTCCCGTTTCTATAATGTAGAAAACCTGCGCTACAAAGAATGCGACCGAATTACCGATTATTTGAATGAGCTGCGCAAAGCGGGCGCGAACGTAGAAGAACGCCAGGCTGAGATTATCGTGCACGGCCGTCCGGAGGGCGTAGAAGGCGGCGTTGAGATTAATGCACATTACGATCACCGCGTCATTATGGCGTTGACGATCGTAGGCTTGCGTGCGAAACAGCCAATCCGCATTCGCGATGCTCATCACGTAGCGAAATCTTATCCGATTTACTTCGATCATTTGAAAGCATTGGGTGCAAATGTCGAGTGGATTGAAGGCTAAATGTAAATGGACGCTATCGTTTTTGTTCAAAAAATAATGATTGAGGTGTTATGATGGCATTTGAGAATCCTACGCGTGAGCAGATTAAGGGTATTTTAGAGAAAAGCACTACAGTTGCCGTTGTCGGCTTGTCGGACAACCCCGAGCGGGTTTCGTATATGGTATCCGAGGCCATGCAAGCGAAGGGCTATACAATTATTCCTGTCAATCCTAACGCCGAAACCATATTGGGACAAAAAAGCTACGCGTCGCTTAAAGATATTCCCGTACCCGTTGATATCGTTAATGTTTTCCGCAGAAGCGAGCATACGCCTCCGGTAGCAGAGGAAGCCGTAGCTATTGGCGCCAAAACCTTTTGGCTCCAGCTTGGCATCGCTAATGAGGAAGCGGCAGCTATCGCGGCTGCAGGCGGATTGGAAGTTATAATGGACCGTTGTATTAAGGTTGAGGATTCCATCCTGCTTCCTGGAGGAAAATCCAAAACATAACTGTTATAAAAAAAGGGCCACTCCTACACAATAAGAAGGCTTCAAGAGCGAGTGCCGAATTTGCTGGTTCGCACGAACAACTAAAGCGAAGCGGGCGGCAGTCACTTGAAGACTTTATGATTGAAATCCAAGGAGGACACGACGTGAATCAATTTTCGCAACAACCGGGTAATTTCCAAGGCCAACAGAGCTTCCTAAACCAAGGTGCACAATTTCAGCCAACAGGCAATGTGCAATCTCACTACCAAGGACAGCTCAGCCAACCGACATTTGGCAGACAAACGAATTCTATTGTTTCGAATGCGCCAGGCGGTTATCAAATGTCTAGTTCCTATAGCCAAGGTGCACAGCACTTTGCGCCGACAGGCTATTCGAATATGACACATCCGGTGGGAACGAACAATTCATTCATCTCGCATCAACCGGTTCAAAGCTACGCTCATTCGCCAGCAACGGCGTTTGGCAACGTTGGTCCGGTAATTTCGCATGTAGGCTACCAAGCAGGAGCTGATAACCAACAATCACATTATCAGCCATCTTCGAACATTGGATCTCAGTATGCCCAGCATGCAGCATCCAATTTCGGGGGCTATGCGCAGTCTAATATGCAAAACAACTATGGCGGTATGACGCAGACTCATTCGAACACACCGATCCACCCTGTATATGAAGCCACAAATGCTTACCAACAAGCGGGACCTGTCATTTCCCAAATAGGCTGGCATTCGTCGGGTGCGGCTAACGCTCCTTATTCCGGTGGCATGCGATAACATCGTTTAAAAAATAAGAAAAGAATCATCAACATCGGCGGGCCTTTATTGGCTCGCCGTTTTACTTTGACAAAAACGTAGCAAACGCTTAACATCGATATAGATATTATGGACTAGGTGAAAAGTTAACGGAGTCAGTTTTGGATTGCAAAACTAAGCTAATGCTTACGAAGCCAGTTTTGCTTCGCAAAACTTTAGGAGGTGCAAGATGGTTTTCATGGGAAGCCTGCAGCAGCTCGGTAGAGCTTTTATGCTACCGATGATTGTACTGCCGGGAGCAGCTATATTTTTGAGCTTAAGTAAGCTGCCCTGGGCTTACATAGGCCTGCCAGGTATGGAAGGATATTTATTAGCGGCAAGCGATATCATTTTTACGTTTTTACCATATATCTTTGCGCTAGGCATATCGCTTGGGTTAACCGGAAACGCGCTCGCAGCAGGTATGGCAGCGCTCGTAGGCATGATTATTTACAGCGGCATCACAGGCACTGCCGAGGTTCAAATTGAACCAACTGTGCTCATAGGGACAATAATCGGAATTATGGCGGGTGTCAGTCACGAACGCTTCAAAAGCCTGCGTTTACCGGAATACATACAGTTTTTCGGTGGCCCGAGGTTCGTTCCGCTGTTCGTTAGCTTTGTTTCCTTGCTGTTCTCGATAGGAATGATTAAGATTGCTCCCTATTTGCAGCAAATGCTTGTGGAGCTTGGAGAAATCGTTGCATCGGGCGGCGGCTTCGGCGTGTTTTTATACGGCTTTGTACACCGAATTCTGGTTGTATTCGGCTT
>DATJKM010000196.1:0-12960 GCA_035491515.1 Candidatus Udaeobacter sp. | reverse complement strand
GTATCGGTGTTTACGAATAACGGCATGTCCGGTGAATTCCGGGGCTTCGGCGGCAATCAAGCGATCTTCGCGCTTGAAGGACAAATGGACCGGCTGGCTGAACGGCTTGGCATGGAGCCTTGGGCGTTCCGTCTGCTGAATATGCGTCAAGTGGATGACCCCGGCCCTTTCGATCAGCCTATCGCGATGACGGACGGCGCCGAACAGGTGTGGAGGGCGATAGCGGGATGTCCGCTGTGGCTGGAGAGAGAGCGCTTGGAGGCGTCCGGCCGACAATCCGCCGAGCCTTGGATAAAGACGGGAATTGGCGCTGCCTTTACGATGCATGGCGCTGGACTCGGCGTCGGCATTCCCGATCCGGCCGGCGGTCGGCTGGAATTGGCGGCAGACGGAAAAATCGAAGCAGTATTCGGCTACGAGGAATTCGGTCAAGGCCTGATTGCGACTTTGGAGCAAATGCTGACCGAGCAGTTCGGATTAGCCGCGGCAGATATCCGGATCATTATCGGGGACACGGATGTCGTGCCGGATAGCGGATCGACGACCGCATCGCGCGCAACCGCCATGATGTGGAAATCGCTGCAAAGATTGAGGAACCCGTTTACTGAACATATGCTTAAGAGGGCAGCAGCTTTGACTTTACGTCCGGCAGAGCAGCTGCGGCTTAGCGAAGGCGGTATTCGGGAAAAAACAGGCGCTCCGCTGCTGCTCACGTATGAAGAGCTCGCGAAAGGGGATGGCGCACCGATCCGCTGCGAAACGTCATTTTCGTTTCCTACATCTCCTATAGACCGGGTAGGCGCTCATTTTATGTACACCTACTCGGCTGTTGTCGCTAAGGTAGAGCTGAATACATTAACCGGGCGGGTTCAGGTGCTTCAGCAATATCATGCCGTAGCGGCGGGACCAGTTGTAAATCCGCAGGGCTTCCTCGGACAAATCGAAGGCGGAAGCAGCATGGCGCTTGGTTTTACGCTGATGGAAGATGCGGTTATGGATAAGGGGCATTACATGACGCGAAATTTGGATACGTATCTCGTTCCGACAATAGCCGATCAAAGAGGATTGATAGAGGTAGAACCGATTGAGCATTTGCCGGAAAATGACGACTACGGTCCGCGGGGAATAGGCGAGGTCGGTTCTGTAACGCTGGCACCGGCAATAGCGGCAGCCATTCGGCAGGCAACCGGCAAATGGGTAACGAAATTGCCGGTTGAGCCAAGCTTTCTGCAGGAAGCGCCATTTTTTCTGACGAAGGGGTGAATAGGAATGAGTGATAAGGGTGCGGAATCTCAGACGCCGTTTGCGCTGCATTGCTTCATTAATGGAGGAGAAAAAACGATCGAGGCGGCGCCCTCCACCAGATTGCTCACGATTTTGCGGGAGGATCTGGCGCTTACCGGGACGAAGCGTTCTTGTGAAGTCGGACGATGCGGCGCATGTATGGTGCTGATCGACGGCAAGGCGGTCAATTCCTGCTTAGCGATGGCCTATCAATGCTCTGGAAAACAAATCACGACGATCGAAGGCGTAGCGGTAAGCGGGATGGATCCGATCCAGCAGGCATTTCTGGAGGAAGGCGGCTTTCAATGCGGCTATTGCACGCCGGGCATGGTCATTTCCGTTAAAGCGATGCTGGATGAAAATCCAAATCCATCGGAGGATGAAATAGCTGAGGCGTTGTCCGGCAATATATGCCGCTGTACCGGCTATGGCGGAATATGGCGTGCGGTTAAGCGAGCGATTGAAGGGAGGCGTCCTGCGATATGACCGATAAGGATAAGCATTTATTTTATTTATTACGCAGTATTGAAGTGTCGCGAAAGGCCAGAGAAGCAGGAAATACACCCTTTGGAGCAATACTTGTGAGCCCGGATGGCAAGATCGTGCTTGAGCAGGGCAATGTGGAGATTACGGAATCGAACTGTACCGGCCATGCGGAAAGAACGCTGATGGAGGAAGCCTCAAAACGGTACGGTAGAGATGAGCTTTGGCATTTTACGCTTTATACGACGGCGGAACCCTGTGCGATGTGCGCAGGCTCTATCTATTGGGGAAATGTAGGCACAGTCGTTTATGGCATTTCGGAGAAGCGCCTAGCCCAGCTTACAGGTGACGATGAACAAAACCCGACGCTGGATTTGCCCTGCCGCAACGTATTCATGCAGGGTCGCAAGCCAATTCAAGTAATCGGTCCGTTTCCAGAGGTTGAGGAGGCGGCGGTTGCGGTTCATGAGGGGTATTGGAGATGAGGATAACGATTGAAAAGATAAATGAAAGCAGCCGTGAGCAATTCGTCGAGCTTTTGGGTAACATTTTTGAACATTCGCCGTGGGTAGCCGTTTCGGCCTATGGAGCCCGTCCATTCGCTTCAGTTGACGCTCTGCATACAGCTATGATCAATGTCGTTCGCGAGTCAAGGGTGGAGACGATCGTCGACTTATTCCGTGCTCATCCCGATCTCGGTACGCGGCTTGCAGTCGCTGAATATTCCGCGCAGGAGCAGCAAGGCGCTGGCCTGAATCAGCTGACGACTGAAGAATATGAGTGTTTTTACAGTTTGAATCAAACGTATTTGAGGACCTTCGGTTTTCCTTTTATTTTAGCAGTGAGAGGGAAGAAGAAGGAGGATATATTGGAAGCGATGAAAGCAAGAATATGGAACACGGCTAGTGAAGAAGCGGAACAGGCACTGCTAGAAATCGAAAAAATAACCGGCTTTCGATTAAGAGATCTCATAATAGAGTAGAGAAAGGAAGAAGCATCATGTTAAAATTACGCAGCGGACGCACGCTTTATTATGGTAAAGGGGATGTACTGAGCTATCGGACATATGCGGCTCCGCTCTCCGTCAAATCGATACCGGAATCGCAATATAAGGGTGATACAAACGTTATTTTTGCTCATAACATTACCTTTTCGGTGAGCAGCGAGGTGCTGCTTACCTCCTTCACGGAAGGGGATAATACGCAGGTCGTAGCTACGGACTCCATGAAAAATTTTATTTTGCGCCAAACGGCGAATTATGAAGGAAGCACGACGGAGGGGCTTCTTGCCTTCATCAGCGAACAGTTTCTTGAGCGTTATCCGCATATCGATGCCATCGAAATTAGCGCTGACCGGCTGCCATTCAATGCCGTCACTTTAGCGGAAGGAAGCGGCTGGAGCGATAGCCAGCTTGTATTTCGCAGATCGCATAACGAGCATGCCAGCGCCTCTCAAAAATGGTTCCGTACCGCTGATGGAGCAGCACTTGCCGAGCAAGAAAGCGCCTTGTCGCAAATTCAGCTTATTAAGGTTAGCGGCAGCTCCTTCTATGGCTTCGTTCGCGATGAATATACGACTTTGCCTGAAAGCTTTGATCGGCCTTTATTTATATTTTTAGATATCTTTTGGACGTATGAAGACGCGGAGGATGCTTTCGACAGCATGCGAGGCCGTTATGTTCCTTCCGAGCAGGTTCATGATCTTGCTCATACGTTGTTCCATTCGGCGAATTCGCCGTCTATCCAATATTTGATCTATCAAATCGGGAAAAGCATCTTAACGAGCTTTCCGCAGCTGGCCGAGGTCCGCTTCGAATCAAACAACCGCACATGGGAGACGGTAGTGGAGCCGGACCATTCCGCAGCAGCCGGTGTTTACACGGAGCCGCGTCCTCCTTACGGCTTCCAAGGCTTTACGCTCACAAGAGCTGATCTGGAGGAAGGGACGGAATCCCCATGAGCGGACGGATCACGACTCATGTTCTTGATCTTGCCGGCGGTAAACCGGTTGTCGGCATAGCAATCGAGCTTTGGTATTTGGGGGAGAAAGATGGAAATGCGGAAGATGTGCAAGTGCCGAGGCTGATAGGTGCGTATATGACGAATGATGACGGGCGAGTTGATCAGCCATTGCTTGAGGGTGAAGACGTTCAGCCGGGCGTGTATGAGCTTATATTCGCGGCTGGCGAATTTTTCAGGCGAGCGGAGCATTTGGCAGCCCTCTCAAATAGCTTATTTGATCTGATTCCGATCCGTTTCCAGGTTCGAGACTCGGCGTCGCATTATCATGTTCCGTTATTGGTTGCTCCCGGCGGGTACAGCACGTATCGCGGGAGCTAGACGTGCATAGAGATGTATATAAGCTTTAGCGGAAGTGTATGAATAGATATATTACGAGAGGAGATTTGGCGATGACGTTAGTCAATGAACAATCGGCAGCAGTTAAGGCGTTATTGTCGCAGCTGCCAAAGATCGATTTGCATGTGCATCTGGACGGAAGTGTAAAACCGGAAACGTTATTGGAGCTTGCGAGGGAACAAGGAAGCCCTTTGTCTATAGCTTCGGAAGATGAGCTGCTTGCTCATATGCAAGTCGGAGAACATTGTGAGAGCTTGAAGGAGTATTTAAGTAAATTCAGCTTTGTATTGCCTTATTTGCAAACGGGAGCGGCGTTAGAAAGAGTCGCATTCGAGGTGGTTGAGCAAGCCGCTAAGGAGCGGGTGAACTATATTGAAGTGCGATTCGCGCCTCAGCTGCATCGCCTGCAGGGCTTAACGATACACGAGGTTATCCATCATGTCGTAGAGGGATTGAAGCGTGGCGAGCAAGCGTTCGGAACGGTAGCGAGAGCGATCATTATTTGTTTGCGAAGCCATTCGTATCCATTGAATAAGGACGTTGTTGAAGAAGCGGCGCGATTTTATAAAAAAGGCGTCGTTGCAGTCGATTTGGCCGGGGATGAGGCTTCGTTTCCCGCGCAGCTGTTTCTTCAGCTGTTTGAAGAGGCTCAGACGCTAGGCTTGCCGATTACGATTCATGCGGGAGAAGCCGCAGGTGCGGAAAACGTGCATGTAGCCATCACAGATCTTGGCGCAGTGCGAATCGGTCATGGTGTACGGATGCTGGAGGATCCTGAGGTTGTTGCGCTAGTAAAGGAACGGCAAATACCGCTAGAGATGTGCCCGGTCAGCAACATCCAGACGAAAGCCGTTTCGGATTGGGGTTCCTATCCGTTACGTCGCTATTTGGAGCAAGGCATCATCGTTACCGTAAATACGGACAATATGACCGTCTCCGATACGTCGTTACAGAAGGAATATGAGCAGCTGATCGAACATTGCGGCATCACGCTGGACGAGATCGCTAGAATCATTATGAACGGCGTGAAAGCGGCCTTTTTGGAGGAAGACGAGAAAAAGGCGATGATTGCGAGGTTTGAAAGTGAATTTGCAGCACTGGGCCTGCGTGTATCATAATCGCGATAGGTTAGTCAACTGGGGGAGGCTTTACGTCTATGATTAGACGTGAAGCCTTTCTTTGTTCGCGCTTTTCGAGGCGCGTCCGAGTTAAGCTTTACTATCCATGGCTTGGATTTTGTTTCTTAATGAATTCGGCGTTGTTATACTAGAAGGAACGAAAAAAGATTTCACGCCAAAATGGAGGTTATCTACAGATGACTAAAGTACGTGATGGCATAATTGGCTTATGCGTTGGAGATGCGCTTGGCGTTCCTGTTGAGTTCGAAACACGCGAGGATCTAAAGGAAAAACCATTGACGGATATGATCGGTTACGGCTCGCATTTGCAGCCAGCGGGCACATGGTCGGATGACAGCTCGTTAGTTTTTTGCTTAATGGAAAGCGTTGCTCAATTCCCTCAAATTGATCTGCATGATCTAGCCGACAAGTTTACCAAATGGTTGAATAACGGCTATTGGACGCCTCACGGATTTACGTTTGACGTGGGTACAGCTACGGCAGAAGCGATTGATAAGTATCAAGACCTCTGTATCCGGCCTGATTTTGCAGGTGGAACAGATGAGTATAGTAATGGAAATGGATCGTTAATGCGTATTTTGCCGCTGGCTTATTTGTTAAAAGAAGAGTCTTTCGAGGATCGGTTAGCGATGGTTACACAGGTTTCCTCTCTCACCCATCGTCATCAAGTATCCATAATCGCTTGTGTTATTTATGTTGAGCTTGCGATTCATTTAATGGATGGCTTGAGTTTGGAGGAAAGCGTTATGAAAATGAGAGAAACGGTTACCAATGCCTTTATAGACGAGGATGAAAAAAATATTAGGCGGTTTGACCGTATACTTAAAGAAGATATTCGTCTGCTTGCGGTTGATGATATTCATTCATCTGGTTATGTCGTACACACGTTGGAAGCGGGCATATGGAGTTTGCTGACAACTCGAAGCTATAGCGAGGCTGTGCTTCGGGCAGTGAACTTGGGTGAGGATACGGATACGATAGGTGCGGTTACAGGTGGGCTAGCTGGACTTTATTATGGCATCGATGATATCCCAGAGGGATGGATCGGTCAGCTAGCAAGACTTGATGACATTAATGATTTGTGCAAACGATTTGAAGCAGTCATAAGCGATTAGTGAACGACTTAGGGAGTTCATCGTTATTTAGAGGAAACAACATGAATGACAAAAAGTAGATCAAGGCGGCGATAAAATGGATCACACCACACCAAGAGCAAAAGAGCTTTTTACCTCGCATTTCGGGAACTACTTTCAGATGCACCGTGATGGAAAGCTGGAGGAATATAAGAGTTATAACATTTCCAAGGAAGAAGAGTCAGAATGGATCGAGGAATGGATTGCAAAATATACCGGCGAGCTGTCCATAAGGAGCTGGGATGCTGTTATCGGTCTATTGTCCGTTGCTAAAAACTATCCGGACAGCCGAATTCTGGACAACGTTATTTCATTCACTTCCAGGCATGTCATGTCATCAGACAGCATCGTCAAGCTCATGTATGCTGAGAACATCATCGCGATTATTAAGCTGGTAAGCAATAAATGTACCACCGAGCAGCTTCACCATGCTTATAAAGTAACTGCGCTTATTTTGGAGGATATAATTTCCAAACCGTTAATTATCGACCCGGGCCATGTGCTGCACGAATTTCATTTGAAAGACAAGAGGTCATTAAATAATCGGGCGGCCAAAAGCATTGAAGTCATTAAGGAGATGCTCAATTGAGCTGACTCCAAAGGATATATGGATATTGAATGAGGTAAAAGAAAATGAAATCCTGATACAGGATTTAAGCGGAAACCGCGAAACCGTTCAAATACCAGAGGGCATTTATAAATTAATTGAAGTGAATAGACAATATTGGATTAAATACGAGCACCGGGAATGGGAGGAACCGGAATTAATTTCCATTGAACCTCAATAGGAAATGCAGCATTTTATTTGACTAAGATGATTCAAGGAGGCTGTCTACTTGACGGAGTGTAGTTCAATGAGACAGCCTCTTTGACTTGTGCTATTTAGAGCTGCGTGTATCATTCCGATTAGCTCAATAACGAGATATACGATCAAACTGTAATTATTGCGTAGTGTCAGACTTAATCGGCGGTTGCTTTTCTGTGGCGGAAAAAGTGACCCGTTATCGGGATAAGCACAAACATGCGCAATAACTAACGGGAAAAATTCCTGCTAATTCCACGCTATCCCTACTTATGCCTCGATTAACTGGAAATTGTCCTTTTAAAATTGTGGCAGATGCCCCTTCCATGTAAAATTTGCCGTATTAGCATGTGGAAAATTTTGTTGCACTGAAACACATATTTATGTAACTATCAAATTAGATTCAGTTTGATTTCCTTACTATTTTTAGTTTGTGTATGGGAATGTTCTCGGAGGAGCGGCAAATAAACAGAAGGAGCGAACGATATTTGTTTTGAGAAAAAGCTCAGCGACTAATCAATTTTATTAGGCAAAAAAGAAACGGTTTACCGCTTCTCTTTAAGGTTTAATATGAACATTTGCAGCATACCATTTCCCTTTCTTCAGCTTAAGTGTCAACGTAACTGGCTCTTCGAACCCAACAATTTCTGCATTGTATCGGTGTGTAACCCAAACTTTTGCGATTCCGAAAAAGTGTAAAGGAACTGGCATGCCAATCGAATGTGATTCAGCATTGTAAGTGTAATCAGCTGAAGTCATGTTTCTTAACATAGGATTTATGTTTTGATATACGTCTGAGCTCATGTAATCTCGATAGTTTGCGTCGTTTTGCATCCCCGTACGAAGAATGATTCGAACGTCATTTGCAATCCAGACCGAGAATAAGATATAGCTGGTAAGGAATGAAAGGATACATACAAGAACCAATCGTTTTCGCTTCAGCAATGTACACCTCTATTCATTGATTTTCCTTGCCGTTCTCAAATTTTTTATTGCTGTTAATATAACGTAACTAAACCAAAATATGTTGCGAAGATTGGAGAGTCCGTATGAACGATAGGTTAAACCGGATAAGAACGGCAGAGAAAAAATATATAGAGAAAATGAGGGGGCTATAATCATGCTCTATCATTTTAGCGAAGAATCGGATATCAAACGGTTTAGTCCAAGGCCGCAAAAAGCATACCCGGATTTGCAGCCGGTCGTATTCGCGATTCATGAGGAGAAAGCGGTGCATTACTATTTTCCAAGAGATTGCCCGCGGGTCATTTACTGGAAAGCAGACTGGAGCAGCGAGGAGGACATTCAACGTTTTTTCTCTGACAGCACCGTGAATAAAATAATCGCTGTAGAAAATGATTGGCTTGACCGCATCCGCAACACTCAGCTATATAGATATACATTTGCTGAGGACAGCTTTAAATTGCTGGATGAAGCAAGCACGGCCGGCTACTACATTTCTTATGATGAGGTTGAACCGCTGAGGGTCGAGCGTGTCAGTGATCTTATTGGGCAAATTGTAGAGAATGCGGTCGAGTTAAGATTTACTCCGAATCTATATCCGCTAAGAGACCGTATTATCACATCCACGCTCGACTATTCCATCATTCGTTTTCGAAATGCCCAGCCGTTATAGCATGCAATAACAATGAAGCAGATTACCTAGGAATGGGGGCTACGTCGATGAATCTTAAACCTTCAAGGACGTTTCGTTTAGCACTAATATCAAGTTTCTTATTTATTATGAGTGACGTATTCCAGTTTATAAACCTATATATGAATGACGGTCCGGAGGCTCTAGGCTTCTTATACTTTTTAACCGGGATTATTATGCTAGCCCTGTTCATTATTTTAATAGTTGATCTAGTCAATATAAATCATAATGTTATCCAAGCCAGATTGATCAGTAAATATGGTAATGTCATTTACGTACTACGAGCGGACGGAAAGGTAAAAAAGATTAAAATTGCCGTTCCTGAAATTTTAGAACGATTAGTACCGGAGCAGCAGGTGAAGATCAAGTTATCCTCTCTCGCCCAAATACCTTTGCACATTGTTTCGATTGATAAGCCTTATATGGCTCCGAAGCTCAAAAGCTTTGATCATACCGATTGGGCGAATCATCAGATTAATAAAGCATTGCAAGTAAGTAAAGGTTCCATCGAAAAGCCTTTAAGTCTGCTTGCCCATATACTCGCTGCGGAGAAGGTGTGGCTTACTCGGATTAATGGCGAGGAAGCTGCAGCATTATCCATTTGGCCTGAATATACGCTTGAGCAATGCGAGCATGTAAGGGAACAAAATAAAATCGGTTACCAGACCTTGCTTTCACAGCTTAAAAATGCTGATTTCTCTAATGTAATCTCTTATCAAAACAGTAAGGGAATTGCTTTTAACACAACGATAAGCGACATACTGACCCATGTTTTACTTCATGGCAGCTATCATCGCGGACAGATTGCAGCGCTCCTCAGTCAGGCTGGTGAAGCCCCGGTCAATACGGACTATATCGCCTATGTAAGACAACTGGAAATAGAGTGAAGCACGCCTTACCGTCTAAGAAAACTCGTTATTCTGAAGGTATATCTTCGTTATTAGATGAAGGCAAGTTCTTGATCATAGGACGAATTTTTACTTTTATAATTTTTTTCGAATAAAATCAATCAAGTGTGAAACAATTTCGCCTTAAGTTACGTTTAATAAAATGTATGAAATGATGGCAGGTAAACTAATTTAAAAATTTCGGCTAAGCCTATTCATTTTTATCAGAATAAAACCGATATAATTCGTAGACCCAATATAGCAAGAAAATAAAGCTTATGGTGCCTCTCACACCACGGAGTAAAAAAGGTTATGCAATGAATCGATGTTCTTCAGGAATTCGGTCATGATTGAAAATAACGGTAGGCTAAGCCTTCATTTTTGAAAAAAAGAACCCCAGCTCGTAAAGCTGGGGCCAAGGTTCCTCTGGTGACTCTCAAACACCGGAGGAGTAACAAAGGTTATGAAATGAACTTGATGTTTCAGCATCTCGTTCACAATTCATAATATAAAGGATGTCAGCTTATTTGTCATTGCCTAGAATTTGGATATAAATACAGGGACAGTCAGCAGTATTACTTCTATTCAGTTTATATAATTATATAAAGTTTTGAGAAATAGTTTCTAAACGTATTAATACTTTCCTAATCATTATGTAATAAAACCCTCTATACCCAATTATATAGTTTTTTAATTAATATTAATGTTAAACTTTCTTTAATACAGGCAAACTAATAAGTTGAAAATGTGAATAATAAAATAATTAAATGGATAATTCTATAATTGTTGTTTATCCGAAGGTGTAGGCCACGTTGATACATTAAAATTTTCTCACCTGCATTACGCTAACTAGGAACGATATTGAAAAGAAGCAGATTGCAGCGGCAGTCTGCTTTTTTCATTGAAGGCGTGCCTAGAGGCACGCATCTTCTAGCCGGTGAAAGTACCGGCCATGGAAGGGGCCAAGCCCCCTCTAATATTCCTATCGCACAGGATATTCTCATTACACTGGGTAACAATAAATGTTGGATGGTTTTAATCAGAAGCAATTGCTCTTTTTCAAAGGTGTCATTCCCTTGACGTTACTGGTTCTAGTAACGAGCAAACCGCACTAAATAAACTCGTACATACTGCTGTTGTGGTATTTGAATGGGTAAGCCCGAGAAAGATGTATCTGTTCTGAGTCGCGGAAAAAAGTAAGGGATTCGACTCAACTCAAAATAAAATCAACTGTTGTTTAAGAGCCTAATGTTATAAAGCAATCAAATGAAGATTAATTTTGAAAATAAACAATGAAAGAATAAGGATAAAAGGAAGGAGTAAGCTTTTATGTTTACTCCTTTAGCTTGCCGTTATAAACAGTGCGGTGAACGTATTGAGGGAGGTTTTTTACTAGATGGAGAGAAAATCGAATCAAGATCCATAAGTTACTGATTAAATGGGGCCGCTTTCCCCAAGGAAGCGGCCCCTTCTGTCATTTCGCACGCAACAGTTCTGTCCACAGTTCCGCCGGCTCGTAGCCGAGGCGCCATACCGCGATCCCGGCAAGGCCGTATTTCTTGGCAATGGCGATCCGAGCCATTATCGTGTCCGGCGTCTCCGCCCAAAGCACGTAAGTGAATCCGTCCTTGGCGTAGGTGTACTTGGTCTGGCGCTGATATCGATCATACTCGGCCGTTTCCTCTACGGAAGCGAGTAGCTGCGGCAGGTCTTTCATCATCAACGCGCTATTGCCGACGAGCTTGCCGTTTTCGTCGAGCTTCCACACGCGTATATAGAATGGAATGCCCAGTATGATTTTGCTCCTCGGGATGTCGTAACTGAGGTAATTGGTGATGCCTTCCTCGAACCATGGAAAGCCGGATACCGGTCCCGGCGATGTACTCCCTTTCCAGAATTGGTCGTAAGCCATAATGACGACGGTATCGACAATACCGGCGAGCTTCTCGTAATCATAACCCGATTTATCATTCCACGAGAGATGTCCGCGCGGCAGGTCGATGGAGACTGTCAAACCTTTGCGGTGCATCGCTTCCGTAAATTCTATTACGAAGGCGGTGTACGCATCGCGGTCCTGTGGGGCAATCGCTTCAAAGTCAAGGTTGACACCTCTTACTCCGAGTTCTGTCAATCTGTCGGCCAGCTTGTCGATGAACATCCGCTGCCCGGCGGGGTTCTGCAGGAATGCGCTTGCCAACTCCGAATCGTGGCTGTTAATAACGACCGGCATGACCTGCTTGCCCCGGGTTTTTAATTGCTTGACAAACGCCGGATCCGACGTATCGGTCATCGAACCGTCGGGCGCGGACAGTACGAACCAAGTCGGGGTGTCGATGTCCAGACCTTGTGTATCCGCCACCTGAGCGAGCGCCGTTTCGATGCTTGACGAACCGTTCCAACCTATGTACAAGAGCTTGCGGGTGTTGTCCCAGACCGGCCTGGCTTCCGCCGTTTTAATGCGGGAGTTTTCAAGCGTCCCGGCATATAGCAGCGCGGCTTTAAGGTTATGGAACGACTGGACAAGACGGTTTTTTTGATAGACTTGCAGGTAAGGAACATTCGTCCACCAAACTTCGCCACCCTTAACAACTTCCGTTCCAATGAACGCTTTGGCATACGCTGCGGCATTGTCGACGCTGAAGAAGGTGCGGATCTCTTTGCCGTTCTGCCTTACGGAATACGGAGGCAGATTGGAATAAACCACCATGCCGGTGGCCATATTAACAACCTCGCTCCGGGGAACCGATGCAGAAGCGCGGATCGCATCTTGCAAGAAAGCATACTTCGTACCCCCGGTGGAAACACCGTCCACGAACAAATCGTAGACAGCTAGTTTTTTCCGCTCCGAGCTTTTCCGATCCATCGTCATATTGTCCCAAACCCACTGATTGGTTACCAAATCCATAATGTGCGAGTTGGCCCAAAGCTTGGCCTTCTGTTTTGCTTCGGCCAGCGTAGAGAACTGCCAGGAAGGCAGTGATTTATCCCCTTGGAACATTTGAAACCTGACGTGTCGGCTGTACGCCCAGCCCGTCTGCTCCAGGTCCCGGATATGGACATCCGTCAGCGTTTTTGCCAGAGCCAACGCATCGGAATATGATGGAAATTCCCATCCGGGCCGCGTCAGCCCGCTCTGATAAACCACGTAGCGGGGAAGATTGTCCCAAACCCATTGACGCGTGGAAATCTGTTCCACATGGCTGTAACGGAAGCGCTTGGCG
>DATJKM010000195.1:0-10508 GCA_035491515.1 Candidatus Udaeobacter sp. | reverse complement strand
TTCCTTCGAGAGTGTATCCTTCCGTTATGAGGAGAATAAGCCTGACGTGCTGCATGATGTAACCTTCCACGTGAAGCCGGGACAGAAGGTTGCACTAGTTGGGCCGACCGGGGCAGGGAAAAGTACAATCGTCAATTTATTGATGCGTTTCTACGATGCATCGGGGGGAACCGTCCGCATTGATGGAATCGATGTAAAAGAGGTTACGCTTGCATCATTGCGCAAGCAGATGGGGATCGTGCTGCAGGATTCCTTTATTTTCGCGGGAACACTTGAACAGAACTTGCGATACGGCAATGAGAACGCTACAGATGAGCTGCTGCGCAGTGCAGGGGCAAGCGTTAGATTGGACCGCGTCGTCGCCAAGCTCCCGGACGGCTATCAGACGGAACTGGAGGAACGGGGATCGAAGCTCTCAGTTGGACAGAGGCAATTGCTCGCTTTCGGACGCGTACTTCTATCCGATCCTAGAATACTAATCCTCGACGAGGCAACTTCAAGTGTCGATACGGAGACCGAGCAGCATATTCAAGAGGCTTTGCAGACGCTTCTGGCGGGTAGAACGGCATTTATTATTGCGCATCGCTTGTCGACGATTAAAGACGCAGACTTAATTCTAGTCGTGGAGAATGGCCGGATCGCTGAGCAGGGCTCACATGCGGCATTAATGAAGCAAGGAGGTATTTATGCCAATCTCGTCATGACACAGCTTTCCATGCAGGAGTCGGTTATTTTGCAAACGAGCACTTAAGCGGCCGGAACAAAAGAAAAGAGGGCGGGCCTGGCAAGCGCACAGTATGCGCTAGCTCGGCTCGTCTTCTTTTTTCAATCGATCGATTGCCTGGGCCATCGTCTTGTCGGTCAAATGGGCATAGATTTGCGTCGTTTCCGGTGAAGCGTGACCAAGCTGCTCTTGTGTCTTATAAATATCGTTACGTAAGTAGTAGTCCGTGGCGAAGCTATGTCTCAATTTATGAACAGATAAGTATGGTTTGCCGAAGCGCTTCGCATATTTGATGACCATTTCCTGAATCGCCCGCTTTGTCATGCGTGAGCCTTCGCTCTTCCCGTTGGCAATGGCGAGAAATAATGCCTTTTCACGCTTTGGAGCCTTGTAGCGCACCTCGCGCAGCGTCAGGTAAGCTTGTAAATCCTCAACCGCTTCCTGGCGGAAATAAACGGGCGTCTTGAACGTATCGTCATTTTTACCTTTGCGGTATACGTAAGCAAGCTTTTTCTTAACATCAATATCATCGACGTTCAAATTCACTAGCTCAGAAACCCGCAGCCCCGAATGTAAAATAAAGCTTATGATACATGCATCTCGCGTCATATTTAACTCATAGGCATAGAGCGCTTGCTTATTCGAGGCTATATCCGTCCCATAATGCTGCTTAATATAATCCATGAACTCCGATATTTCTTCTTCCTGAAGCAGCTTGCCCTCCAGCTTTGCTGCTGTATCCTTCGGCTTGTGCGTGCGTTTGATCGCAACCTTCGCCATCACATTCCGCTTCAGAAGCGGATAAAACTCCTCATCCTCGGCAATTTGGCTCAAATAATGGAACAATGACCGCAGGGAGGAGAGCTTGCGTGAAATTGTAGTTTTGCTGTTTCGCTCCTCCTTGTACGTCGATAAGTACATGCGGAAACCGTCTATGCTGTCCATATGCAGCTTTTCCAGCTCCAATAGAGCTACATCTCTTATATTAGCCGCTTCTGACAGCCCTTCAGCCATCAGCCAGTTCAGAAACGTTTCATAGTCTCTCATATATTCGACGAGTGAAGAGGGCGATAAGTCGGGAAGCTTATAATTAATAAATTTTTCGATATACCAGGGCATGGTAGGGAGTTTCTTGTCGAGCTCCTCGCGATCCTTCTGCTTCAAAATATTGATAAGCAATCATCTCCCACAATTAATGGCATTAATATTTAACATCATAAAAAGAACATAATAATAATTATGTAAACTAAATTTATTAGAAAGGAAAGTAATAGCTATATTGTAACAAGTCAAATAGAGGGGGACAATGGGAAAGGGAAATGCAGGCAAAAAACTCTCATGCTTATCGTTAAGAAGGAAATGATCATTGCCGAGCTGTACTTTTCCTGTTTTCTCACCCGGCTCAAACAGAGCTGCAGGGCTGAAGAATGTCCATTTCAGCTCTTTTTCACCGCGCAGCACGTCAAGCTGGTCGCTTTGCGCTTTAGCTGTTGCGTAGTATAAGGCTGGAAATTCATGCGTCTCCGGCAATCTCGTACCCTTATCATCCACTAGCAAGCTGCCCGCGCCGTACATGTAACTATAATCGTTACAACATAATTAAAAATAAAGAGCGATAACGCCCGCCGACTGTAACTATTATAGTTACAGATTAATCATTTTGTCAACTTTCTGTTTCAGATTTTTGCGAAGTTGTAAATTAGTAAATGTATGTAATTTCTAGATATCAGTTACATTTGCGAAGTAACTGTGCTAAACTCGAACAAACCAGTCGACAAGTTACCAAACTTATTCCATTTTGCGAAGAATCGTGCACGCGCAAAAGAAAAGGGAGGTTCATTTCTTACAATGAACATGAAATTCATACAACATAGTATGACGATTATTATCGTATTTATGACGGCATTTGGCGTTCCGTTACAAGCGGCGCACGCTGCTTCGCCAGCGACGCTTAAGGTCGGAAGCACAGGGCCCGATGTTCCGGATTTACAGTTCCGTTTAAAAACGCTCGGTTATTTTAACACGGATGTGACAACCTATTTTGGTACGAAAACGCTGGAATCGCTAAGGCGCTTCCAGAAGGAATACGGCATAGCAGCTGATGGTGTTGCAGGTACCCAGACATGGGAAACGCTGAAGAAGGTTTCGGTAAACCAAGCGGAGCTTGATATGCTCGCCAAAATCATTCATGCGGAAGCGCGCGGTGAGTCTTATAAAGGGCAGGTCGCGGTAGGGGCAGTGGTTATGAACCGATTGGCTTCTCCAAGCTTTCCGGATACGATAAAAGGGGTCATCGAGCAGCCGCTGGCTTTCACGGCTGTTGCTGACGGACAATATAAACTTACGCCTGATAAAACGGCCTACCAAGCCGCGGAGGATGCGGTGAGAGGTTATGATCCGACGGGCGGGGCGCTTTATTATTTTAATCCTGATACGGCAACGTCCGAGTGGATCTGGACACGCCAGCAAACCATTAAGATCGGCCGCCATATTTTTGCAGTCTAACAGAAAAGCGATTTTTATCGACAAGTATTTTTGCTTGCGGTAGAAATCGTTTTTTTTATTGTTGAAGTTCCGTTTTTAAACTCGTAACTAATCATGTTACAATAAGAAATAAAGTATCATACTTTTTATGTAATTAATCGGAGGTGTCAGAGATGAAAGTGGAAATTTGGTCGGATTACGTTTGTCCGTTCTGTTATATAGGCAAAAGAAAGTTTGAGCTTGCGCTTGAGCGCTTTGCGCATAAGAAACAAATCGAAATCGTATTCCGCAGCTTTGAGCTGGACCCGTCTGCTGATCCTAACTCCAACGTAAGCACTTATCATATGCTTGCAGCGAAGTACGGAATGAGCTTGGAGAAAGCGAAAGAAACAACGGTAAATGTCGCGGAGCAAGCGGCTGCCGTTGGATTAACCTTTAATTTTGACGGTACGGTTTCCACCAATACGTTTGACGCGCATCGCGTCGTTCACTTTGCGGCACAGCACGGCAAGGAAAAGGCGGTATCCGAGCGACTGTTCAAGGCATACTTCACGGATGGAGAAAATATCGGAAATCGCGGTCGGCTTGCCGCGCTTGCCGCAGATGCAGGTCTAGATGCTTCTTCAGTATCCGAAATGCTGGAGACGAACCAATTCGCAGACGCGGTGCGAGGAGAAGAAGAGGAAGGCCGCCAGATAGGGATTCGCGGCGTTCCATTCTATGTCGTTGACCGCAAATATGCCGTTTCGGGCGCTCAATCGCCGGAAGTATTTCTGGATACGCTGAACAAGGCGTGGTCAGAGAAGCATCCTGATCTTTTTCAAGTAAATGAAGGAGATTCGGATGCGCTTTGCACGGATGGCTACTGTGTTCCGGACTCGGCAAAGTCCTAATAAACGATGAAGGGGTGGTCTGCTCATGGATGATTCAACGTTCAAGAGCAGCTGCCAAATCGAGCGGATAGGCGAGATCGTCAAGCTGGATGAGCAGGCTGCTGTTATTTTGATTAACGGGAAAACGATTATAGTTCCGATCGCAAAGGTTGCCGGAGAAGTTTGTTACGGCGACCGCGTATTCTGGACAGGCAATTGCTGGAGACGTAAACTGGAATCATAAACTTTATTTTTAATGATCATAAAAAGGAAGTGGGACAAGTATGGGGACAAACGCAAAAATCGGTGGCGGCGGATTTCATCATATCGCGATTCGTGTATATGATTTTGACAAAACGGTATCCTTTTATACAGAAGTGCTGGGATTTACAGAGCGCGTGCGTTGGGGTGAAGGCGATAGCCGCGCAATTATGCTTGATACGGGCGACGGTAATTATTTGGAGGTTTTTGCTGGCGGAACGGAAGGACAGAAAGAGGAAGGCGCATTTTTGCATTTAGCTCTCCGTTCTGATAACGTAACCGAAGCCTTAGAGCTGGCTAGAGCTGCAGGCATGGAAGTGACGGTCGAGCCGAAGGATGCAGTGCTTGGCGGTATTCCTGTGCGTATTGCTTTCTTCAAAGGCCCGGATGGCGAAATTATCGAGTTATTTGAGAGTACGGGCGAACATCAGCTTTAAAAAGAACTTATTTGTCTGGAATGCGATCACGACTTATAATAGATAATGGTATGAAAGTCAGACGCTTAAAAATGAGCGCTGGCATGCAAATGTTTAGGGGGAATTAATTGTGACAGTTGAACAGCAACGTCTGCTCGTGTTCGCTGGATCTTATGCGGAAGCAGAGGAGAGCGGCGTTAACGTGTATACATTCGATGAAGAGTCGGGCACATTAACGTTGACAGATGAATTTGCCGGACTTAAAAATCCGACGTTTCTTAATGTAGACGCGGATCGCAAGCTTTTGTACGCCATTTCCGAAACCGTTAATGAAACAGGACAGAAGGTTGGCGAAGCAGCCGCTTTTTCGATTGACGCAGCTAAAGGCTCGGTTCGTATCATGAACCGCAAAATTACGGTCGATTCAACAATCTGCCACATTCAGCGCGATGCTGAAAGCCGCTTTTTGACGGTAACCAGCTATCATGGGGGAATGATTGGTCTATTTAGCATTACCGAAGAAGGCGCCATTGGAAATAAGCTTGATGTGCAGCAGCATGTTGGCAGCAGTCAGCATCCTGAGCGCCAGGATCGCCCGCACCCGCATTCCACTTTCTACAGCCCTGATGGCCGGTATTTGCTCGTACCGGATTTAGGACTTGATCGCATCGTTACATACGCGCTTGATGCAGCTGGCGGGAAGCTGGTTCATCATGGCGAGGCTGCGCTGCATCCGGGAGCAGGGCCGCGTCACCTGTCATTTCATCCAAATGGAAGGTTTGTCTACGTTATTAATGAGGTGGATTCGACAATTACTTCGTTTACATACGATAATGAGACAGGCCAGCTAACGACCAAGGAGACAGTAAGCACGCTGCCGGCCGATTTCAAGGATGAAAATTCTTGTGCTGAAATTAAGGTTTCAGCAGATGGCAACTATTTGTACGGGTCGAACCGTGGCCATGACAGTATCGTCGTATTTGCTATCGATGAGCAGACAGGCCTGCTATCGCTTGTTCAGCATATATCTGTAGAAGGCGGTCATCCACGTCATTTTGCATTGACGCCAAACGGCCGTTATTTGCTTGCTGCTAACCGGGACACGAACAATATCGTAACGTTTAAGGTTGATCAAGCAAGCGGGAAATTAGCGTTCACAGGCAATAGCGTTACCGTATCCAAACCTGTTTGTGTAGTTCCAGTTTATTTAACGACATAAATAATTAACATCATTAGTGCAGAGATGAAAAGGGGAATACAAGAGCGTGGCTATCAGCGAAGATGAAAAACCGAAATTAAAGGCAACAAAAATTTTCAAATGCAAAAACCCGGAATGCAAGGCGTGGGTAAGAGACGAGTTTGCCGCTACCGAGCAAACCTGCCCAATTTGTAAAGGTCCGATGCTCAGAAGCATGCGCCATCTGCCCGCCGTACAGAACAAGCCTAAGCCTCAGCCTCGAAAACCGAAATCAGACTACTAAATCAGAAAATCCCAATCCGTTCGTATGAACTGGATTGGGATTTTTTCTTTTTGTACTTTGGAGATTCAGGGTTAACAAGGAGCCACATATGATACGATAGACATACCAAATGATGACAGGACGGTATCGCAGTATGCCTTATTATTTGATTTCCTGCTATTTATTAGCCGCTTCGTTTTGGAAAGAGAAGGATTTGCGGTTAAAGCGAAGCCGATTCATTACGACGATCATTATTGTGCCGACGCTGATCGCCGTTCTTTTTTTCATCTACGCTGCAAAGGTTGTTTCACCTGACTTTGAATTTTTTAATTATATATCAGTTTTTATCATTTACTCACTCGCGGTTGCGCTGCTTTGCACGTTCATATACGGCGTCCTTGGCGTGAAGCTCCGCTTCGAGCATGACCCGCTGGAGGGCACGATCCGGGCCGTCAGTTTGGGAGCCGAGATGCTTAATCATACGATTAAGAATGAGATAGGTAAAATTGCGATCAGCACCGAAAACTTAAAGGGCATGTTTCCCGAATCTAATCAGCAATCTACGCAGCAAATGCAGATCATCATGAATGCTTGAATCCGAGCGGATAGACTGGGACAAGTGTTCGATCCGTTCTATAGCAGCGGCAAGACAGGACGGAATTTCGGTCTGGGATTATCCTATGTATATAACGTCATGTATAAGAGCGGGGCGAAAGTCGAGCTTGCTAGCCGTGAAGGACTCGGAACGCGCGTAGCCTTTGTTTGGCCTCGGAAAAAGGTTTTATTATGATAGCGGAGGGAATCGGTTTGAGCCATATTAAAGTGTTTATTGTGGAGGATGACGCAGATTGGATTAAAGCCCTCACCTCGTTTATTAATCGGGAACCGGATATGCTTGTCGTCGGCGCTGCGACGAATTCGAGTGAAGCGCTCAGCATGTCGCAGAACATCGCTATCGATGTTGTTCTTATGGATATCCAGCTGGATGGCAGCAGGCTCGATGGCATCCATACAGCGATGATGATGCAGGAGTATTCGAATGTCAAAATAATCATGTTAACGTCGATAAGTGATGAGCAATCGATGACGCAGGCTTTTACAGCAGGCGCCGTGCAATACTTAGAGAAGCTGCGTTTTCAGGAGCTTCCGCAAACGATTCGTACAGCATATCATCATTCCGCTCCAATGGAGGTTTTACTTAAGGAGCTGGCAAGGCTGAAGCGCGAGGAGCAGCTAAAGGAACTAACATTCGCCGAACGCGAAGTGTTCGAGCTCATCGAAGCGGGTTATTCGCAATCGCAAATCGAGCAAAGGCTGTTCAAAGCAGAAAGCACGCTTAAAAATCAAGTAAACAAAATGCTGAAAAAGTTAGGCGTACGCAGCAGTAAAGAAGCGGTTGAAAAGGTTAGAAGAAGAGTTTTTCAGCGGGATGAACAGGAGTAGCATAGCGGCAATAGGCCAAATTGCAAGGGGTACTACGTTACGGAGTACCCCATTGCATGTCGTTCTACGAAAGATGGAACTGCCTAAAGGACTGTCCTGCGCTTAAAATGATAAGGAGAGGAAGCGGTCGAGAATGGATAAAACTAAATTAAAGAAGAATGAGCCTGCTGTATTGCTCGTTGATGGACAATGTTTGCTCTGTAATAGAATCACTCATTTTGTAGCGAGAAGGGACAAAGCGAGAGTCTTTCAGTTCGCGATGCTGCAATCGCTGGTAGGGCAGCAGCTGCTAGTTGAAGGTAATTTTCCTTTAGATGAAATCGATACTTTTGTGATGGTACAAGGGGAGCGGTACTATACGAAATCGGATGCAGCGCTGCGTGTTTTTCGCAAGCTCGATGGATGGTGGCGCATATTGTATTTGTTTATTGTTGTACCGCTTGCTTGGAGAAACTGGGTTTATGATATCATTGCCCGAAATCGATACCGTATATTTGGGAGGGCAGACGTTTGCTTATTGCCGACACCGGAGTTGATGGGAAGATTTATGGAGCATGGTGCTCAAGCTGCCAGCACAGGGGAGATCACGGGTGAAAATGAAACCGATCCGGGCGGGATTCGTCCATTGCGCGACGAAATCCGGGAATAACTGGCTGCTGCCGTTTATTCCTTTTTTGTCACAAGCTAGCTCCGCATTGTATAATAGATTAGCAATCGAAAAGCAAAATTCATGCTATCGTCTCTTAGGCAGCTGAGCAATGGAGAATGGGGTACAAAACAAATGAAAAAATTCAAAAAGTTTTATATAGAAACGACGAGCATATGCAATTTATCATGCAGCTTCTGTCCTCCTACGCTTCGTGCGAAAGGGTTTATTCAAGTGGAGGATTTCAAAAAAACGCTAGATCAAATTAAACCACATACCGATTATATCTACTTTCACGTGAAGGGTGAGCCGATGCTTCATCCTAAGATGGATGAGCTGCTCGATATTAGCCATGAGAAGGGCTTTAAAGTAAATATTACGTCCAATGGTACGCTTATAACGAAAAATAAACATAAGCTGTTAAACAAACCGGCTCTGCGCCAAATCAATTTTTCACTCCATAGCTTTGACGGTCATGCGGGATCGACCAATAAGGAAGGCTATCTGGCGGAAATTTTGTCTTTTGTGAAGGAAGCGGTTGCCACCAGCAATATCATTATTTCGTTTCGCTTATGGAATCTCGACATGGATAATGAAAAAAATCAGCAGAAGAACAAAAATCGCGAGCTGCTCGGTATGATCGAGAAGGCGTTTAATCTCGACTATAAAATCGAGGAAAAGTTCATTCCGGGGTCAGGCGTAAAAATCGCGGAGCGCATATACTTAAACCAAGATCCGGAGTTCAAATGGCCGGATTTGAAGGAGCCCGAATATAATGGCAAGGGCTTCTGTCATGCGCTGCGCAATCAAGCAGGCATTCTGATTGACGGTACGGTCATCCCGTGCTGCTTGGATGGTGAAGGCGTCATTAATCTGGGGAACATCCATCAAACTCATTTTTCGGAAATTATCGAGAATGAGCGGTCAACGAAACTATATGAGGGCTTCTCCAGACGGGAAGCAGTCGAGGAACTTTGCCGGAAATGCGGCTACCGCCAGCGGTTTGGTTGACGAAATAAGTGAAATCACCACTCCAGTTTGCGAAGGTAGAGTTAATAAAAAAACCGTTTCACTTTAAGTGAAACGGTTTTTTTATTGGCCTCTAATTGTTTTTCTAAACTCGCGCATCTTGTCGATTTTAAGCCTATGCTGTACAAAGAGGACATATTATGTCAGCATCGATTTGTTGGCTGAAGCCTTTTTATGGTATGATTTGTACGGTACTGTTCTTTATCGTCTTATATCATACAGAGAGTTAGGAGAGAAAACCACGATGGACTTTTTCACGATTTTAAAAGCGATTATTTTGGGATTGGTGGAAGGCGTGACGGAGTTTGCGCCCGTATCTTCGACGGGACATATGATCATCGTTGACGGTATGTGGCTCCAATCGGAACAGTATTTGACGAAATATGTAGCGAATACGTTCAAAATCGTCATTCAACTGGGTTCGATTTTAGCCGTGGTCATTATTTTCCGAGAGCGGTTCATTGAACTGCTAGGTTTGCGCCAAGGAAAACAGGATGCAGGGCAGCTGCAGTCCGGCCCCAAAAGCAAGCTGAAGCTCACGCATGTTCTTGTCGGTCTGCTTCCTGCGGGTGTGTTCGGCCTCTTGTTTGATGACTACATCGATGAGTATTTATTTTCGATTAAGACCGTGCTGTTCGGTCTCGTCATCGGCGCCGTATTTATGATTATTGCGGACCGCTTTAGACCGGCGACAAAGGTGGAGACGGTCGACCAAATTACATACAAGCAGGCTCTTTCGGTCGGACTGATCCAATGCTTATCGCTTTGGCCTGGCTTCTCGCGTTCCGGCTCTACGATTTCAGGCGGAGTGCTGCTAGGGATGAGCCACCGCGCTGCGGCAGACTTTACCTTCATTATGGCGGTGCCGATTATGGCTGGTGCAAGCTTGCTCTCCTTGGCGAAAAACTGGCAATATTTCACGTTAGAGACTTTGCCGTTCTTCATCGCGGGTTTCTTGAGCGCTTTCGTTTTTGCGCTTCTCTCGATCCGATTCTTCTTGAAGCTCATTAACAAAATCAAGCTGGTACCCTTCGCGATTTACCGGATTGTGCTAGCTGCAATTATCTATATCGTTTATTTCTAAAAAAAGAGGAATGGCCTGCTATCCAGATTTGGTAGCAGGCCATTTTTTCATGTGCAGTGGAGGGGTGTCATTTCTGCTTTTGAGCTTCG
>DATJKM010000194.1:0-2837 GCA_035491515.1 Candidatus Udaeobacter sp. | reverse complement strand
GTGTTTTTATACACCGACCAGCCGGTCACGCAGTGAAAATCGCTGACCTGCACCGTTCGCTTCAGCGCCACAAACTGCTTCCAATCCCATTTAAACGACTTTTCAACAAGCCCGTCGATCGTAAATGACCAGTCTGCATTTGTAAAAGAAGGGATCGGCGTTACCGTGTATACGCGGAATTGCCCGATCGCGCCTCCCCCCATCGGCGGGGCGGACGCCGGCAGCGGCTGCGGCGCAGGCAGCAGCATATTCGTATCCTTTTCGATCAGCTTATCAATCGTTTCGCTGCCGCCAACGCTGCCAAGCGAGGTGCCCAGCCATTTTAGAAAAGACGGCCCCATCGTAACAGCGAGCCCAATGCCGATCGCACCGCGAATAAACGCTTTTCGCGTATAGACAGGCTGCGGCGCCGCAGGATGTATGCCATCGAGCTCGCGCTCGTTTTTGACGGTACGGCGATTCGGCTCCTTCAGCCATTTGGCCCGCGTAATTGAATGGTAAATGATATAAGGAAGACCGATCCATGTCAGTAAATCATGCACGACCAGCGCAGTGTTCGATACGCTTGGCCCGACCGCTCTGAACTGCCATAGCAGCACGCCGGAACCGAACCAGCCAAGCAATAAACCAAGCACAACTAGCACATTAAACCGCTGCCACGGCTTTTGCTTCAGCTGCTTCCAATGCTTGCCCGCAAGCAGCAGATAATAGATGACCGGCAGAATGGAAGCAATACCGACGACGATATGGGCCCACTTGATCCATACCCGGCCCTCCCCGAGAAAGCCGCGCCAGAAGCCGCCTATGAGTATAAGCCCGGTCAATGCCAAAATAACGACAATCCAGCCGTTCCAAGCATGCAGCGAAACGAGCTTTTTCCCATAGCCTTTGCGAAGCCGTTCCATTAGTCCGCTCATTTACAAAGCCTCCTCTTTTTCCCTTATGCTTTTTGCCAAATGACCGATGCTTGCACCTTCAGGCGCCCCTTGCACCGTAAACCAGAACGAGCTCCCCTGTAGTCCTGACTGCTGAACGCCAATCGTTCCTCCGTACTGCTCCACCAAGAGCTTGGCAATGGACAATCCAAGACCCGCGCCTCCGCTCTCCCGGCTTCGTGAACGGTCCGAACGGTAAAACCGCTCAAATATCCGCTCTCTTTCCTCCACCGGCACGCCTTCTCCTTCATCGGAGACGGTGAATCGTATCCGCTTCTCCGGCTGTCCGTTCATTTCTTCCGCTTCTATTAATATCAACCCGCCCTGCGGCGAATGCCGAACCGCATTTTCGAGTAAATTTTGCAATACCCTTTGCAAATGCCGCGGCTGCATCGTTAAGCGCAGCGGACGCTCCGGCAGCTTCACTCTAAGCTGCAGGGACCTCGATTCGAACGGCTTCGTAAACCGCGGCAAAAGCTCGACAAGCACATCCTCCGCAACCGCCGGCCTAAGCTCCTCCGGCTCCCGCTTCTCCGCATCCAGCGTCGACAACTCAAACAAATCCTGAATCAACTCGCCAAGCCGGATCGTTTCGCTGCGAATCGTCCCCAAGTACCGCTTGAAGGTTTCCTCATCCTGAATGAGACCATCCTCCAATGCCTCGACATAAGACTGCACCGAAGCGAGCGGCGTCCGCAGATCATGCGCCATATTCGCAACGAGCTCGCGCTGCGCCGATTCCGCTGCCTTCACCTGCCGGAAGCTTTCCTCCAGGCTGATCCCCATATGATTGAATTGATCCGCAAGCTGCTTGAACTCCTTCAAACCGATATGCTCCACACGCGCTTCGAGATCGCCTGCCGCAATTCGTCCCGCTCCTTCTCCAATACGCCGAACGGATCCCTCAAGCGGCCGCAGCAGCATGAAATGAAGCAGACCCGACACGATGCCCGCAGCAACGGTTGCCAGCGTCAGCCAAATGAACTGCTCCTTATTCAAGAGCATATAGCGGTAAAACGCCATCAGCAAAATAATAATAAACGCGATGCTGATCGTATTGGCCAGCAATAAATAGGTGCGGAGTTTCATACGGTTGCCCCTTTGCCATCCAGCTTATAGCCGATCCCCCACACCGTCTTGATCCAGCCTGGATCGGACGGATTATCCTCAATCTTCTCCCGCAACCGGCGAATATGAACCGTCACGGTCGTCGTATCGCCGTCATAAGCAACATCCCAAATCTGGTTAAGCAGCTGGCTGCGCGAGAACACCTTCCCGGGGTAGAGGGCCAGCAAATGCAGCAAATCGAATTCTTTGGCCGTCAGGTCCGCCTCCGCGCCCTTAACGGTAACCCTTCTCTCCTGCGGAAAAATCGCTAATCCGTCAAAATAAAGCGACTGCCCCGCTTCCCCGCTGCCGCTGCCCGTCTCCGCCTTCCGCTGCTCCTTCGCCATGCTGCCCGCTTGCGCACCCGTTCTTCTCAAAATATTTTTGATCCGCAATACGAGCTCCCGCGGACTGAACGGCTTCGTCATATAATCGTCGGCGCCCATCGTTAAGCCTAGCAGCCGGTCGGCCTCTTCGCCCCGCGCCGTAAGCATAATGATAGGAGTTTCCTCCTCCTGCCGAACGAGGTCGCATACCCCAATCCCGCCCAGCTTCGGCATCATTAAGTCGAGCACCAGCAAATCCGGCTGATGCTCTCTCCATAGCTGAACCGCTTCCTCGCCGTCCGCCGCAACCCACACCGTCCAGCCCTCACGCTCCAAATAACGGCGGCACACATCCGTTATATTCCGTTCATCATCGGCTACTACTATTTTGGCGCTCAAGGCCGTTCCCTCCTCTTTTCATCCGCATCTATCTTCTTCCTCTATTATAACGCCGTGTGGACGCAGATTC
>DATJKM010000193.1:0-14032 GCA_035491515.1 Candidatus Udaeobacter sp. | reverse complement strand
TAAGCTCAAACAATCTTGTATAGTTGTATAAAACCATTACAATCAGCAAATTGGTCAAAATTCCAGTTGTTAAAACAAGAATTTGCGGATCGTCCGACAGCTGCTTTAACAGCATTTGCAAAATATTAAAGGCCATATCATTGCTGCTGACAACTGACGCCCAGCTGAAATCTCCGACCTCGTAGCTGTGCATATATAAATAGGTATCTCCTATATTTACTCGAAGACCGGAAACGGCAGCGAGCGCAAGCGCAGCAATAAAAGCGAGGTACCTGTTAGGTATGATCCTAGAAGGGGCGATCCCTGTTGGTACTGAAAAGTATCTGGCCACTAAAGAGACTGAGAAAACGAAAGCCAGCGTGATCCACAGTATCGACATTTTATTCGTCCCCTTCGTTGTTGTTTTAGAAGATCGGATGCTTAGCGATTTTGCTTCAAAACCGTTGCTTTACTAGTATTCTGAATGTACATATACAACAGGACGCCGAACGGTATGGCAAAAAAAGTAACCCATTTCCGAGGCGACTCTTTCAGAAAGCTTTTATTTCGAATAATGATACTGCTGGATACATAATGAATGGCCTCCCTAATGCTATCCTTCAAGGACGGAGCATAGGCCATTGCTACTTTACGAAAGAAAGAAAACCCATGAGGGTTTTTTTTGTATTGCTTAATGATGTTCAAGCTTGATCCATCCTGCATGTACTCCACGACGCAAAGTACCTCGTTCATAATGAGCAGAGGATAATCCTGATCAATTAGAATGTATTTATAAGATAAGGGACAGTATTTCTCACCTGGAAATATGGGATAAGGAGGATACTTGCTCGTTAGTTCCGTTCGATATACGAGCTTCTTATCGCCCTTTACCTGATGCATGGCGTATAATTCTGTAAGAGTGGAGTGCTTCAATCGTTCGGGAAGCCTCGTTCCAATAACTTCGCCGCTTTGTGATACGTCCAGCCCAACAATTCCCGCATAACGGTTGCTTCCCGCTTCTTTCCAGAAAGCTGTTATTTTCTCGACAGCGTCGTCAGCCATATAATCGTCTGAGTCAATGCAAACGTTCAATTCTGTCTCAATACGTTCATAGGCTGCATTATGTGCACCATGCATTCCTTTGTTTTCTTGGAAGTGATAACGGATCGGAACGCAGTTCTCCTCTATCCAATGCGCTACGAGCTCCTTCGTATTGTCCGTAGAGCCATCGTCAATGATGAGCCAAACAAAATCCTTACAGCTTTGACGTTTTAAGCTCTCGTAGCAAAGATGCAGCGTATAGGCACGATTATATGTAGGCGTAAACACTGTTAAAGTCGGCTTCACTCTCTATCCCCCATTATCTTGAAGCAGCCATGGACAACTGATCCATATATTAGTCCGATAGCCATTTCGCCATAGTAGTCGTGTCGTAACCATTTTTTCTTAACAAATCTGATGTGTCCGCATGCTCGCAGGAAGTTGCGATAATCTCTTGAGCCCAGAATTCGGCAGACTGTTTTAAACTAATAAACTGAAGCCTGCCTGTTACATCGGTTTCCGATGTGATCGTATCGGAAATGACACAGCGCAAACCAGCTGCTTGGGCTTCAACCAGTACAACCGGGAGCCCTTCGAATAAGGAAGGAAACAAGAAGATATCCATTCCTTGCAGGAGCCTTGATATATCATTGCGGACACCGAGAATCCTCACATGCTCCGACAAGCCCAATTTCTTTATTTTCTTTTCGATCATGGGTCTCAAATGACCATCGCCAGCCAGTATAAGCAAGGAATTAGGTTCTTTGTCATGTATCTCTTTAAAAACATCAATTAAAAAATCATGATTTTTTTGTTCATTGAATCTTCCAATGTGACCGATGACTAAACGATCACCAGCGGACAGCTCTTCTCTTATTTCATCTCGCAACCTTTGATTAAATGAAAACTCATTTACGTTTACTGCGTTATTAAGCACAATCACCTTGCCTGACTCGGATATTTGCTTGCCGAACAACCATTTTCCGGCTTTCTTCGAGCAGGCAAAATAGCTGCTCGGGTTATCCTTCATAGAGAGCCTTGCGTATACACGAAACGGAAATTTAATATCCAGAGACAAATCGCTTAAATGACTATGCATGATTCGGCAAGGTATTCCAGCCTTCTTTGCCGCTTTTAGGATAAAGCTGCTATTCTCATTAATATGGGAGTGGACAACATGATAATCAGGATGGCCGATAAAGAACTGATCTAATGCTCTGAAATATGATTTATATTGGCCCGGCCTGATTTGAGGCATGCGATAAATTTTTCCGCCCAGCGCTGTAATCTCGTGATCATAATGCCCTTCCTCTTGACGGTGAACGATGAAGTCAAATTGAATTTTGCTTCGATCCATTTGACGGTAATAGTTCATCAGCATGGTTTCTAATCCGCCGCGATTCATAATCGTTACCACTTGCAATATTCGAACCGGTTTCACCTGTAATCCTCCCCGTATTCCTAATCCGAATCCAGTTAATCGCTTTAAGCATGAAGTAAATAGCTAGTGAAAATCTGAATTTAGCGCATAAAAAAAATGCCCTCCAGACCAAAGGGCAATAGCCTAATTCAAACGCTTTAAGAGACTCACTTATTCTCTCGCTGCGTAACAAAAGATTTAGAGCTTTCAACTTCTTTCGTGTGGAAGCCTCATGATCCTCGCTCATAATGTTAAGTCCTAATCCCAATACATTCATACAAATCCGATTGTTTAAGGCTGTTTTATACGCAAGAGGCAGTTTTTTTTCGGATACAAAGGACTGTATGCAGTTGTACAGCTTATCGAATCTTTGTGCCAGCACAGGATTATAGGTGGAAGTAATGGATGCTGCATTCGCACGCCAATAGTGATAGAACGGACGATTGAGAAAGACAAAAGCTTTCGCATAATAAAATGCATGAATGTTAAAGAGAGTGTCTTCATTACTTCCGATCACGCTGAGATCCATGAATTTCAAATCATTGTTTTTCAATAATTCAGCGCGATAAAGCTTTGACCATACCGTCCCCCATGCATCTAAGTACTCCGGGTTCGCAAGCTCTTCCTTCACAGGACCGACAAGCCGCCTAAGCATTTTCTCCTGCACATCAGTTCCACGGTACGTTTGCATTTCAGGCAAATCGAATGATTTCTCTTTCGAATGCGTTCCAAACTCGCGAATGTATGTGCACATGACTATATCGGCATCATCCCGGACGGCCGCCAGGTGCATCTCCTCGTACATGACAGGATTGACCCAGTCATCCGGATCAACAAACCCAATGTACTCTCCTCTGGCTGCAAGCACACCTTCATTTCTTGCGGCGGATACTCCGCCGTTCTCTTTATCGATGATTACGATTCGCGAATCCACTTCGGCGTAATGCTGAAGGAGCTCTAAGCTGGAATCCTGCGATCCATCATTAACGGCAATGATCTCAATGTCCGTTAAGCTTTGTGTCAGCAGGCTCCTTAAGCATCTGACCAAATAGTCTTCCATGTTATATATAGGCACGACGATACTGACTTTGGGATTCATTCCGTTCCCCCAGCATAAATGACGTATAAATTTCTCCGAGCTCTTGCTTCACCTGAATCAAACCGTATTTCTGCACCAGCTGCAGACTTCTATTTCCCATTCTCTGTCTCAGCTCAATCGATTCACTTAACTGCTTCAACCGGCTGGCAAACATATCCGTGTCGTTTGGCGCAATAATAAATCCATTCTCTCCCTCGGTAATCAGCGACGAATGTCCTCTGTTTTGTGTCGCTACAATGGGAAGCGCGCACGCCATTGCCTCCATAATGTTAGCGGGCAAGCCTTCACGAAGACTAGACGCAACAGCGACATCGCAAATAGGCAGCAGCTTATCAATATCGGTTCGATAACCTAGAAACTGTACCCTCGATGCTACTCCGAGCTGAGCTGCCAGCTCGCGGCATGGCTCCAGAAGAGGACCTTGACCCGCCAGCAGCAGCCGCGCATGAGGCACTTGATCCTTTATGGCAGCGAACGCTCTAACAAGCAGCTGATGATTTTTATTTTTGTTAAACTCTGCTGCATAGAACATTAAGAAATCGTCGGTACGATAATCAAGTTCCTGACGTAATCGCCATTTGTCAATTTTCGGCAAGGGCTTGTAATTATACGTATTCACGCCTACACCATGCACATGCGCAATGCTCTTTGCTTTAAATCCTCTCGTAACGGCAAGATTATAATCCTCGTCATTTATCGTAATAAGACAATCGGTTAGCCCCGAAAGCCTCTTCTCGATGGGATAATAAAGCAGCCAGTTCACAATTGAGGATCCTTTGCAAAAGTGAAATCCATGCGCAGTATAAATCACTTTCGTTCCGTTTCTTCTTGCTGCCTGGGCAGCCAAACGCGCGAGCACGCCCCCCATTGGGGTATGGCAGTGAATCATTTCGTAATGCTGTTCCTTGATGATCGCTTTCAGCTCACGGTATGCCTTCATGTTGTTTAATCGCAAGGGTGACCGTTCTATGGACAAATTAAATTTCCTGTCAACGAAAGGAAGGACCATCTCGCCCTTAGCAGCGACATGAACCTCCCACCCCTGCTGTTTAAACCATTCCATAACCGGTAAATGAAAAGCCTTGAAATGGTAATCAACGGTTGCGCAAAACAAAATTTTATTGGCCATGTCTACCACCCTATACCAGCGTTATTTACGAACGGCATTCTTCTCCACCATTTGCGATAGGTATTCTAACAGCTCGTAGCGCAGATCGTCCCGCTGCATAGCGAACTCGATTGTCGTTTGAATGAATCCCAGCTTTTCTCCCACATCGTAGCGCTTACCCTCAAATTCATAAGCATATACCGCCTCTGATAGGTTGAGTGTAGCAATGGCATCCGTTAGCTGGATTTCTCCTCCTGCGCCAGGTGGTTGATTGCCGAGCACATCGAATATAGCCGGGCTAAGAATGTAACGCCCCATAATCGCCATGTTAGAAGGCGCATCCTCACGTGACGGCTTCTCCACAAGATGCTTAACCCTATGGAATGATTCTTCCATTGAGCTGCCGTCTACGATTCCGTAACGGGATACCGTATCTTCCGCTACGCGCTGCACGCCAATTACCGAAGTCCGGTATTGCTCGTATTTCTCAATCATTTGCTTAATGCACGGCTTTTCCGCGGAAATGATATCATCGCCTAAAAGCACGGCAAACGGTTCGTTTCCGATAAACTTACGAGCGCACCAAATCGCATGCCCTAAGCCCTTAGGCTCTTTCTGGCGAATATAATGGATATCGACCATGTCAGATGACTTCCGAACCTCGCTTAACAGGTCGAATTTATGCTTCGCCGTTAGGATTTGCTCCAGCTCCACGGAGTTATCGAAGTGATCCTCAATTGCACGCTTATGCTTTCCGGTAACGATAATAATATCCTCAATGCCTGATTCGATAGCTTCTTCCACGATATACTGAATGGTTGGTTTATCCACAATCGGCAGCATTTCCTTTGGCATTGCTTTTGTTGCTGGAAGGAACCTTGTACCTAGGCCTGCAGCTGGAATGATCGCTTTTCTTACTTTCATTGGGTTTAACCGCTCCTTCGCTATTATTATCCTGTTACCGACACAAACTTCGGTAAAACAACAACATTATTTGCAAGATCGAGCAGACGAACCCGCAATTCTGCTTTGTTCATCCCGTTGAAATCTCTAATGATTTCTTCAATCTCCTCGAAATCAACCTCAATTGATTTGCCTATGTATATTTTTGGATAAACCTGCTGATCATTCATTTCATTTTCCTTCAGCATTTCTTCAAAGAGCTTCTCGCCAGGTCTGATTCCAGTATATTGAATACCAATTTCCTCTACCGTGTAGCCTGACATACGAATCACATTTTGAGCAAGATCGGTTATTTTCACCGGATCTCCCATATCCAGAACGAAAATTTCGCCGCCGTTCGCAAGCGCCCCTGCTTGGATAACTAACCTTGAAGCTTCGGGAATGGTCATAAAATACCTAACCATGTCGGGATGGGTTACCGTAACTGGTCCGCCCTTCTCGATCTGCTTCTTGAATAAGGGAATGACGCTGCCCCGGCTGCCAAGCACATTACCGAATCTCACCGCAACAAACTTAGTCGAACTAATTCGGTCCATATGCTGGATGATCATTTCCGCTATTCGCTTGGTTGCTCCCATTACACTAGTTGGATTTACGGCTTTATCCGTCGAAATCATAACAAAGGTGTCGACCCTGCTCATGCTTGCAGCTTTGGCTGCGTTCAGCGTGCCAAGAACATTATTTTTGAATGCTTCCTCCGGATTTCTTTCCATTAGCGGCACATGCTTATGAGCTGCGGCATGATAAACCACTTGAGGACGATGAGCCTGCATGACAGCTAACATTTTGTCGGCGTCCTGAAGATCGGCAATTTCGGTCGCAAACTGAATTTTTGTATGCCCGTAAAGCTCTCTTAGCTCCATTTCAATAGAATAGATGCTGTTCTCCCCATGTCCGAGCAGAATGAGCTTCTCCGGCAAAAACTTGGATATTTGCCGGCATACCTCCGAGCCGATTGAACCGCCCGCGCCAGTAACCATAACAACCTTTTGCGTAACGTAACCCGAGATGCTGTCGATATCGAGCTCTACCGGCTCACGGCCAAGCAAATCCTCAACTTGCACGTCGCGAAATTGATTGACGGATACTTTTCCAGTCGCCAAATCCTCAAGCATCGGTATTATTTGGGTTTTGGCCGTCGTCTTGGCGCATTCGGTAAAGATCGTATTAAGCTGCTTCTTATTAAGAGAAGGAATCGCGATTACGATATTATCAATCTTATGCATCCGTGCAATACTAGCGATACTCGCTACTCCTCCGACCACCGGAATTCCCATAATATCAAGATTATGCTTGTTGACGTCATCGTCCACGAACATGGAAGGCATAAGCTCCGTTTCACTATTTCTAAGAAGCTGTCTAGCAAGCATCGTGCCTGCCGATCCCGCTCCGACAATCAATGTCTTTTTGCGCTGCCCCCCATTTTTATGATATTTGCTTGTTACGATTCTCCAGCAAAGCCTTGAGCCGCCGATTAGCAGCATATGAATCATCCAGGTTACGGCCAGTAAGCGAAAAAAAACATCCTGCATGGCGATTTGTTGAATGATCGCCGCCGTTACGATCGAGAAAGAGACCGCCTTCGTAATAATCATCAGCTCTCCAACACTCGCATATTCCCACGCCTTCTTATAAAGCTTGTAATAGAAAGAAAAGAAATGATGACTAAGCAGCAGCGTAATCGAGCTAATGACGATGGGAGCCGTTATAACATTAAGTGAGGCGTCCAGCAAAAACCTACTAAAAAAGATAGCCGTTAGCACGATAAAAGAATCGATTATAATTAGTAAAGATAACCTTTGCCGATACGTCAAAGCCAGTTCACCCTTTCCAGATGATAGATCGAATAATGATGGATTATAACGACTAATGAATGGATTATAACGACACTCCATTAGAGTGTTTAACTATCAGGTCTTGATCAAAACCTCATAGTTAAAAACTCTATTGTAGAGCCATAGGGCATTCAACCCGCCCTCACACCACACTCTTGACGACTAGCGTCTAAGGCTTCATTCAACCCACAGCATGGCCGAGTGCCTCCGTTGATAACGGTAAGGAGACATTACCGAACTCTACAATTATTCATTTTCAAAATTATTGTACTTAATAAAGAACAATCACCCACAAAAAAGCGCTATCCGAATTTAATCATCAAACGCTCTTTTTGTTTAATATGACGCCTAATATATTAGCTTTGGCAAATAGCAATGCACGCTTGGCTTCCTTCGCCTGCTCTATCTGCGTTTTACCGCTCTTTAGCAGCAGGATCACACCGTCACATTTACTAACCAATGCATTCGTATCAGGCAAACCTAATACTGGAGGACAGTCGAGTAGAATGAAATCATAATGTGCAGCCGCGTATTCCATGACATCAACCATAAGCTGAGAATCAAGCAATTCTGTTGAATTAAAAAATCGCTGCCCGCTCGGCAAAATATCCAAACTTTCGACCTCGGTATTATAAATCGCCTCGCGAATATCGAGTTGTTGTCCTAACACATTCGACAAGCCTGGAGAAGTTTGTACGCTGAAAATTTGATGGATGATCGGATTTCTAAAGTTGGCGTCGATTATAAGTACCCGATCACCCCGTTGTGCCATGCAAATGGCCAAATTTACGGTAGCCGTTGATTTCCCATCTCCTTCTGAAGGAGATGTCACTAACAGAGAACGAACTTTTTTCTCGGTTGCGGCATAATGGATATTGTTTCTTATGGTTCGGTATTGCTCGGATATGTTGCCATGAGGATCCGTATAGGATAGCAGGCTTCTATTCACGAAAGATTTCGCAGGTTTTATTCGTTCACGACCCAATAGTTTCACCTCGCGCTAAGATGTTTTTCTGCTTCTTCGATTGTCTTGGTATATCTTTTCTTTTCATTTTGGACACTTGCCCTAGCATCGTTAAGCCTAATATCTCCTCAACCTCTCGTTCCGAACTCATTGAATCATCCAAAGAGTCCAAAAAGAAGATTAATCCTATGCTCAAAATAAGACCTGCGATAAAAGCGATAAACAAAATTGTGTTGCTTTTCTCATTTATAGAGAACGAGCTTTCTTCCGCCTTTGTAAGTACACTGATATTGCTCACACCAAGCGTTTCCGCAACTACCTCCCTGTACACTTCAACTCCAGTGTTTGCAATATCAGCCGCTAGCTTGGCATCAGGATCGACGACCGTTACAACCGTAATAAGGGAGTCATCGACAGTGCCCAACCTTATTTGACTTCTTAGTTCTGCAGCAGAACGACCCAGCCCTAGCTCCTCAGCCACCTTATTAAGGACAATTGGTTCTCGAATCATGACCCTCGCCGTTCCCACCACATCGGCGCTGGCAGAGATAATTATTCGAGAGGTAGCAGCATACATAGGAGTTTCAGGCCTTGAGTTGTAAATACCCGCTATTACCGTCAATGTGATGGTAATAAGAGCGACTATCCAGAGACGTTTTTTCATGGTGGTGTATAATGCCTTGAGGTTAATTTCTTTTCCTATTTCTTTCTCGTTTCGGTCTGTCTGCATATCGTCTTGTTTTCTATACATGAGTACACCTGCCAGTACTGTTTTTTATAAAGAACACTAAATCAATAGTAGTTCTTTATAAAGAACATGTCAATATCATTTTACCTTTTTTCATTCACTGTCAGTTATCGATATGAAGAATAATGATATTTGATGTTTTCTTTTTCTCGTCCGGATTGGCATTCGCATCCGTCCTGCTTTCCTTCCACATATTCGAACGTATCAAGTCTTTTAAAGCCTGAAAGTCGCCTTTGCTCATACCTTCGTCAACCGCATTTTTAATAATTAATTGCCATTCCTCGTCCAACATTTCTTCCTCGTGAATTTTTGGTAAATGCTCTTCTCCAAGTAAATATTCAATGTTAGAATCCAAAGGAGCTGCTATTTTTGCCATTACCTGAAGAGATGGGTTATTCTGCATATTGCGCTCAATGTAGCTCAAGTAGGACTTGGATACGCCTGCCAGGTCGGCAAGCTTCGTTATCGAATAGCCCTTTTTTTCCCGTAGACTTTTAATCCGTTCCCCAATCATAGAATTCTCCTTCGACCAGTTTAGATCCTAATGTCAAGCTAAGTGATTACAATCAAAATGAAAAGACGCTATAACAGACGATATAGTCATTGTAGTTCTTTAAAAAGAACAGGTCAATACTATTCCAAGCATTTGTCAAAATGTTTGCGGAAGAAGCTCATTCCGCAAACATCGCCGCTTTTTAATTACACGCTTCTCCTCAGCGGCAAGGTCATACGTACAACCTATTCCCATATGATCTCCGGAACGAACAACCTGCAGCACGATCCTCGACTCGGCATACCGGATTCCTTTGCCGACAATGTTGATAAATGCCCGATTCAGCTTTTCCCGGTCTAGCATAGCCGCCATATCGGTATTCCCCGTTACGGCCACATGGATTCCTTTCCGCTCGGCCAGTCCCTGTACCGCAGTTACCGCTTCCGCGAGCACTTGTCCAACCGGTATCAGGTCAAATTGGAACGTCTCCGTCACATGATCAAGCTTGGTCAAATAAATGAGTTCATCTACAACCGCCTTCAACCGCTGGCATTCGGAAATGATGACGTCCAAGCTTTCTTCCGTCTCGCGCCCTTGCATAATTTCATACCGTTGATCCCACCGTCTGGCAGTTTAATTCGAATTTCTGAAACTAATGGAAGATCGTTATCCGATAGAGGGCATTTAGTTTGATTTTGCCTAATTAAACAGCGCATTGGGAGAGCTGCTTCAAAAAATGACCGATTACGTTTGCAAAGTAGAGCTAATCCGCCATATTCGCACCCCTAGCGCGATTTAGTTTTGTGAAATGAAACTAAAACTCCGAGCAACGCGATTTAGTTTTGTGAAATCGAACTTTACAGGTGATTCCTGCTTCGCGGCTTGCCAATGGTAGGCCTTTAGGCCGGGCGGCTTTCACTTGCCCGTAATCTGCTGAAGAAAGCAGCAATCGATCGAAATCAAATAATGGCAGTACAGGACAACACCCTGCACCGCCATTTCCTCATCTTTTCGCGTCATTGTTGATCAAAATGAGCCGTCTCTCAAGCCGCTTTTGAAACAGCACCTTCCGTAAATACGCAGCCACAAACTTATGGAAGGCATTAGCTAGCCCAGAGCGGCTATCATTTGATCGAGCAGACCGGTCTTTTGTCATAGCTTACCGTTAATTCGCCGAAGATTGCGATCGCCCTGTCAATATGCGTCTGAGCTTGCTCGTTGCAGATACAATTGTGGAAAAAGGATGTGAATGTCATTCCATTAATCTATGTGACTGCTGTGCAATCCAAAGACCGTGACCGAAGCCTCGCTCTCCAGAGACCCTAAGCTCAATCGTTTTCCGGCTGCAGCCTCAGCTCGAACGGCTTGTCGCGGTGGCACACAAGGACGCCGTCAATGACATCAAGCTTCGCTGCCTGAATGGATGAACGCCTCGTCTCATAAGTCGAAGCTTCATTCCCGCTGATTCTGCCGGGATGCGTAAAGTAAAAAATATATGCCTCTTCTCCCTGAACGACGACATCGGCATGCAGGCCGATCGTGCCGTCCTCCTCCCTGGTTCCCGGCTTATTGAGAATGAGGCCGTTGCGCTCCCAGCCGATCAAATCGTCCGAACGGTAAACGCCCTGCCCTCTCCACTCGTCCACGATCATCCAATAATAATCTTTGAAGCGGAACACATTCGGCCCCTCATGCCCGCGTCCTTCGATCACTGGTCCAACTCGCTCCCAATGATACAAATCCGCGCTGTCTGCCGCATAGGTATGGTTGTTTTCTTTGAACCACATCCGGAACGTACCGCTTGGCAGCCTGTAAATACAAGCATCTATAATGCTTTGCTCACTTATAGCCAGCTTGGATCGAAAACTCCACTTTATGAGATCAGGACTTGTGTAATGCATCATATCGGCCTGATGGCCCCAATCTTCCGGCACGCCTTGAATATACGAGACATACATATGATAGATTCCATCATGCCAATAGATTTCCGGAGCCCAAAACGTATTGCGTCCCCACTCGATATCAAGCCCCGTCAGCGTTCCGCGATACACCCACTCGCTGCCGTCAGCCGACGATGCGACCCCGAGGTCCGTGCCATGCACCCACGCATATTTACGGTTCTCCACGGTCGCCCTGCGATTCGTATAAATCATCCACCATTCCTTAGCCTGCCTGTTCCATATGACGACCGGATCCGCCGCCCCATCAAAAATCGGATCTCTAAACAATGGCGCTTTCATCTGTCATTCACCCTTTCAACCATTTATCGCTAACAGCTGCTCCAGTTGATAACCTGATCCACATCCACAACCGGTTTACCGTCTACAAATTGAACCTTGCTGATACAGGTTTCGCGAAGCACCGTTCGCTCCGGATCAATGAGCCGGTGGTAACAAAGAAACCAATCCCCGCGGTATTCGGCCATGGAGGCGTGACCAGCGGTTCGGCTTTAAATGTGACCATATCCTCTTCCAGAGGCGCGATCCAGCATTTCCCCTGCCCCCACAGCAGGTAAGGCTGACCGTCCTCATCCACGAACAAATCCGCATCTATGCTTTGGCAGTCATACTCGTTCTTGGCTAACCTCAACATATAATCCGGATCGTGAAAAGAATCGCCTGTTTCCTATCTCATTTCACTCTAAAAATCGTAACGGAATGCTTTGGAAAATCATAGAAGAAGCTGTTGGCCTCAATCTGCAGCTCTTTCCGCTTAGGCAAAATCCGCTTAGGCGACTCGAAATCATTCGCTTCGTCAAGTGCATACCCGGACAGCTCGAATACCTCGACCAGCGTCGGCGCTTGCGGCAAATCCGCCAATACGACCTGTGCGGCTGCGCTTTGCTCCTGTACATTGACGACCTTTACGATGATATCTCCGGTCGATTGATCGACGCTGGCGGAATAATACAACGGCTCGATGACCGGCAGCTTATCCTCTGTGTCATTGATCAGGACGCCGTCGACGTAGGTTCGAATCCGCCGTCCCGACACTTCTAAAGCAAACTCATATGCAATGCCTGTTTCCACCGTAAATAAGCTTTGGGTCAGACATGAGCCTCTGCCGTCCACTTTGGAAACGACCGCGGAATCCTGATTCTGCCACCCGCCAATTTCCCATATCAACTGATTTTCATCATCGTTCTTTCCGAAATAAACGTCAAAGCCTTTGGGACCGCTTATTTTCTTCGCCTTGAAGCGCAAGGTATAGCTGCCCCAATCCGTTTCATCCAGCTCCATCGTTTTGACAACCGTTCCATTCAAGCGATCTTCCCGCGTATCCGACAGCATCCCGTCGAGCCCGGCTAAATGCTTGACCTCCCCCGTCTCATCGTTGATAAGCTGAACATCCCAATACTGGACGGAACAAAGATCCGTACCTAGCGAGAGCTTCCCTGTGATCGGCGAAGCCGGCTTGGCAAGCGGCCGCTCAAACCCGTCTGATTCAATTTTCAGCAAATGGTCTCCCTGGTGGTGCATAAATAACTGCTGCACATAATAATTCGCCGTACCGTACACCTCATGATTGTTGAACCATATCATATCCGGCTTCCAGCTGACGTAATCAACGTTGCAAAGCATCGGCGCGTAGCAGGCCAGTCCGACAGCATGCGCGTTCCGCTCCAGCCCGGTCATAAACGCGGCTTCGACAAGCGCATTGTAATACGTATTGCCCCAGGAAGCATATTCGCCCAAAAACACCTTCGGTTCATCGGCTTTGAAATGATTGTACCGGTCATAGTTGGCCAAAAACCATTCCGGCGACTGGTAATAATGCTCATCCACGAGATCCGAGCCGTTGTCTCTGGCTGATTTCCAGCCTCGTTCATATTCCCCGCCGGCCGCGAACGGGCCGCTGGAATTGATGATCTTCATATCGGGATATTTCTCTTTAATAGCCCGGTGGAAGTAGGCATACCGCTCGAAAAAAGGTTCGCCGACCTCTTCGTTTCCGATACCGATATACTCCAGCCCAAACGGCTCCGGATGGCCTAATCCCGCGCGGATACCGCCCCATACGGTAGAGGCGTCTCCGCAGGCAAACTCGATCAGATCAAGCGCGTCATCGATCCATGGCTGCAGCTCATCGAGAGGAACGATCCGTTTATGATGCGGATCGTATCCGGCAGGCAGTATTGGAATCGGCTTGGCTCCAATGTCCTCGCAGAACAGAAAATACTCATAATAACCGAGGCCCAGTGTCTGGTTATAACTCCAATTATTCCGCCTCGCCGGTCTCTGCTCTACTTCGCCTATCGTGTTTTTCCAGCGATACATGGAATTCCTGTCATCCGGATTGAGTGAACCGTCATGGACCAGGCAGCCTCCCGGAAAACGCATAAACTTCGGCTTCAAATCCGCGATCAGCGCCGCAATATCCTC
>DATJKM010000192.1:0-3973 GCA_035491515.1 Candidatus Udaeobacter sp. | reverse complement strand
CAGCGCACCGCGTTCTATAAGCATTTTTGCGATAGTGCTTTTACCGCTGGCAATACCGCCGGTTAATCCGATTTTCATCCAGTTCACCTCAAATTATAACAACTTCATGATTCCCATCATGATTAATAATATGCCTGGCAGAAAAGATAATGTTTGCATTCCTCTCCAAGCGGAGAAACGAAAGCCAAAACGGATGCCTCCTATTAGAAAGATCGCGCTCGCCGCCGCAATCGTGAGTGATGTAAATAATGAAGGCAAACCGATCAACGCTGCTCCAATTCCTGCTCCGAATGCATCAAGCGATAACGCAACCCCGAGCATCACCGCTTCCGATGCGGAAATCGTGCCCGATTTGTCAACGTCTGCCGCTTGCGGCGTCCGCAAAATTTGAATCACTAACCCAAGGTGCTTCAGCTCCACCCTCATCACAAGAGGCGCGTTTGCAATTTCTCCAGCTTGCTTTTTCGCATCGCCTTCAGCTGCTTCTGCGCTTCCATGACCGGAGTCCTCATCCGTCTCGTTCACTTCATCATTTTGCTTACCTCGCTTGATCTGCATCAGTGCCCAGCCTCCAATCAGAATGAGCACGCATGCTCCAATGAGCCGCGCGACAAATTCGGAAAGAAATCCGGTCAGCCAACCGCCAACCTGCATGGACAAGTAAATGATAAGGCCGGAGCAGCAAGCAATAATCAACACCGACAGCAATGGAATCCGAATTCTCCGTAAGCCGTACGTAACACCAACGCCAAATCCGTCTAAACTAACGGCAAAAGCAAGAACTAACAGTGAAGCAACATGCGCGAACAATTCTTTAGTCCCTCCCCGCACAGCGGCTGTCCTGCTCACCATAAAGCTGTGAGTAGTCATCCGCCTATACTTCGTAACACAACTATCATATGCGGGGAGTATTTGACTGTGCATGTCGATAAGGAATTGCTGCTATGCCATTCCTTTATCAGATACGGCAAGCGGCTGGCATTTGCTGCAAATATGCGTACCTCTGCCTCCAACCGTAAATTTGTGAATAGGTCTTGCACAGGCCGGACAAGGCTCATCCTTCTTGCCGTATACGAGCAGCTGATGCTGGAACATACCCATCTCGCCTTGCCCGTTCACATAAGATTTGATCGACGATCCGCCCGCTTCTACGGCATGCGCCAGCGTCGAGCGAATCGCTTCGTACAATCGCTTCCATTCGGCCGGCTTCAGCGTATTTGGCGTTCGTTCCGGGTGAATTCGCGCTTGGAACAGCGCTTCGTCCACATAGATGTTACCTAAGCCGACAACATGCTCTTGATTCAGCAGCAGCGGCTTTATCTTCGTTGCACGCTTCTCCAGCTTGCCGCGCAGCGCTTCCAGTGTAAAAGAAGGTTCCAGCGGCTCAATACCCAGCTTATTAAGCGGCGGAAGCTCCATCTCCTGTCCCGACTGGAACAGATGCATCGTGCCGAACTGGCGCACATCCTTGTAGCGCAGGTCCGTCCCATCGTCAAAATGAAAGATCACATGCGTATGCAGCTCTAGCGGTTCCTCTGACGGAAACACCCCATAGCGTCCTTCCATACGCAAATGAGACACAAGTACAAGCCCATCCAAAATAATTCGCAAAAACTTGCCGCGCCGCTCAACCGTTTCAATCGTATGTCCAACTAACGCATCCGCAAACTGCTCAGGCTCTGCCGGACGCTGTATAATACGCGGGAGTCTAACGGTTACCGATTGGATTCGTTTGCCCGCAACAAGTTCAATTAACGTTCGCCTTACGGTTTCTACCTCTGGCAATTCAGGCATATCTCCTCACCTCAACAACCATTATAACCGAAACTGCAAGGCAATGGGCTACTTTGCTTCGTACCAATTGTCACCGTAACTCACATCTGCTTTTAGCGGAACATCAAGCTTGAGCGCTCCCGCCATCACTTCGGGCACAAGCGACTTCATCAGCTCCAGCTCTTCCTTCGGCACCTCGAATACGAGCTCATCATGCACTTGCAGCAGCATACGGCTCTTCAGCTTGCGTTCGCGCAGCGCCGCATCCATATGCACCATCGCCAGCTTAATAATATCTGCCGCGGTCCCCTGAATCGGCGTATTCATCGCCGTCCGTTCCGCGAAGGACCGCACGTTGAAATTAGAGGCGTTTATGTCATTCAAATAACGTCTCCGCTCCAGCATCGTTGCCACATAGCCGTCGCGCCGCGCTTGCAGCACGATGTCGCTCATATATTGCCTGACGCCCTTGAATACTTCCTTATAGTTCTCAATGAATTTACCCGCTTCTTTCGGCGAAATGCCAAGGTTTCTCGAAAGGCCAAAATCACTAATCCCGTAAACGATACCGAAGTTTACCGCCTTCGCCGAGCGCCGCATATTGGAATCGACCTGATCGGCCGAAACGCCGAATACGTCCATCGCCGTCTTCGTATGAATATCCATATCCTCGATAAAGGCTTCCTTCATCTTCTCATCGTCAGCGATATGCGCAAGCACGCGAAGCTCGATCTGCGAATAGTCGGCTGCCAGAATGAACCAGCCCGGCTCTGTTGGAACAAACGCTTTCCGGATTTGGCGGCCTTCCTCCAGCCTGATCGGAATATTCTGCAGGTTAGGGAACTGGCTGCTTAGACGTCCAGTTGCGGCTATTGTCTGGCGGTAGTACGTATGCACCTTGCCCGTTTCCTTGCGAACCTCCTTCAGTAGGCCCTCCACATAGGTCGATTGCAGCTTCGAGAGCTGACGGTAATGCAAAATAAGCGGAATGATCTCATGATAAGGAGCCAGCTCCTCCAGTACCTCGGCATCGGTCGAATAGCCTGTTTTCGTCTTTTTCTTAGCCGGCAGTCCAAGCTTTTCGAACAGGATCTCGCCAAGCTGCTTCGGTGACCCGATATTGAATTCCGTTCCTGCAAGCTTGTACACATCGCTAATAATGACCGTTAGCTGGCGCTCCAGATCGCGTCCAAGCGCTTCGAGCTCTTCCTTCTCCACCTTGATGCCCAAATGCTCCATGCCTGCAAGAATGCGGGACAACGGCTGCTCCATCTCAAAATAAAGCTTGCTCATGCCGGTACGGTTCAGCTCTTCCGTCAATAACGGAACCAGCTGGCGAACCGCTTCGGCTTTCAGCGCCAGATGCCGGTAAAGTGTCTCCGCCTCTGGCAGCTTAAACTTCGCGCCTTTACCATAAACGGCCTCATCAGACGGCAAGGTGGACAGTCCTTGCTTCTCATTGATTCCGCTAAGCGTCTGGCTCGCGTCTGTAGGATCAAGCAAATAAGCGGCCAGCTGCACATCGAATGCCGCTCCCTCGAAGCGGATCCCGCTCCATTTGAAAGCGAGCTCTACCTTGTGCAGATCAAATCCGTACTTCGGCTTGTCAGGCTGCTCCAGCCACTCGCGAAGCTTCGCCGCAAAGGGCTGCTTCAGCACGGAGAACGGAAGGGAGAATACCGCATCCTCTGTGGCTACCGCCAAGCCGACCAGCTCCGCATGATGCGGATTTTCTCCTATCGCTTCTACAAATAAACCGTTTTTGTCCGACTTCTCAAGCATCTGAATGAGCTTCTCCAAAACATCCGCATCGTTGTCCGACTCGATCACATGGATATTCAATTCAGCAGCAGCAGCCTGAGCTTCCTCTTCCATATCTCCCGCTTCCGCGCCCAATTGCAGCCGCTCGATAAGCGATTTGAATTCGAGCTTGCGGAATGCCTCCGCCAGCTTCAGGCCGTCATAGCCGTCGTAGCGGATCTCATCGATACCCTGTTCGATCGGCACTTCACGAAATATCGTCGCCAGCTTCTTGCTCATCGTGGCGTCATCCTTGTGATTCTCGATGTTTTCCTTCAGCTTGCCCTTCAGCTTGTCCAGATTTTCCAGAACGCTCTCGACGGTGCCGTGCTCATGCAGCAGCTTAAGCGCTGTTTTCTCGCCAACACCCGGCACGCCCGGAATATTATCGGAGGTATCG
>DATJKM010000191.1:0-18130 GCA_035491515.1 Candidatus Udaeobacter sp. | reverse complement strand
TTCACGGCTGGCAAGTGAGTAACGCATGCCGATGTGGCCCATCGCAATGCCGTCGTCAACGCCGATTGTATTAAATTCGAAAGGAACGCCGCCCGCCTCGCGGATGGCTTCCTTAACCAGCTTACCGAACTCCTGCAAGTGAACGTGACCAGGAATAATATCAATATACGAGTTACAAACCGCGATAAACGGCTTGTCGAAATCTTCCTCTTTTACGCCTGCGGCGCGAAGCAAGCTGCGATGCGGTGCGCGGTCGAATCCTTTTTTGATCATATCAGAACGCATTCTTTTGGCCGCCATTTAAGTGCCCCCTATTTGCTTAAATAAATTCAATACTCTCGATTTTATCACAACGGACAAGCGTTGGCTATAACGCCATCCGGTTATGCCATAACCTGTAAGCGTTAAAAAATGATGAAGAATGATGTGAGCTTTGTGTCATTACGGCAAATGACGGACAAGGCGATGAATATTCAGTTGCACTTTGCTTCGTCTAGAGACGATGCGGGCACAAAAAGTGAATTTTGTCGAATTTAGTCGATTATTCCCACCTGTTTAATAGTGTAAAGATGATGTTAAATCTGTAATGAACGAAGGATGATTTTTCTGAATCGTTTGTTTTTGTGTGACAATATGTGACGCGATAACATTTACTTACCATTATTTGCTGACTATAATGAAACTATTACGGGTAAAGAGGTGAAACAATGCAGTTGACCGAACGTGAAAAAGAAAAGCTGCTCATTACTATCGCTGCGGATTTGGCCAGACGTCGAATGAAACGCGGCGTGAAGCTTAATTATCCAGAAAGTGTAGCGCTCATCACCTCTGAAATTATGGAAGGCGCACGCGATGGCATGACGGTTGCGCAGCTAATGGAATTTGGAACGCAAATTTTAAAGGCTGAGCAGGTGATGCCCGGCATCCCGGAAATGATTCACGAGGTTCAGGTGGAAGCGACTTTCCCGGACGGGACGAAGCTCGTCACGATTCATTACCCGATTACAGGGTAGAAACGGCAAACAGTTAGTAAACGCTGGAAAGCGATATTGGTATATGAATATGATAGGTCAGTACATAAGAGAGAGGAGGGCTTGCAGGATGATACCAGGTGAATATCGAACGGCTGCGGGTGAAATTGAATTAAACGCCGGGCGCCTGACGAAGCAGTTGATCGTCGTGAACACAGGCGATAGACCCGTTCAGGTAGGCTCTCATTATCATTTTTTCGAAGTGAACCGCGCCCTGAAATTTGACCGCGAGGCAGCGTTCGGCATGCGGCTGCACATTGCTGCGGGAACGGCGGTCCGTTTCGAGCCGGGCGAGGAGAAGCCCGTTACGATCGTGGAGCTAGGAGGCGCGAAGCTTTCTTATGGATTAAACGGATTAAGCCGCGGGAAAGCAGTGGCAGGCGCAATGCCAGAAGCGGTTCGGGAGCGGCTGGCAGCTTGGGAGGGAGAGAACGCATGACCAAGATGGATCGGCGGAGCTATGCAGCTATGTTTGGACCGACGACCGGCGATGCCGTTCGGCTGGCCGATACGGAGCTTTGGGCGGAGATTGAGCATGATTATACGGTTTACGGCGATGAATGCAAATTCGGCGGCGGCAAGGTAATACGCGACGGGATGGGACAATCGAGCGGCGCATTGCGCGATGAAGGCGTGCTGGACACGCTCATAACGAATGCGGTTATTATTGATCATTCCGGCATTGTGAAAGCGGACATCGGCATTAAGGACGGAATGATTGTCGGCATCGGCAAAGCGGGCAATCCGGATATTATGGATGGCGTGCATCCGAATATGATCGTTGGCGCAAGCACCGAGGTCATTGCCGGAGAAGGGAAAATCGTCACTGCCGGAGCTATCGATTCACATATTCATTTCATCTGCCCGCAGCAGATCGAGACGGCGCTCTCCTCCGGCGTAACGACGATGATCGGCGGCGGAACCGGACCGGCTACGGGGACGAACGCGACTACAGTAACGCCAGGCGCGTGGCATATGCGCCGCATGCTGGAGGCGGCTGAGCATTTCCCGATGAATATCGGTTTTACGGGGAAGGGCAATGCCTCATTTACCGCGCCGCTCATTGAGCAAATCGAAGCGGGAGCAATCGGACTGAAGCTGCATGAGGATTGGGGAACGACACCGGCAGCAATCGATGCCTGCCTGCAGGCGGCGGATCAGTATGACGTTCAGGTTGCGATCCATACGGATACATTAAACGAAGCGGGCTTTGTAGAGGATACGCTGGCCGCAATCGGCGGGCGGACGATTCATACCTACCACACAGAAGGCGCGGGCGGCGGCCATGCGCCGGATATTATCGTCGCGGCGGGCGAGCTGAATGTGCTTCCGTCTTCGACGAATCCAACGCGCCCCTTTACGATTAATACAATAGAAGAGCATTTGGACATGCTGATGGTTTGTCATCATTTGGACAGCAGCATACCGGAGGATGTCGCGTTCGCCGATTCGCGGATTAGGCCGGAGACGATTGCCGCAGAAGATATTTTGCATGATATGGGCGTTTTCAGCATGATTAGCTCGGACTCGCAGGCGATGGGCCGTGTCGGGGAAGTTATTATTCGGACATGGCAGACGGCTGACAAAATGAAAAAGCAGCGCGGACCGTTATCGCCGGATAACGGGCAGCATGATAATTTCCGTATTAAACGCTATATTGCGAAATATACGATTAATCCGGCTGTCACTCACGGTATCTCTCATCTGGTCGGCTCGCTGGAAGCAGGTAAATTCGCCGATCTCGTCATTTGGAATCCGATGTTTTTTGGCGTCAAGCCGGATCTCGTATTGAAGGGCGGCAGCATCGCATTCGCACAAATGGGCGATCCTAACGCCTCGATTCCGACGCCGCAGCCGGTATTTGGCCGTCCAATGTTCGCTTCCTTCGGTAAGCTGGTGTATAACAGCTCGATTACGTTTGTTTCTCAGGCAGCCTTCGAGCGCGGAATCGGCAAAGAACTGGGGCTCCAGAAGCGAATTGAACCGGTGAAGGGCTGCCGTTCGGTGACGAAGAAAGATATGATCCATAACGATGCGACGCCAAAGCTTGCGGTGGATCCTGAAACCTACCATGTTTTGGTGGATGGAGAGCATGTGACATGCGAGCCGGCGGAGGTGCTGCCGATGGCGCAGCGGTATTTCTTGTTCTAGCGAATGAATACGGCCTCAGAAGACAGGAGGGGCAAACGTAAATGAATGATCAGGTTAGATGGCTGGCCATGCAGCAGCTGCTGGACTCGGCTCTTCCGATCGGAGGCTTCTCGCATTCGTTCGGTCTGGAGACGATGGTTCAGGATGGCAGGATGAACAACTCCAGCCAGCTTTACGCTTATGCTTCCGCTATGCTGCTGCAAAGCTGGGCGAGCTCGGATGCTATGGTCATCAAGGCGGTTTACCGTGATGCTCCGCAAGCGGATTGGGAGCGGCTTTGGTCGATTGAAAGGCTTGTCCATTTGCAGAGAGTCGCATCGGAAACCCGCAGCGGAGTGGAAAAAATGGGACGCCGCCTGCTTCAGCTGGCATCGGCCATTCATCCTCAGCTGGATTGGCCGCCGCTGACGGAGGCGATGCGCGCCGGTAAATGCTTCGCATCCCATCCGCTTACGCACGGCTATGCCTGCTGGCTGCTGGGCGTATCGGAGGAGCGGGCGATACAGGGTTATTTTTATACATGTATCGTAACCTGCGTGAATAGCGCGCTTCGTCTGATGTCGATGGGACAGACGGAGGGACAATCGCTAATTGCAAGGCTTATGCCTTTAACGGAAGAAGCGCTTAAGGTCTCGGAGGAGCTGGAGCCGGAAGACGCATACTCCAATATGCCGATGGCGGAGCTTTCGATGATGCGCCACGAACGCTTATATTCGAGATTATTTATGTCTTAACTATTGAAATGGAGGGAATGACAATGTGCCAAGGACAAGGGCATTCACATCAGGAGTGGGAATGTAAGGCGATAGATAGCACGAGACCGATCCGCATCGGGATAGGCGGTCCGGTCGGCTCCGGCAAGACGGCGCTTGTTGAGCGGTTGACGCGCGAGCTTCATACGAAGTACAGCGTAGCCGTCATTACAAACGACATTTATACGAAGGAAGACGCCCGGATTTTGTTCAACACAGGTGTGCTGCCTGAGGAACGTATTATCGGGGTGGAGACGGGCGGCTGTCCGCATACGGCAATTCGCGAGGATGCCTCGATGAACTTTGAAGCCATTGAGGAGCTGGAGCGCCGTTTCGACCACTTGGATTTGATCTTTATCGAGAGCGGCGGCGACAACTTGGCTGCTGCGTTCAGCCCCGAGCTCGTCGACCGGTTTATTTATATTATCGACGTGGCCCAGGGAGAGAAAATTCCGCGTAAGGGCGGCCCTGGTATCATGCGCTCGGACTTGCTCGTCATTAACAAAATCGATCTGGCGCCTTATGTGGGTGCGAGCCTTGAGGTGATGGAGGCTGATACGGTAAAGATGCGCGGCGGCCGTCCTTTCGTATTTTCCAACTTGTTCGGCGGCGACGGCGTGGACGAGATCGTAAGCTGGCTTACGCATGAGGTAGCTCATGCGCGCGGTACAGAACATTCGCATGTCATCCAGCTGTCCAGCATACCTCCTGAGCACCGTCACTCCGCTTCTTAATGGAGCGTTTGCGAGCAGTTGAGTACGGCACCGGGCCGCAAGTCAAAACTTCCGTGCTTCGCGCTTCCTTCGCAAGCCGGCGCGGGCAAACGATACTCGAAAATAAATACCATACCGCACCGGTCAAAATAGCAAAAGCGTTTCCGCTGGACGGTCAGCTCGCTGTCATCGTCATGGACGTATCGCCGGGTCTGCTGGATGGCGACAGCTATGAGCTGGAATGGAAGTCGGAGCAAGGCTCCCATGTCATGATTACGAACCAATCGTACATGAAGGTGCATCCGAGCATGCCAGGCGGAGGCTCCCGGGTGCAGCAGACGTTTACGCTTGAGGAGAATGCGGTCGTCGAGCATATGCCGGAGCCGGTTATGCTTTACAAGGATGCTTCGTTTCGGAATGAGACGCAGGTGCGGCTGAAGGCAGGCTCCGCATGGCTGCAGGCCGATGTGCTTTGTCCCGGCCGTACGCTGCGAGGCGAGCGGTTCGATTACCGTTCTTATTGTAATAGGCTTAAGGTTTATTACGGCGAGGAGCTGATTTTCTCGCAGAGGCAGCGGATCGAGCCGGTTAAGCAAGCTATTTCTGCCCCGGGCTGCTGGGACGAAATGACTCACTGGGCAACCTTTTATATCTTTTCTGACCGCGTGAATGGCGCTCTTCTGGAGCAGCTTCAGGAGAAGCTGGACTGCTTCTCCTCACCTGAGCACCCTATTGCTGCAGGAGCGTCGCTGACGCACCGGTTCGGGATTGCGGTGTCCGCCGCATCGACAGCCGCTTGGCCGCTGCAGCAGCTTATGAAGGAGCTGTGGCAGACGGCGCGCAAAGGCTTGCTCGACAAGCCTCCGCTGCGCTTTTTGCAGGGATGATGGCAGCAGCGTGGTGCATCGCAGGCTAAGCGCTTCCTAATCAAACAAAATCCAGCTCTTGGCGCTTGTTAAAGGGGCAAAAAGGCCAACCAACATCCATTGGTTGGCCTTTTTGAGCTGTGCATAGCGAGGAAATTGCATATTTCTACAGAAGAAAGTTAGTTAAACTTTTAAATGAACGTTATAATGAAGACTGAGGTTATCAGAAATAAAAGTTAAGGTTGGTGATCGTTTGGAAGTTTCAAGTGCGGAGAGGCTGGAATTAATGAGGCGTCTGGACGAGTCGTTTCGTCAGGTACGCAAACAAATAAATGCGGAATGGAACACCTATAACGTGCATGGTTTAGGGATGACACATGGCAAAATGCTGATTATATTAGCGGAATCGGGCGCCCAGAAGGCATCAGCAATGGCCGACCAGCTGCAAATTACGAGCGGAGGCGTTACCGGCATTGCGGACCGTCTGATCGAGCTTGGCTATGTGAAGCGGGAGCGGGGCGAACAGGACCGGCGCGTGGTGATGCTGGACATAACGGATGAAGGTTTGAAGATCGTAAATCTCATCGAGACGATACGCTCGAAAATGATGCATAAGCTCTTCGACGGGATGTCGGTCGCAGATATGGAGATTGGGCTTAAGCTCTTTGAGCAGATGAGTAGAAATATGGAATTGGATGTTACAAATTCGTGACCTTTTATACATTGTTTTTTTAATGAAATAAATATGGTGTAGAATAAACATGAAATTTGACTTCGCAAAACAGGTTGACAAATTCCGATTAAACAACTAGGATTAAAAGGAATTTATGTATATTATTTTTTAGGGGAGATCATGATGAAAAAAGCAATTGCTTTAGCGGTTTCGCTGATTCTGATGGTTGCGATTGTCGCAGCTTGCGGATCTAACAAAAATGACGCAGGAAACGCGGCAAATAACGCAGCAGGCGATAAAGCTGAAAAGAAAAAAATCGCGCTTGTGCTGCCTGAAAAAATCGGCGTTAACAAGTTTTTCGTATTGATGGATGAAGGCTTCAAAAAAGCCGGCGCGGAATTCGGCGCTGAAGTGAAAACGATCGAATCGACCGATCCTGCCGGTTTTGAACAAAACCTGCGCGCAACGGTAGCGGAAGATTATGATTTGATTATTACGGCAACCTTCCAAGCAGAGGATGCGCTAAAAAAAGTAGCAGCCGAAAATCCGGACAAGCCTTTCGCGATCATTGATACTGTCGTTGATCTGCCGAACGTTCGCAGCGTAAACTTCCGTGAGCAAGAAGCTTCCTACCTGATGGGAGCACTTGCCGGACTTGCAACAAAAACGAACATCGTAGGCGCTGTCGTGGCTATGGACGCACCGCTGCTCAGCAAATATACTTCCGGCTTCGAGCAGGGCTTGAAAAGCACAAATCCGGACGCACAATTCCTTATCAACTATGTAGGAAGCTTTACGGATCCGGTTAAAGGCAAAGAGCTTGCTCTGCTTCAGCAATCCAAAGGAGCTGACTATATCGCAGGTATGGCGGCAGTCGGCGATAACGGCGTATTCGAAGCGGCGAAGGAAAAAGGCTTCTTCACTTCCGGCCAAGATACGGACCGTACAGACGAGGATCCGGAGCATATCGTTCTTTCGCAATTGAAAGGTACGGATGCAGTAGCTTACGAAACGGTAAAAAGCTTTGTCGAAGGCAGCTTCGCATACGGCGTAGCAGACTACGGCTTGAAGGAAGGCGGCGTAGGCCTAACGTTCGTAACAAAAGACACCGAAACGACGCTTAACCCGTTCATCGGCCAAGAAAATGTCGATAAAGTAAAAGCTATTGCCGAAGATATTAAATCTGGTAAAATCGTTGTAGTAAACCCGCTAGCCCAATAGAATGACAGGCCGGCTGCTACCCATGCAGCCGGTTTGCTTATTGCATGGAAGCTTCCTCTGCTTTGGAGGAAGTCGTTTTTTTTGTTATACGGCAATAAAAGGAGAGGAGCGTTTGTATGTTGCTGCAAATGGACAGCATTACGAAATCATACGGAAGCGTAACGGCGAACAGCCAGGTTCAGTTTTCTCTGCAAAGAGGAGAAGTTCATGCCTTAGTCGGCGAAAACGGCGCTGGAAAAACGACGCTCATGCGCATTTTATACGGAATGGAAAGTCCGACAAGCGGCGAGATCCGACTGGATGGCAAGCCGGTTGCGTTTGCGAGCCCTGCCGATGCGATCAAGCATAAAATCGGAATGGTCCACCAGCATTTTATGCTGTTCCCGACATTTACAATCGCCGAAAATATTGTAATCGGACGCGAGCCCTCCAAAGGAGCAGGCTTCGATCGAAAGGCTGCTGCCAAGGAAACGGAACGGCTTGGCAAGCTGTACGGCATGCCGGTCGATCCTTGGAAAAAGGTTGCGGATTGCTCATTAGGCATGCAGCAGCGCGTTGAAATATTAAAGGTGCTGCATCAGGGCGCGGAGATTATCATTTTGGATGAGCCGACGGGCGTCTTAACGCCGCTGGAGGTGAAAGAGCTGCTGGCCGCGATCAAAGAATTAGCGGCGCAGGGCAAGAGCTTTGTCCTGATCAGTCACAAGCTGCAGGAAATTATGGAAGTCGCCGACCGGATTACCGTGCTGAGAGATGGCAAGGTGACAGGAACCGTCGACGCGAAGGACACGAATGCGGAACAGTTGTCGCGACTTATGGTTGGACGGGATTTGGTACATATATCTCGTAATGAGGCCAGAGCAGGCAAGCCCGTGCTTGAGGTATCGAATTTGTCAATGAAAGGCGGAAAAACGAAGCCGCTGCTGAACGGCGTCAGCCTTCAGGTGAATGAAGGGGAAATTGTCGGCGTAGCCGGCATATCGGGTAACGGTCAATCGGAGCTTATTCAAACGATTTCCGGTCTTATGAAGCCGGATACCGGCAGCATCAAGCTGCTTGGACAGGATGTAACCGGCGCGCCGGTTGGAGCCATTCGCGAGCGCGGGCTTGCTCATATTCCAGAGGACCGCTATCAATGGGGCGTTGCCAAGGATGCGACGGTCACCGAGAACGGCTTGATGGGACATGCAGGAAAGCATCAGAAATTCGGCGTTCTGAACGGAAAGAGCATTCGTCAAATGATAGGCGAATGGGTAACCCGATTCGATATAAAAACGGGCTCCTTGTCTACGAAGGCTCAGTTTTTGTCCGGTGGAAATCTTCAGAAGCTGATCGTTGCCCGCGAGCTTGCGCAGAAGACGCCGTTTCTTATTGCCGCAGAGCCGACGCGGGGAGTCGATGTCGGCGCGATGGAAATTATACATGGCGAGCTTCTGAAGAAGCGGGAAGAACGAGGCGCGATTTTGCTCATTTCCTCGGAGCTGACAGAAATATTGAAGCTGTCGGACCGGATTTTAGTCATGTACGAGGGGCAGATCGCAGGCGAGTTGGATGCGGACACGGCTACAGAGGAACAAATTAGTTTGCTAATGGCGGGAGGAAAAGCGGTTGGATAAGTTGATACAATTCGGACGTTCGCTGATGCAGCCGCTTTTGGCTGTCATCGTTGGCCTGGCAGCCGGAGCGATCGCCATCGTAATCGTCGGGGGCTCCGTCGTAGAAACGTACGCGGAAATGTGGAAGGGTGCCTTCGGCAGTTTTTACTTTTTTACGAATACGTTAAGCCGGGCTACGCCTATTATTTTGATCGGGCTTGGAGTAGCGCTTGCCTTTCGTGCCGGATTTTTTAATATGGGCTCGGAAGGACAGATGGTATTAGGTGCGCTTAGTGCCGCTGTAACGGCCATCTACTTGCCTGGACCCGGCTCGTTAAAACTTATTGCCGCTATTATTGCCGGCATTATTTCCGGGGGGATATGGTCGGCCTTCGCAGGCTGGCTGGATGCCAGGTTCCGAATGAATCTGCTCATCACAACCTTATTGCTCAATTACATTGCCACGCTCTTCGCAGGCTACATCGTTTCGTACCCGCTTAAGGATCGGACAGGCTCTGCTGCGATGGCGCAAACCGTCATGATCGATCAAAGCGTATGGCTGCCTAAGCTGTTTAAAGGGATGAGCCTTCACGGCGGATTTATTATTGCTGCGGTTTGCGCGGTGCTGCTGTTCTTGTTTATGCGCTACACCGTAAAAGGCTATGAAATCAGAATGCTGGGCGGCAATCCGTTATTCGCAAGCTACGGAGGCGTGCAGCGGGGCAAAATGATGCTGCTGAGCATGTTCGTCAGCGGCGGATTTGCCGGGCTGGCAGGCTCCGTCGAGGTGCTCGGCACGCAGTACCGTTATTTGGACGGGGCGTTAACGACACCGGGTTATGCATGGTCGGGCATTATGGCGACGCTGCTTGCCGGATCGCATCCGCTCGGTACGGCATTCGCCGCTATTCTGCTGGCCGCATTGCAAACCGGCGGAATGGGCATGGAGCGAAACACGGAGGTACCGCTGGAGGTATCGAGCATTATTCAAGCGGTGCTCATTTTGTTCGTCTCGGCTAAATTCACTTATTCGTTCATTAAACGCAGGAAGGCGAGGTCATAGTATGGAATTTTTATTGGATGTCTCGCTGTTTGCCTCGACGCTTCGCATGGTTACGCCAATTTTGCTTGCGGCACTCGGCGGCGCGATATGCGCGCGAGTCGGCTTGTTTAACGTAGGCCTGGAAGGCTTAGTGCTGATAGGAGCTTTCTCTGCCATCGTGGGTAACCACTTTTCGGGAAATGTGTTTGCCGCGGTTTTATTTGCGGTATTGTGTTCGCTATTATTTTCTATATTGTTCGGCTATATGAGCATTCATCTGAAAGCAAATGTTATCGTCGTAGGTATTGCGCTCAACTTTCTGGCGCTTGGACTAACGACCTTCTCGCTGCGCGCGATCTTTGATGTCAAAGGCGCATACTACAATAAGGATATGGTTGGACTTCCAAAATGGGATATCCCGGTGCTTAAGGATATTCCGTGGCTTGGAGAGGTGCTGTCAGGTCATTCGCCGCTCGTTTATTTATCTCTATTGCTTGTAATTGCACTGCAGCTGTTTTTATTCAAAACGGTTACCGGCTTCCGTTTGCTTGCTGCCGGCGAGAATCCGACGGCAGCGAAGAGCCTCGGCATTAAAGTGTCCCGCATCCAATATGGCGCAGTGCTGATGTGCGGAGTATTATGCGGGCTGGCGGGCGCGCAGCTGTCGCTTGGCAATGTTACGATGTTTACCGAAGGAATGACATCGGGAAGAGGGTTCATCGCGCTCGTGGCGACGATGCTCGGCCAATCCAATCCGATTGGCGTTGCCGCTTCCAGCCTGCTATTCGGTTTTATGGACGCGCTCAGCATCAGGCTGCAGGGCTTTGCCCTGCCGACTCATTTTACGATGATGCTGCCGTATCTCGTAACGATTGCCGCTATGTTATTTTTTAAGGACAAAGGGTATATGCAGGAAGCCCGTAAATCGAACGAAAGCTCCAGATAAAGCAGCGAAGGCCGGGTAACAGTTGCTGCTTTTCATTTACAGCGAAATTAGATGGAATTTGGAGGTATACAGCATGCATAAAAAAGCAGAGCGTCTGAAAAAAGTGGCCGCGGTTAGACAGGCGGAGGTTGCCCCTGAGCTTGCGCTCCGGGTGCCGCCGGGTCAAACGGTGACGGAACGGTTTCCGATCCTGCATGAGGGGGATGTGCCTCTTTATGATATAAACAGCTGGTCGCTTCGGGTGTTCGGCGAGGTGGAGGAGGAGCGTACGTTCAGCTTTGGGGAGCTGCTCGCTCTGCCGCAAACGAAGACCGTATGCGATATCCACTGCGTTACCCGCTGGTCGAAGCTCGATACGGAATGGGAAGGCATAAAGTTCAAGGATCTGCTGCCTTTGCTTGGCGTAAAATCGGAAGCTAAATACGTGATGATTCACGCGGATGAGGATTATGATACGAATTTGCCGTTAGAGGATATGCTGCATGATAATGTGCTGCTCGCGCATCGCTTTGACGGAGAGCCGTTGACCGATAAGCATGGCTGGCCGATGCGCCTGCTCGTTCCGCATTTATATTTTTGGAAGAGCGCGAAGTGGATTACGGGCATTGAATTCATGAAAGAGGATCGCGAAGGCTTCTGGGAGCGCAATGGCTTTCACAACTATGCGGACCCGTTCTTGGAGCAGCGCTTCAGCAGCGATGAAAACTCGATGCCTGAGGATGAATGGATGAAGAAGGAGTTTGATTAAGCAGATGCTGCCTATACTGCAAGTAAATCCGGAAGATTTGCCGGCTTATGCAATCGTGTGCGGCGATCCGCGGCGTGCAGAAGCCATTTCACAGCGGTTGACAAATGTAAGAGAGCTTGCGTTCGCCCGCGAATACCGGACGTTCGTAGGTGATTTTGAAGGGGTGCATATTGCGATAGTAAGCCATGGCGTAGGCTCGCCCGGGGCGGCCGTATGCTTTGAGGAGCTTATTCGCGGAGGCGTTAAGACACTCATTCGCGTCGGTACAGCCGGCTCTTATTCGGCCGAGCACCCGGCGGGAAGCCTCATCGTAAGCACGGCTGCCGTCCGTGCGGAAGGCCTTACGAATCAGCTCGTGCCGGCGGGCTTTCCGGCCGTTGCGGACAGCGAGGTTACCGAAGCGCTGTACGAGACTGCTCTGGAGAGCGAAGGCATCGTGAAAAAAGGTATTACGGTAACGCTGGACGTGTTTTTCTCTGGCGTTGTGGACATTCCGCATCGTCAATACAAGCAGGCGGGAGCGCTTGCCGTTGAGATGGAGATTGCGGCATTGTACGTCATTGCGTCGCTGCGCGGAGTACGCGCCGGAGCGATTCTGGCGCTGGATGGCTATGCTGATGCTGATTTGGCAGGCGAGTACGATCCGCATACGGATGTTGTCGCGAAAGCGGTCGAGCGGGAAATCGAGACGGCACTGCGCGCAGTGGCTAAGCTCGCATCCGCGTCGCACAACTAGTTGCTGAGCAAGGGGGAGACGGCTTATGAGCGGAACGCTGTTCAAGCGAGAGTGGCTGGAGGGAGATTTGTACCCACATGTGTTTGCTTATTATTTTAAGCAGTGGGCAGATTATACGATGACCTCTCACACACATGATTCGATAGAAATTATGTATGTCATATCCGGTGCCTGCGGCATCGGGCTGGAGGCGACTGCAACTGCAGCAGCTTGCGAAATGACGCTTAAGAAGGGTGATTTTGTTATTCTGGATGCGAATGTTCCTCATCGGCTTACCGTTGATGAACGTGGCCCTTGCCGGATGCTTAACGTTGAATTTGATTTTAGGGAGCGCCGGGCGGCGTTTCCCTCTATGCGGCAGCTTGCTTTAGAGGACGAATTTGTGGCTGGATTGATCACAGAGCCGTCCTCTTATTTGTTAATGCGCGATCCCAGCGAGGTGTATCAGGTGCTTAAAAGCTTAGTGCTTGAGCTGGATAGCGGCGGTAAACGCATCAATATTAAGGCGGAGCTGCTGTTTGCCCAGCTGATTTTGGCCATTGCGCGTTTACACTATGAGTCTGGCGCACATGGCGTAAATCCCGCAGATCTCTATGTGAAGCAAACCATCGAATTTATGCATCATAACTATGACCGCGACATTCAGGTGAAGGATATTGCGGCGGCCGTTAGCCTGCATCCAGGTTATTTGCACCGTGTATTCCGCGCTCAGCTGGGCAAAACGATAACGAGTTATTTAACGGAGCTGCGAATGGAAAAGGCGAAAATGCTGCTGCGCGAGACGGATATCGCTATCGCTGACATTTGTGATTATGTCGGTGTGGGGAGCCGGCAATATTTCCACGCCATGTTCAAAAAATATACGAGCCAGACGCCGATTGCTTACCGTAATTCGGTTGATACGCAAACTTTGGACAGCCGCGGCCAAACCGAGAATCAACAAAAGTGACGATTTCTGACACAATGAAAGACAGTTGGTCACTATATTGATAACGCTTCCGATTTATCGTTGCTACAATGTAGAGGAGATTAAACGACTCTATCTGACGATAAGCGGAGGCTGATTGGCATGTCTACTTTTAAAATTACGTTTATAGGCGCGGGCTCGATCGGATTCACGCGCGGCTTGCTGCGCGACCTGTTAGCGGTACCTGAATTTCAAAACATCGAAGTTGCTTTTACAGATATTAATGCGCATAACCTGGAGATGGTAACCGCGCTTTGCCAGCGCGATATCCATGAGAACGGTTTGTCGATCCGGATCCAATCGACAACCGACCGGCGCGAGGCTCTAAAGGATGCGAAGTACGTAATTTGTACAATTCGCGTAGGCGGTCTTGAAGCGTTCGCGACCGATGTGGATATTCCGCTCAAATACGGCGTTGACCAATGCGTAGGCGATACGCTGAGCGCCGGCGGCATCATGTACGGGCAGCGGGGCATCGCCGAGATGATGAACATTTGCCGTGACATACGGGAGGTTGCTGCGAAGGATGTGATGCTGCTCAACTATGCAAACCCGATGGCGATAATGACTTGGGCCTGCAACAAGTATGGCGGCGTGCGGACGATTGGTTTATGTCACGGCGTGCAGGGCGGGCATTGGCAAATTGCCGAGGCATTCGGGCTGAAGCAGGAGGAAGTCGATATTGTTTGCGCGGGCATTAACCATCAAACGTGGTATATTCAAATCAAACATAACGGCGAGGACCTGACCGGCAAGCTGCTGGACGCATTCGAGAAGCATCCGGACTTTAGCCGCACCGAGAAGGTGCGCATCGATATGCTGCGCCGCTTCGGCTATTACAGCACCGAATCGAACGGCCATCTGAGCGAGTATGTGCCTTGGTACCGCAAGCGTCCGGAGGAAATTAACGACTGGATCGATTTGAGCTCATGGATAAACGGAGAAACAGGCGGTTATTTGCGCGTATGCACAGAGGGGCGCAACTGGTTCGAGACCGATTTTCCAAACTGGATGAAGGATCCCGCAAATGAATTCAAGAGCGAGCTGCGCAGCCATGAGCATGGCTCTTATATTATCGAAGGGCTCGAAACCGGCAGAGTATACCGTGGTCACTTCAATGTAGAAAATAAAGGGATCATCGCGAACTTGCCGGTCGATGCCATCATTGAGGCGCCGGGCTATGTCGATCGCAACGGCATTTCGATGCCGACCGTCGGCGAGCTGCCGCTTGGCCCGGCAGCGGTGTGCAATGTAAGCATTTCCGTGCAGCGGCTGGCTGTAGAGGCAGCGATTCATGGCGACGATAAGCTGCTGCGGCAGGCGTTTATGATGGATCCGCTCGTCGGCGCCGTATGCAATCCGAATGAAATTTGGCAAATGGTCGATGAAATGCTTGTGGCGCAGGAGCAGTGGCTGCCGCAGTATACGGCGTCCATCGCCGCAGCCAAGAAGCGTCTAGCTGAAGGTCCGCTGCTTCCAACGCGAGATTACGAAGGCGCAGCCCGCCTAAAGGTGAAGACGGTAGAGGAGATGCAGCAGGACCGGGATGCCGCGAACAAAAATGCGGGCGAATCGGATAAAGGGAAGGAACGCGTTTAACGCGCAGCATATTTGAGCTCAATGGGCTCAAGTCTCGTTCCTGGCGGACTCCAAGCGGGAGGCCCGAATTTTTTGAGATAGCCGAGCGTGTTCAAATAACCGTCTACCGGCTGCTCCTCGTTCATTTTTCGGAAAATTTCCCAGCAGGCGATGACGTCGTTAAGCGCACGGTGGCCGCCGATCAGAGGGATGCCGTAACGATCCGACATATCCTTCAGCGTATGCGGATAGACATGCCGCGCGCGGCTGATCGTCAGCGTATCAATATACCTGTTGGTAAATGATCTGCCGGCGATTCGAAGCAGGGAATGGTGCAGGAAGCCAAGGTCGAAGGCAGCATTGTGAGCGATCAATATGTTATCGCCAATCATCCGGTTTAAAATACGGAATGCGGTATCCTCGTCCATACCTGCAGCGGTCATTTCGTCGGTAATGCCGGTCAGCTCCGTTATTTTGGCGGACAGCTTGCCGTCATAACGGACAAGCGTGCTGAATTCACTTGCGATTTCGCCGTTAACGCAGCGGATTGCCGCCATTTCAATGACACGATCCTTCTTCGGATCGAGTCCGCTCGTCTCAAAATCGATTACGGTATAGGAATATGAAGTCATAGATGATTCACCACTTTTTCTAGTAATAATATGTTATCTCTTACGGTAATAATTCGATAAAAAATAAAAATAACCTTTTATTGCCCATAAGAAAAAACCCATTACCGCAGCTTAATAAGCGGGTAATGGGTCATTTGCGTTTATGCCGGGCTGGCTTGTTCGGTTAGTGGTTATTGCCGGAACCGTTGCTTTTTTTATCGGATGTTTTTGTCGTTGTGTTTTTGGTCGCGTGACCTTGCTGCTTTGCCATGATACAATTCCCCCCTTTCGAAGTGATGACCGTAGTTTGTGATGAGAGGGCGGCTTGCTATACGTATGTTTTTAGATATTTAGTTTTTGTTCGTTTAAAGCAGTAAAGCCGTTAAGCCTAACATTTTCAAGTCGAGCCTGTAAGTCTAATCATGCGAACAAAGGTCAAAAACAAAGAATACGTTTACTTGGCTGCTTCATATGAGAGGATAGCGACTATTTTGAAGGAGAGAGCGCTTTCTAGAGTCGGGGATATAAGGTTTCCGTGTGATAAAATAAATAAAAAGAAAACGTTATCCAGTTGAGAAACAACGGGGGATGCAGCAAATGCGGGCGGAGACGAGATTTTGGACCAGATTGAATCTGATGAAGAGTACGCCGCTTCCGGCTGAAAGCAGGCTGGGCAAGGAAGCTGTGACTGCATTAATTATTCACTGCTGTTTTCAGTTCGGCGCATCGATGTCAGGCTTGTTCCTCAATTTATATTTGTGGAGGCTGACACAGGATTTAACGGTTAACGGGATGTATAACATCGTTGTCTTCTTACTGACGCCGCCTGCTTTCGCGTTCGGAGGCTGGATCGCGAAGCGGAGCGACCGAATGGTTACGTACCGGTTGGGCATCGTTATGATAGCCGTCTTTTATTTAATGGTAGTCATTGCCCAGGAGCATGTTGCACAATATTACATATGGTTTGCTATTTTTAACGGGGTTGCGGCAGGACTTTACTGGACCGGTTACTTAGTTATTCAATATGATGTTTCGACTGAAGCAAACCGGATAAGGTTTCTCGCGATCAATATGATCGTATTCAATGCATCTGGGCTTGCCGGACCGGCGCTTGCCGGATTCATCATTCAACGCAATGAGGGGCTGCAGGGTTATGTTTTTATTTTCACGCTCGCGTTTGTTATGTTCCTTATTGCTGCGGTCGTCAGCTTTCGCATTCCGATGGTTCCCTCCCATCACAAAGCTTATTATTTAAAGTTTATGGGACTTGTGATGAACAAAAACCGGCGCTGGCTGAAGGCGTTGTACAGCTTCTTCGTGCTTGGTCTTTTCCAGGGCATCATGCTGTTTTTGCCGAACATAATGCTGTATCAAACGGTCGGCCGCGAGGATTGGGTAGGGTACTTGGGCGTTTTCTTCTCTTCGCTTACCGTCGCTACCGGCTACGTCATTTCCAGAAAAGCGCAAAAGGAGCAAGTGCGCAAATATGTGCTGCTTTCTACAACAGGCGTTGTGATCGGTTCAGCGCTGCTGCTCTTCCAAGTGGCGTTTTGGTCGGTCGCCGTCTTTATGATTTTGTTCTCGATCTGTAATCCGCTTGCGGTCAATACGCTTACCTCCTATTACTATCGGTTAATCGGCACGCTGCCGCTTAAAGGGCAGCTCCGGGTAGAGTCGGTCGTCATGAGGGAGCTTTTCCTGAACGCGGGAAGGGTACTGTCTATTTCTTTACTCATCCTGCTGGCAGGCGGTTTGCAATCCATCTGGCTGCCGGTTGTTTTGTTCACGATGGCCGTACTGCAATACATATCCGTATTTTTGATAAAGGAGAAGCAGTGCGCGGAGCAGGAATAACGGGAAAAAACATCAAATAGCTCAAAGGACTGCCCGTCAGGTTTGATTAAACCTGGCGGGCAGTCCTTTACTCGTTTGAGGGATTGACGGGTCACCTGAGAATATTTAAATAAAAAAACAGAAAAAATTATAAGCATGGCTGCTCCAGAATCTGTTATTCTGAATGGATGAAATGCCGCAGCAGATCGCGATGAGTAAAGGGGGAGCACCAGCCGTGAGAAGAAATAATTATGCAATCGGTATATTGATTACGTTAGGAATTATGCTTTTAACGGGCTGCTTGGAAGATAACAGCGCTCCTGCGGAAAATGACAGTCAGCAGGAAAAAGTCGTGACCGAAAGACCGGTAACCCTTACTTTCTGGAGAAATTCAGGCAATAAAGCCGAAAATTCCGCATATGACCATTTGATCGCTTCGTTCATGGAGAAGCATCGGTCAATCAAAATAGAAATGATGCCGTTTCCGTACAGCGATTACGATACGAAGCTTAGAACCGCGGTCGCCGCAGGCAATCCGCCTGATATTATGGCGATCGACGCACCGAATCTAGCATCCTACGCAGAAGCCGGCGCGCTGCTGCCGCTCACTGGTAACTTCAAGAGAAACGGATATATCGAGGATATTCCGCAAACGACGATCGACGGC
>DATJKM010000190.1:0-14031 GCA_035491515.1 Candidatus Udaeobacter sp. | reverse complement strand
GCGGACTATTTAGGGCGTAACGCAGAGCACGTTAATGCATTAAACGTGTTCCCGGTGCCGGATGGCGACACGGGAACAAACATGAACTTAACGATGTCCTCAGGCGTTCGTGAGCTCCGCAGCAAGCCGTCAAGCAGCATTGGAAAAGCGACAGAAGCATTGTCGAAGGGGCTGCTGATGGGCGCTCGGGGTAACTCCGGCGTTATTTTGTCACAGCTGTTCGGAGGCTTCTCCAAATCGCTTGCCGGACTTGACGAAGCAGGAACGGCGCAGTTGGCCGCTGCTTTGCAATACGGTGTTGACCTCGCTTATAAAGCTGTTGTAAAGCCTGTAGAAGGAACAATACTTACCGTTGCCAAGGAGGCTGCCAAGCACGCCGTTCAATATGCACGCAGAACAAATGACGTTGCTGAATTGATGCGCGAGGTGCATCAGAAGGCATATGAAGTTTTGCAGCGCACGCCTGATTTATTGCCTGTTCTGAAGCAGGTTGGCGTAGTCGATTCCGGCGGACAAGGTCTGGTGTTTATTTACGAGGGCTTCGTACGCAGCCTTTCGGAGCTAGACAGTCATATGGATTTAGGCGCGATGCCGTCAGAAGCAGCTCCGCCTGAAGAGGTAGCTGTTCCGACAATCGCTCCTGCGATTCGCGCGCAAGAGCGGATATCGGCGCAATCACGCTTATCGACGGAAGCGATTGAGTTTTTATACGATATGGAATTTTTTATCAATCGCAAACTAAGCGGGCAAGCAGGAGCGTTTTTTAATGAATCCGCTTACAAACGGGCGCTTGGGAAAGACGGCGATTCTATACTGGTTATAACAGAGGACGATATTATTAAGGTGCATGTACACACGCGTAAACCGGGTGATGTGCTTAATTTATCGCTTCCTTACGGCGAATTAACCGATATTCATATACTTAACATGCGCGAGCAGCATCGTGATTTGCTTGAGCATGAGCAGAACGATTCCAGCGTCGTAGACTTTTCTGCGGCTGAGCTGCTCGCAGGGCAGAACGTTCAAGGCATTCCTCCAGGGCAAGTATTCGAATGGGCGCCGTATGGCATCATCGCAGTTGCATTAGGCGAGGGTATCGCAAATATCTTTTTGGAAAATGATGTGGATACGGTATTGTCCGGCGGCCAGACGATGAACCCCAGCACGGAGGATTTCGTGAAAGCGATCGAAGCGTTGTCTGCGGAGCATATTTTTATTCTCCCGAATAATGGAAACATTATTTTGGCGGCTGAGCAAGCTGCCGAGCTTAGCGGGCGAAGCGTTACTGTCATTCCGAGCCGCACTATTCCGCAAGGCTTAGCGGCTGTTCTTGCTTTCAAGGAAGAAGAAACGGTTGAGCGCAATAGCGCATGGATGAAAAATGCGGCCGAGCAGGTGCTCTCCGGACAAGTAACAAGGGCTGTACGTGATACTACGATTGAAGGCGTAGACATTCGACAGGGCCAGTATATCGGCATCAAGGAAAAAACAATCGTCGTTTCAGATGCGAGCTTGGAGGCAGCCTGCCAATCGCTTATCGCCAGCATGCTGGATTCAGGCGGAGATTTGTTAACGATTCTTACCGGCGAGGATGCTGAAGCAGCCGGGACTGCATCGCTTTGTGAATGGATCGGGGAACATTATCCGGAGCTGGAGCTGGAAGTGCAAAAGGGCGGACAACCGCTGTATCCTTATGTTTTTGCTTTAGAGTAAAATGCAATTGTTTTAATGCTGGGAGGGGAAAACGGTGGGGAAGGTTCGAATAGTAACGGATAGTACGGCCGACATTCCGGATGAGGTCAGAGAGCGATTGGGGATAAACATCGTTCCTCTTAAGGTGCACTTTGGCGAGGAGACGTTTCTGGATGCCGTAACGATTAATTCCGAGCAGTTCTACGAGAAGCTTGCACAATCTTCTGCACCTCCAACGACGTCGCAGCCGTCTCCAATAGAGTTCTCAGATGTATATCAGCGATTGCTTGCTGAAGATGCGGATTCTCCAATTATTTCGCTGCATGTGTCAGCTGCGCTCAGCGGAACGTATCAGTCGGCCAAAATTGCTTATTCTATGCTTGAGAATGAAGCTGATATTACGATAATGGATTCGAGATCAGCTTCTTACGGCTTCGGAATGCGTGTCGTGATGGCGGCTGAAATGGCGCAGGCAGGCGAATCTAAGGAACGGATTATCGAGGAAATCGAGCGGCTGGAGCGAAATACGAATTTATATTTTCTTGTGGACACTCTCGAATATCTGCAAAAGGGCGGACGGATCGGGAAGGCTTCGGCGCTGATCGGTTCGATTCTAAACATTAAGCCGATCCTGTCATTAGATCAGGACGGTGTTGTGGCGGCGGTGGACAAGGTGCGCGGCTCGAAGAAAGCGATGACGCGAATCGTCGAGCTGTTAAAGGAATCGTACGGCGACGAGCCTGTCGGAATAACTATGGCTTATTCTTTCCGCAAGGATACGGCAGAGGAGTTATACGAGCTTCTTAAGAGCCGGTTCAATGTGCGGGCGGTTGGCTGGACAACGATAGGCGCGGTTATCGGGACGCATACCGGACCCGGCACATCGGCTGTGTTCATGTACAGGATGTGATATGATGATGACGCTGGATCAAATTTCTGTTCGGCAAATCAAAGGCGTGAGTGCTCCTAAGGAACAGGAGCTTCACGCCTTTGGCGTGAGAACAGTTGCAGATATACTCGATTATTTTCCATTTCGCTACGAGGATTACCGTATTCGCGAGCTCACCGACGTGAAGGAAGGCGAGAAGGTAACGGTGCTGGGACATGTTAGAGGCATCCCTGTCCTGCAGCGTTACGGCAAGAGCAAATCGAGACTTACATGCAAGGTTGAAGTCGGACAATGGCTGGTCACGGCGGTTTGGTTCAATCGTCATTTTCTGCAGGATCAGCTTGTTACCGGCCGGGAAATTATGCTCACGGGCAAATGGGAGCAGCAGCGCCTGCAAATTACGGTATCGGATTCGGAATTTCCAGGCAGCGGCGGACCTGCTAAGTCGGGAACGCTGCAGCCGGTCTATTCGGTTGGCGGAAGCATAACGCAGCCGTGGATGCGGAAGACGGTGCGCCAAGCGTTGACTCAGTATGGAACGATGATCGAAGAAATGCTGCCGCATGAGCTTGTCCGCCAGCATGATCTGATGGCGAGGCGCGATGCTGTGCAGCGCATCCATTTGCCGGATGATACGAAGGAAGGACAGGCAGCCCGCAAAAGGCTGGTGTATGAGGAGCTATTTCTATTCCAGTTAAAGCTCCAAGCTTATCGGGCGCTTAATCGCAAACGTAATGACGGCATTGCGCATCGGATCGAAAGCGAGACGATTCGCCAGTTTGCTGCGATTCTTCCATTCGAGCTGACCGATGCGCAAAAGAAGGTTGTTAACGAAATTTGCGTGGATATGAGAAGGCCGTCTTGTATGAATCGTTTGCTGCAGGGTGATGTTGGCTCCGGTAAAACGGTTGTTGCTGCGATTGCGTTATACGTTGCAGTCAAGTCAGGCCATCAGGGTGCACTGATGGTGCCCACCGAAATACTGGCTGACCAGCATATGCGCTCGCTCTCGAGAATGTTTGCGGATTTAGGCATTGAAGTTGCTTTGCTGACGGGGAGCGTCACGGAGCGCAAACGGAGGGACGTGCTCGCCGGACTTCAGATGGGACTGATCGATATCGTCGTCGGGACGCATGCGCTTATTCAGGACGATGTTTTTTTTCGGAGCCTCGGGCTCGTTGTCGTCGATGAGCAGCATCGTTTCGGCGTAAATCAGCGGAGCGTGCTGCGCCGCAAAGGAATGAATCCCGATGTGCTTACGATGACTGCGACACCTATCCCAAGAACGATGGCGATTACGGCGTTCGGAGATATGGATGTGTCGACGATTCGCGAGCGGCCGCATGGACGTAAGCCGATTAAGACGTATTGGGTGAAACATAGTATGATGGAGCGCGTGCTTACCTTTATCCGGAAAGAGGTGGGCAAAGGGCGGCAAGCGTACATTATTTGTCCGTTGATCGAAGAGTCGGAGAAGCTCGATGTGCAAAATGCGATTGACCTATACGTGCAAACGCAGCAATCGTTTCCGGATTTGCGTGTCGGCTTGCTGCACGGACGGCTTTCAGCTGCGGAGAAGGAAGGCGTCATGGGCGCTTTCAGCACAAACGAAACGCATGTGCTGGTCGCAACGACGGTCGTCGAGGTAGGCGTCGACGTGCCTAATGCGACGCTAATGATCATTATGGACGCCGAGCGGTTCGGGTTGTCCCAGCTGCATCAATTGCGGGGCCGGGTTGGTCGGGGCGAGCATCAATCGCATTGTATATTGGTGGCCGACCCGAAATCGGAAACCGGACGAGAGCGGATGAAGGTAATGACGGATACGGACGACGGCTTTGAGGTATCGCGGCGAGATCTTGAGATTCGCGGCCCGGGCGATTTTTTTGGCACGAAGCAGAGTGGTCTGCCGGAGTTCCGTTTGGCGGACATGGTTGCCGATTATGAGATGCTGGAGCTTGCCCGGGACGATGCCGCTGAATTAACGGGGCGTGACGATTTTTGGTCGAATGAGTCCTATGCCAGAGTTCGCAGCGTGCTGCAGAAGGATCAATTTTTTCAAGGGGAACAGCTGGACTAGGCAATAATTACCTCCAGGCGGCATATAGTTTAACGATGTGATTGGATTGCCGGATGGAGGTGTCAGGACAGTGAGTTACCAAAACTATGGAATTCGGCCGCAGCTGGTCGAGCGCGTTAAATACAAGATGAAAAATCCTGTCGTGAAGGATCGAATCAGGCAGCTGCTGGGCAACGTGACGAAGTACGATTTGCAGGACCGGCCGAAGGTGAGGAAGCTTGTGAAAGCGGCGGCCGTTATACTGCAGGAGCAGCTTACGGATACGCAGGAGGACCAGATCGTCGCCTTCGTGATGGGGCAAAAAATCGATCCCAACAACACGTTTCATTTGTTGAAGCTGTGGGGGATGTTTCGCTGACCGCTTGGGGTCAGCGATTTTTTTTTTGCTTTACGGGCAGCCCGGCTGCTACCACAGCTCCAGCTGCTCGTCCGACAGGTAGGGCTCGATTAGCGCGGGCTCGTCGTTGCGGACGTTTCCGACAGCAGCGGAGACGGGATATGCTTCGAGTTCATTCGATGCGTATGGCCGTAGGAACGGAGTAATCGCGTGGACGTCCGTCACGGCGCGGTTCAACCAGAGCTGTTCATCCTCGGGGCGCAAAATGACCGGCATGCGGTCGTGAACCTTGGCAACGAGCTCGTTCGGCGTCGTGGTCAAAATAGTGCAGCTATTTATTTTTGTTCCTTCGGGCGAGAGCCATGTCTCATAAAGACCGGCCATACTGAATAAGGCCCGGCTCTTCAGAACGAACCGCATGGGCTGTTTACCTTGTGCCGTCGTTTTCCACTCATAAAAGCCATCGGCCGGGATAAGGCAGCGCTTACGTCTCAGCGGCGCCTGGAAAGCCGGCTTGCTGGCTGCCGTCTCTGAGCGTGCGTTAAGCATCTGGAAGCCAATCTTCGGATTGTCAGCCCACGGAGGTATAAGTCCCCATTTCAGCTCTCCTAGCCGGTTGCTGTGCCCGTCGTTTATGACCGTTAGCACCAGTTGGCTGGGAGCTACGTTATATTTCGGGCGGTGAAACGGCACCATCGTTTCATCGATCATATATCTGACCATCAGCTCCTCGAGCGTGACGGTGAGCGTATATCTTCCGCACATAGCTCTCATCCCCTTTCTTTACGTTTCCCCTATTATACACTGCAGCTGGCTGAAGCGCATATGTTGCTTACATGGTATGACGAACCGCACGGTGGATGATACTGGATCATATAGGTTTATTAGCGATGCATCATCTCCTGCAAGGCAATGACGTGGAATAAGGAGCGCTGACGATGGGCAAAGAGAATGGATCACGGACATATCGCCGTTCATTCGGCTACTGGCTGCGGGAGCTGCTCGCGCTGCCTGGGGCGGCGTTCGACTATGCTGCCGGGAAATGGGCGGCGATGAGCGCAGCGCACACGATGATCGCCGAGGCGATACCGCTGCAGCTGTCGGCTCCGGCTGTAGCGAAGCTGAAGTATGCGTGGTCAAAGCCCGGCGCAGTGGTTGAGGCCGGGGCAACTTGCGGATGGACCGGAGAGGAGCTTGCGCTCATTGAACGAATCCGTACAGAGACGGCTGCTTGCAACCGTAATAATGTGACGCGGACAGAGGCCTACCGCAGCGTATATTTCCGCACGCCGGAGCTACACTGGGCGCTGCTTGCCCATATGGTATCGCGCAATGGCGGCTGGAACATGACCGATTTGCAAGGGGAGTGGCTTCCAAGGCTGCTCAGCTCGGAGCAGCGGGAGGCGGTGTTCCGGTTTTTGGAGCAGGCGAACGCACTGATCTTTCAGGATGCGTATCCGCAGCTGCTGTTGTACGAATGGAGCCGGCGGGAGGGCAGGAACTTGTTCCATCTGCTGCCGGCTTTTGGCGTATCGGCGTTCATGACGCCGGTATGGAAGCAGTTTTGGCGAGACCGCGATGCGGTGCCGCTGACGATTGCGCTCATCGTCAACGAGCAGCATTATATCGAGCAGCGCGTCGTGCAGCATCCGTATTTTCGCGAAAAGGTGCTCCATACATTATTTTTTGGACTGCAGTCGCTTCTTCAGCTGAACGGCGTCATTTTTCCGTACGGGAATGGAAAAGAAAAAGGCGATGGAGCTGCCGCGCTGAAGCTCTCCGGGCTTATAATGGAGCGATTCGAAAATTTGCAGGAGCGAATCGAATTCGGCAAGCGGCTTTATGCGATGCTGTTTGGCATTCCGCGCGTATATGAAGGCGCCAAATGTTTTGCCGGCGCGGTTAAGCATACCGGTTCACGTGCGGACTATGCAACGCATATGTTCACGCGAGTGCGCAAGCAGGCTCCGCAACGCGTCTATGTGGAGCGACTGCTGGGCGGACGGCTGAAGCCGGGGGCTGAGCCTCTCTACAGTCCGGAGCTTCACGCGGCGTGGGGCGATCAGCCGCTTGAAGCTCCAGAGGCCGGAGATTGGTTTAAGTCGGCAGCCGACGTAGCGCCTTTTTTTCAAAAACTGCCGCTGCCGCATACCTTTGAAATTACGAATGAATATGGGCTCATGCTGAGCAAGATCGAGCTTGCGGTGCTTGCGATGCAGCGCGGGAAGTAAATCTGATTGGATCACATTTGTACAAATTGTATGCGGTTTCAGCTGCAGGACGGATACAGCTTATATTTGAACAAATGGTCCATAAACAGTGGCCGCTTAATACCGGACAGATTTATACGACAATAGACCGGCTTGTTCGCGTACTTGCTGGTCGAGCCGGTGGATGGCGATGATCAGGATCGGAAGCCTTATAAAATTACGGCTAAAGGAACACAGGAATTGCTCGATTGGCTGCTTCAGCCTGTCGAGCGTTCCTTGTTCAAAGATGAGTTTTATTTAAGCTGCTGTGCGCGAAGCAAATCAACTTTGAGCAAATGCGTTCATTGCCCTGTAGTACATATGCCCAGCAGAACGACAGGTTACTGGTCTGTTACCGCTCCTTCAATATCGTGGATGGCAAACCACTCGCCATCGACCATAAAACGGCCCTTCAGCTGGTCGATCCGGTCCACGATGCCGATGACGGTAAGCTCCTCGAACGGGTGGAACAGACGGAGTGTAACGGGCTGCCGCTGCTGGAGTGAATCGGTCACGGTGCGGGCTACATTCTCCCACTCCTGTTCATCGAGCTCGACGCGCTGCCGCTGCCGCAATGCCTTCTCCTGTTCATTAATCGCGACCTTGTGCTCGGGCAGCATCATGCGGCTCGATTCCCAAAGCCCGTTTCCTTCAAGCTTCTTTCTCATTTGTAATGTCCTCCAATCTTCTCAGAGCGGTGCAGCGCCTGCCCCGCGGGAGTAATGGAAGCCGCTCTTAAAATAGTAGCGTCCCCGTACTTTTGTTTGAGCGCATCAGTCGCCCGCTCAAGCGCCATCGTCTTCTCGCGGTGCGGGTCAAACAAGGAAAGCTGGTACTCATCATCCTGCGAAAATGACGACAGGCTTACGCCGACCTTTCTCACCGGATAGCCGTCCCAGTGCCGCAGCACCAGCTGGGTGGCGGTGCGGTAAACCTGATTAGTGACGTTGGTCGGATCGTCCATTTTCATTTGGCGGCTAAAGCCGGTTGGCCGGTCATAATCGGCCCCCATTAAGCCGACCGAAACGACCTGCCCCATATAACCTTTGCCCCGGCAGCGCTGGCAAACGAGCTCCGTCAGCTCAAGCAGCACAACCTTGATTTCCTCGAGCTTTCCATAATCGCGAGGCAGCGTCATCATATGTCCCACCGTCTTCGGAGCGACCTGATGTGTACCCGGCGTAACGGGACTATCATCGATTCCATTCGCAATGCGCCAGTACAGCTCGGCGTTAATATCGGAGTTTTTGCCGAATTTGCGGCGCATCATCAGCTTTAGCTTCTCAAGCGGCGTTTCGGCTAATTGACCGATCGTCTCCAGCCCCATCGCATTAAAATGCCGCGTCATTCTGCTGCCGACCATGAACATTTTGGAGATGGGCAAGGTCCAAAGCGTTTCCTGAAGCTTATCCTTCGATAAAATATAAATGCCCGAATCGTTTTTCTTCGCGTAGTTGTCGCAGGCGGTCTTCGCCAAAATTTTATTTTCCGCAATGCCGAAGCGGGTATACACCCCAAGCTCTGCTTGAATGCGGGTTTGGATATGATGCGCCAGTTCCTCCGGCGATCCGTACAAATGCAGAGAGCCGCTCACATCGAGAAACTGCTCATCGATCGAATAGGGCTCGACGAGGTCGGTATAAGACTGATAAATACGCGTAATAATCATGGAAATATCGATATACAGCTGCATTCGCGGTCTAATGATCACTAGATCCGGACACTTCGCAAGCGAGTCGCCGAGCCTCTCGGCAGTCGTTACCCCGAAGGACTTGGCGATCGGACAAGCGGCGAGAATGATGCCGGATCTGCGTTCGGGATCGCCCGCAACGACAACCGGCAAATCGCGGTATTCGGGATGCTCCGCTTTCTCCACTGAAGCATAAAACGATTGGCAATCCGCAAGCATAATTACTTTGTCAAGAGACATTTCGGCTCACCAGCTCTGCCGCTAATACATTTGCCGCCAGAAAGACACGCTGTGCGCCCGAGTCTATGCAGAAGGCTCTGACGTAACCGTCTTTCACGGATATGACCCGAATCCTCCGTTTCGTGATCTTGCCTTTTTGACTCATATAAATGACATCAACGACACAACCGATTGCGCTGAACCATTTTTCCAATGTCATGATGCTACCCCTCCATAACAAGAACGTTTGTTCTTATTATATACAGAACATGAGTTCTTATACCACAGGATTTTTGTGGTTATTTTTTACAAGGGTTGGTCGGGGTCTCGTGGCTGATAAAAGTGAAAAAGCGCGCATGCCAGTCCTTGAACAATTAGCGAAGGATCGGCCGGAACTCAACGTACTCCAGCCGAAAGTATAATGATTAACTCCGTTTTAAGCGCTTGTATGTATGAACCGCGAAGACGACGATTTGTATGCCAATCACCCCTCTATCTATCAAACCGCAAGCATTTTATTGCATTTTCCGTTCATTCAATCAGTAATAAACAATAACTCATTCAATTTGACATCAAATCTAAATATCTGATTACTATTTGAAAAATAAGAATTGACGTTAAGTTATATAACATGATATATTCTGGACATGTTAAAAATGTTAACATTAAGAGGTTTTTTATTACAAATCGTTCGATTGTAGTTGCTATAATCATCGAAATGAAGGGGATAATCGAGTTTCTAAGATTTTTAGATCAAAAACAGAAGTAATTGTTACATAACATAACATGAAAACGACGGAGGCAAACACGATGAACAAAAAAACGAACAACCCAATCCTGCTTATTGTTTTATTCGCGCTTGGCTGGACCTTTATGTATGCGGATCGCAACATTCTTTCTCCTGTTATGGGCGTCATTGGCGATGAATGGGGACTGTCAAAAACGCAGTTGGGCTTAATGTCTACCGTATTTTTTATTACGTATGCAGCTATGCAAATACCCGCCGGTATTTTGGCCGACCGATTCGGCAGGGTGAAAATACTGGTTATCGGATATATCCTGTTCGGAGTGGGGACGATTTTGAGCGGGTTTGCTCCCGGGTTCGTCATATTTTTGGCTCTGAGAGCATTCACGGGGCTTGGCGAAGGTACATATTACGGTCCCGTGTACGGCATCACCTCAGGCTCCATTCCTAAAAAATATAGAGGGTTATCTTCGGCTTTCATTAACAGCGGCATGGCGATCGGTATTTCCCTCGGCTTCATCGCTTCCAGCTACTTTACCTATACATTAGAAAAAAGCTGGCAGTTCACTTTTTACTTATTCGGTTTTTTGACAATTGCGGTAGCTATTCTAATCGGCGTTTTTGTGAACGACGACCGCAGCAAGGAACAGCGCCAAGACGCTATGGCCAAAAGCGAGCGGGCCAGCATGAAAGTATTGTTTACAAGAAATCATATCTTTACATACATCCTCATTTTTTGCTCGCTTTACGGATTTTTCGGTATGCTGACATGGCTTCCGTATTATTTGCAAAGCGTGCGCGGGCTTGAAGGCTCGCAGACCGGCATTATTTCATCGCTCGTCCCCTGGGCATCTATACCGGGCGCGATATTGTTCGGCTACTTGTCGGATAAAATGAAAAACAAAAAACCGCTCATTTTGCTGCTTGTATTGTTTGGCTCCATCTGCCAGTTCGTCATTCCTTATGCGGAGAATTACTCGCTCATGATTGTGGGCTTGGTCATTTATGGCCTTGTCGGCAAGCTGGCGCTTGATCCGATTCTCATTTCGTTCATCGCGGAAATTACGCCGTCCCACATGTATTCTAGGGCATTTAGCTTCTTTAATTTTGCGGGCATGCTATCGTCGATATTTGCGCCATATTTAACGGGTTACTTGGCAGACGCTACGGGCAATATCGAGTTTGGTTTCTATTTATCGGGCGTGCTGCTGCTGATAGGCGGGGTATTGTTTATGTTCACGAAACACGGGCCAGTCAAGACGGACGTTCCTTTTGACACAAAACCGGCGTTAAGCAAATAAAAACAAGGCCTAAAGGAATTTGTCCTGCGCGGAGCAGGAGAAGGGGAGATTCGATTATAGCTGCGCTTGCCGCCGGGCTTACGGCATATTCAAATGCTTCTTGTTATGTCGACCGAAGCGCTGTCCGTCATATCGAAAACGAATGGGGAATTAGCTTCAGTATGCGAAATTAAAACAGCGTTCCCGTGAGAAGCTGCCAGAATTCGTCGTTTAGTTTGAGAAAATCAAACTAAACGGCCATTTTCAAAGACGAGCCCTCGATTAGTTAGGGAAAATGAAACTAAGCGCAATTTTTACATCAGTTTAAGTGGGTGATCCGGCATGCGGATTGCCCTCTTTGGCTTGCAGACAGCTCTTCGCCGGCGCGATTATGCAAATACGAGAGAGCAGCGTACATATTTACATCCATAATGCGCCAAAATAGAAGCAACATGGAAACGAAAGGTGCCGCTATGAACAAACAAAACGTACGAAGGCTAACGCCGTTCAGTCCATCGCTGCATGCGAACCTCGAATCGATTCGCAATCGTTTCGGCGGAAGCTCGGATATCGTTATCCGGATATTTCGCAGCGACGCGGCTCCAGACCGCGAGATCGCGATTATTTATGTGGATGGAATCGTGGACTCGGAGACGATCAATGAAAGCGTCATGGAGCCATTAATGTCGATGAAGCTGCCGCAGCATGCGTACGTCAAAGGCGGCAAGCTGCTGGAGGCGCTTCGCAGCTGCGTCGTTTCAATCGGATCGGTGCAGGATGTAAGTACATTGGAGCAAGCTCTCCAATATATGACGGACGGGCTTTGCGTTATTTTGGCGGACGGGAGCGCTGCGGCATTGACTGCAGATGTGGGCGGAGGCGAGCAGCGCAGCGTCACGATACCCCAGACCCAGACGGTCATCCGGGGACCGCAGCACGGATTTGTAGAAAGCGTCCGAACCAACATCAGCTTGATCCGGCGCATTATCCGCTCCTCCGACCTTCATGTGCAAGTGCATAAGATCGGTCAGCAAACACATACCAACGTCGCCGTCCTGTTCTTGCACGGGGTAGCGGACGAAGGGATCGTGAAGGAGGTTTACCGCCGATTGGCGGCAATCGAAATAGATGGCGTGCTCGAGAGCGGATATGTAGAGGAATTTATTCAAGACGAGACCTTTACGCTGTTTCCGACGCTATTGAATTCAGAGAGGCCGGATACGGTGGCAGCGGCGCTGCTAGAGGGTAGGGTAGCGGTCATGGTCGACGGGTCTCCGATGGCTTTAATGGCCCCGACAACTTTTTTTACCTTTTTTCAATCGCCCGAGGATTATTATCAAAGGTTCGATATTGCGACATTCGTACGCATCATTCGTTACGCCGCATATGTGGTTTCGATTTTGCTGCCTGCCTTATATATCGCAGTTACTACCTATCATCAAGAGATGCTTCCGACTACACTGCTTATTAGTCTGGCGGCGCAGCGGGAAGGTATCCCGTTCCCGGGGCTGGTCGAAGCGCTTCTGATGGAGATAACATTCGAGGTGCTGCGCGAGGCGGGATTACGGATGCCGCGGGCGATCGGGCCCGCGATTTCAATCGTCGGCGCTCTCGTATTAGGGCAATCCGCTGTACAGGCGGGCATTGTATCGGCGGGAATGGTTATTGTCGTATCCTTCACAGCCATATCTAACTTTGTTATGCCGGAATTTAATATGGCGGCCACCTCCCGCATTATCCGCTTCCTCTTCATGATTATGGCGGGTATTTTCGGTTTTTTCGGCATTTTTATTTCGGTGCTGTTTATGCTGATCCATCTAACGTCGCTGCGCTCCTTCGGAGTGCCGTACATGTCTCCGATGGCGCCGGGTCCGACAAAGCAGGGGATATGGAGAGACACGTTCATAAGGCTGCCGTGGTGGGCGATTGTGCTTCGGCCGCTTGATTTGAATCTGCGTAATCCAAAACGGCGGCCTAACGGAAAAAAACCGCCGGCACAGCGCCATACCCGTAAGCCGTAACGAAAGGGAGGAACGGCAATGTATAAATGGAGGCTAATGCTTCCGCTTCTTGTTTGCTTGCTTGTTAGCGGCTGCTGGAACCGTGTAGAGCTGAATGATATTGCCGTTATTTCCGCAACCGGCGTTGATTGGAAAGACGGAAATTGGGTGTTGTCGTATCAGGTGGTTATTCCGCAAGCGATTTCCAGTCAGAGCGCTACCAGCAACTCAGCGGCGGTCAATGTATTTTCCACCAAGGGCCAGAGTTACCGGAGCGCGGTCAGCAAGGCGAGCCAAGAGACAGCGCGGCGTCTCTACTTCTCGCATACACAAATTGTCATCATCGGCCAGGAGGCTGCCCGCAAAGGGCTGGGTCCGCTGCTTGATACTTATTTACGCAATCATGATTCCCGCGAGACGGTCAGCGTCTACCTGTCGAAGGGCAGCGCGCGCCGAATGCTGGAGCAGCTGATCCCGCTGGAGAAAATCCCAGCCGCAGCGATTCAACGCATGATCACCAATGAAGAAATGAACAGCTCTATATTTCGTCAAATGACGATCCATCAAGTGCTGCTGGATTTGCTGGGCACGACACATGCTACCGGCATACCGGGCCTCGTCATGGCAGGAACGAATGAGAGTATGGATCGTGCCGAGAAGCTGACCCGTACGAACACGCCCTCCAAGGTTAGACTATATGATTTGGGGCTGATTGCGGGCGATAAGCTGGTGGGCTGGGTTAACAATGAAGAGAGCCAAGGCATCATGTGGCTTGCGAATCATGTGAAGAAAACGACGATCTCCTTTGCATGTTCGGAGGGTGGGGAAGGGCGGAAAAGCTCATCTATCC
>DATJKM010000189.1:0-2123 GCA_035491515.1 Candidatus Udaeobacter sp. | reverse complement strand
AATTATGTACGGACACCGCGTGAAGACATTTTTGAATTTCAACGCGTATTGGAGCGTAATAAAGTGAGCGTGACGATTCGTAGGGAGCAAGGCCATGACATAGCGGCTGCCTGCGGCCAATTAAGAGCGAAACATATGGAGTCTCAGGCGAGGTGATGACGGATTGTTAACGGCAAACCGCAGCGATATCGGACGGGTTCGTCAGGTCAATGAAGACCAATCATGGGTTAGTCAATTAAATAACGGGATAACGCTAGCCATCGTTGCGGATGGAATGGGCGGGCATCAGGCCGGAGACGTTGCAAGCAAGAAGGCAGTGGACGCCTTCCGCAGCATGCTGGAGCAGAGCGCTGTGAAAGCGGACTTGTCCCTGCAGGAAGGCAAAATGCTTATCCGGCAAGCAATTACACAGGCGAATGAGGCTGTGTTTGAGCTGGCCTCCCGTAACGAGCATTATCATAACATGGGCACTACGATTGTGGCTGCGTTAGTTAAACAAGATAATGCGATTATCGGACATGTCGGCGACAGCCGCGCTTACAAGATTACCGAAGGCGCCATTACGCAAATAACGACTGATCATACACTCGTAAATGAATTGGTCAAATCCGGACAGCTTAGCATGGAAGAGGCCGCTCACCATCCGCGCCGCAACGTGCTGACTCGTGCCGTAGGCACAGATTCGCATGTTGATATCGACGTTCAATCGGTAGAGTGGTCCCCTCAGGATGTGCTGCTGCTGTGCAGCGATGGATTATCGAACATGGTGAGTGAGCAGCAAATGCTGCAAACGGTCACGACTGAGCAGCTGGAGCTGGACTCTAAAGCTGATCATCTCATTCAGCTTGCGCTGCATGCTGGCGGAGACGACAATATTACGGTCGTTCTCCTGCAAGAAGCAGCTGGTACGAATCGAGAGGGGTGACAGGGATGATCGGACAGGACTTGGGCGGACGTTATGAAATATTGACACGTATTGGCGGCGGTGGAATGGCGCTTGTATATAAAGCGCATGATGTGCTGCTGAACAGAAAGGTCGCGGTGAAGGTGCTGCGGCAGCAATTTGTGCATGACGAGGAATTCATTCGCCGCTTCCGTCGTGAGGCACAGTCAGCAGCTGCGCTATCTCATCCGAATGTCGTCAGCATTTATGATGTAGGACAAGAAGAGGATACGCATTATATCGTAATGGAATATATCGAAGGCCACAATTTGAATGAAATTATAAAAGAGCGTGCGCCGTTGCAAACAGATGAATCGGTGCGTATTGCCATGCAAATTGCAGACGCGCTTGATCATGCGCATCAGAATCATATTATTCATCGCGATATCAAGCCTCATAATATATTAATAGGAAAAAACGGCCGTGTGAAGGTTACCGACTTCGGCATCGCGCGTGCGGTTACGTCATCGACCATTACTCAGACCGGCTCGGTTATCGGCTCGGTACACTATTTTTCCCCCGAGCATGCGAAGGGGATCAATACCGGAGAAAAGTCGGATTTATATTCGCTCGGCATTGTGCTCTATCAAATGCTTACCGGGCAGCTGCCGTTTCTAGGTGAAAGCCCGATTAGCGTAGCTTTAAAGCATTTGCAGGAAAATTTCGAAGAGCCGCGTACAGTTAATCCGCATATTCCGCAAAGCGTTGAGAATGTTATTCTTAAAGCGATGCGCAAAAATCCGGCTGAACGATACAGCTCAGCTCATGAAATGCAGCTCGATCTGGATACCTGCTTGCGTCCTGAGCGGTTGAAGGAACCTAAAGTATCATTTACGAGCATAAACGATTTGGAAGAGACGCGCGTGATGCCCGCTATTCGCGGCGATATCCGGTCAGCAGCTCCGATGGAACGTGAGCAGCCGGTTAACCCGAGCGAGGATGAGCAGTGGGACGAGAAGGAATTGGCTCCGAAGCCGAAAGGGTGGAAAAAACCGCTTACCGTCGTTGGCGTGACGCTGGTTTTGCTGGGGTTAATCATTTGGGGCTTTATATGGCTTCTCGGCGTATTGGATGTCGCGGAAGTAGACGTGCCTTATGTCGTTGGCAAGACGGAGACAGAGGCGCGGCAGCTGATCGAGACTGCGGGGCTTAAGATTGAAGAACCGGTCATTCACGAGCA
>DATJKM010000188.1:0-3809 GCA_035491515.1 Candidatus Udaeobacter sp. | reverse complement strand
AGAATAAAGGAAGGTATACGCGGAATCGAAGCCTACTTCCTTCACCAGCGTCATCGTATCCTCGAACTGCTCATCCGTTTCGCCCGGGAAGCCTACGATGATATCCGAAGTCAGCATGGCGTTCGGGATCGCTTTTTTAATTTTGCCAACCAGCTCCAAATACATCTCACGGGTATACTTGCGGCTCATTCGTTTCAATATTTCAGTGCTTCCGGACTGCACAGGCAAATGAATATGCTCCACCAAATTGCCGCCCGTTCCAAGCACTTCAATCAAATGATCATCAAAATCACGCGGGTGGCTCGTCATAAAGCGGATACGCGGAATATCGATTTTGGACATGTCCTGCATCAGATCGCCAAAGCGGTAGTTCATGTCTTCGAAATCTTTGCCGTACGCATTAACGTTCTGGCCCAGCAGCGTAATTTCCTTAAATCCTTTGCGGGCTAAGTCGCGCACCTCGGCGATCACATCCTCAGGACGCCGGCTGCGCTCCTTGCCGCGCGTATACGGTACGATGCAGTAGGTACAGAACTTATCGCAGCCATACATAATGTTCACCCAAGCACGCATGCCTTCGCGCTTCTTGGGCATATTTTCGATAATGTCGCCTTCCTTGGACCATACCTCGACGACCAGCTCTTTGCTGAAATAGGCGTTTTGCAGCAAATACGGCAGTCTGTGTATGTTATGCGTACCAAAGATCATGTCAACAAAAGCATGCTTTTGCAAAATACGTCCGACAACCGATTCCTCCTGCGACATGCAGCCGCAAACGCCAAGCAGCAAGTCTGGCTTCTCCGTCTTCAGCGTCTTGAGGTGACCGAGCTCGCCAAACACCTTGTCCTCCGCATTTTCACGGATCGCGCAAGTATTGAGCAAAATAACATCCGCAAGCTTCCGGTCCTCTGTAGCTGTATAGCCCATTTCTTCGAACATGCCCTTCATGACCTCGGTGTCATGCTCGTTCATTTGGCAGCCGTACGTTTGGATCAGATAATGCTTGCCCGCGCCGATCGTTCGCAGCTCATCGGGGATGGCAAAATCGTAATGCACCTCGATGTCCTCTTTGCCGCGTTTCTTCTCATCCTTGTGGCTTGGTGCCGCATTTATATTGACGATCCTTCCTTTAATGCGGTAGGTCGTTGAATTCTCATCCTGATCGATCACTTTCGCATCGCTAAAATCAAAATATTTGGAGTAATCCTTAAGCTGGTCCTGCTTCTTGTCCGCAGCGGTCTGGTTACTTTCCTTCGTCAATGCCGATTCACTTCCTTATGGGTACAAATAGTTGCTTGTTCAGATAGCCCAATTCAGTATTATACCAGTTAACGGAATAGAGGGTCAATAAAGGTCAAACAAAATCGGTCTTGAATCTCTTCGCACGTATAGCCCATCACATGCCGCAGATGCCTGTACGTATGCGGCGATTGCACAGCTATAAAAGAATGGGCCATATAGGCCGGATCAACCTTATGCACCTGCTTTGACTCGACAGCCTCTCTAAATAAGCTGCTAAGCACATTGTGTAAATATTGATACGGCGGCGATTGAAAAAAATCGGCTTTATGATCTTCCGTTTTATTATAGGATTGCATAACGCCCAGCCATTTCGATTCCTTATCGATGAATGCGATAATTTTGCGCATGACTCCGCTTAGGCGCTGCTGCACGGTCTGCTGCGCTGCGGTTTTTAAATATTCATCAATCTCGCTGATAAAGATGTCGAAGTTCTCTTTCATCATATCCATGCACAAATCGCCTTTATTAGAATACCTCCGGTAAAGGGTGCCTTGTCCAATGCCAACCGATTTGGCTATTTGGTGCATACTGACCGATTCTACCCCATGCTCCGTAAACAAGTGATTAGCAGTATGCAGTATCGCTTTGCTTAGTTCTTGTTTCGTTCTGCCGTTTTCTGGTGCAGTCATCGTTTCTGTCTCCTTTTTCCGCGTTAACAAATAAACGATTGACAATTGCTCAATACGTCTTTATGATTCAGTAGTGCGGACAATTGTCCGCTCATAGATGCGGTCATCTTTTTATTGTAGCCTGACAAGTTAGCACAGGTCAATAAGAGGAAGAATAGACCCCTATATACGGATAGGAGGAAATGATATGGCTTCAGCTTCAAAAAAAGCAGCACCCGCTGGCGATCCGATGTCGATTCGCAATATTATCGCGCCGCTCATCGCCATAATAGTCGGTATGTTTATGGTTATTTTGGACGGTACCGCAATGAATGTCGCTATGCCTGGATTAATGGCTGATTTCAAAAGCTCCATGTCACTCGTTCAATGGACGATAACGGGCTACGCGCTTGCGCAAGCCGCCGTTATTCCGCTTGCGGGATGGATGTCCGATCGATTCGGAGCGAAACAGATTTTCTTGTTCTCGATCATTATGTTTACGCTCGGATCGGGTCTATGCGCTCTTGCCACAACAGCAGAGCAGCTTATCGTTTTCCGGATCATCCAAGGTCTTGGCGGCGGTATGGTTGCACCAATCGCTATGGCCTTTACCTTTAGACTAAGCCCTCCGGGCAAGCAAGGCGCGGTGATGGGCATGATCGGTATTCCGATGCTTCTGGCACCTGCTCTTGGCCCTGTTGTGGCCGGTTGGCTCGTAGATTATGTATCTTGGCATTGGATCTTTATTATCAATCTTCCGATCGGTGTAGTTGCCGTTATCGTCGGACTTCGCACATTGCCTAACGTCGAACGGAAACGCGTACCCGCTCTTGATTTCTTAGGTATCCTGTTTGCGCCTCTGGCGTTCGCCATGCTCGCTTACGGCGTAAGCTCAGCTGGCGGCGGAGAGGGCGGAGCAGGCAGCGGCTGGACATCACCTGCAGCATTGACGGGTATGATCGTTGGCGGTATCGCGCTGATTATATTCATAATCGTTGAGCTTAGCCGCAAAGAACCATTGCTTGAGCTTCGCGTTTTCAAATCAAGCAATTTCACCCGCGGTATCGTTTTGCAATGGATCGTACAAATCGCGTTATTCGGTACGTTGTTCCTTGTTCCCATTTTCCTGCAAATCGCCAAAAACTACTCTGCCTTTGAAACGGGGCTTATCCTGCTTCCGCAAGCAGTTGCTGCAGGAATATTCATGCCGATCGGCGGCAAGCTGTTTGACCGTTTTGGAGCGCGTCCCGTCGTTATTACCGGCTTAGCTATCGTTACGTTTGCAGGCATCATACTTAGCCAAATTTCTGCGGAGACGACTATTCTTACGCTTATGATACCACTTTCCATGCTTGGCGCAGGCATGGGCTTGTCGATGATGCCGCTTAATACGCACATCATGCAGTCTGCTCCCAAAGAGCTTGTTAGCCGTGTAACCTCTTTAACTGCAGCAGCACAGCAGGTAATGACCTCATTCGCAATCGCCGGGTTGTCGACTATACTGGCAAGTAGAATAGAGCACTACAGCACAACAAATCCAGGACCAAACGTCATCTATTCCTCCTACGGGGATACTTTCTTCATTCTAGCTTCCGTTTCAATCGCTGGCGCCATTGTCGCCTTATTGCTTCGCAGACCGAAACAAGAGCAAAGCACGAATCCGGAAGAAAAGCCTGAAGTGTCCATGATGATGGGCCATTAACTGGTTTTTCATATAACTGGCCCTATACAAAAGACTGCTTTCAAATCGTCACAGACGACTTGAGAGCAGTCTTTTTTTAAAATATAAGAATTTATAAGTTGCACATTTATAAATAAACTTATATTTCACCGCGAAACGAGCTGTTGCCGCCAAAGGACGGCGACAGCCGTTTACGCTCGGAGCTAATCTATGATTTC
>DATJKM010000187.1:0-33964 GCA_035491515.1 Candidatus Udaeobacter sp. | reverse complement strand
GTCGAAGTGCAGGCAGTCGCCAATCGCCGGAACTACTATCTCCGTTCGGAGCCGTTCCAAGAAATGGACGCGTGGCTTGAGACTTACCGCAATATTTGGGATGAACGACTCAGCAATCTAGACAATTACTTGCAGAAGCTGCAATTCAAATCAAATAATGAGAACTAAAAACTAAATTTCAGGAGGAATTATCGATGTCGAATAAAATGGCTTTAAAGGTAGAGGGTCAGGAACTTATTTTGGAGCGTGTTTTTAATGCGCCGCGCGAACTTGTTTTCAAGGCGTTTTCAGAGGCTGAGCATCTGAAGCACTGGTGGGGTCCTCGCGGCTGGGAGCTTACCGTTTGCAACGTCGATTTTCGGCCCGGCGGCATCTGGCATTACTGCATGAAGTGTATGGATGAGAACCAAGGGGATTTTTACGGATTCGAATCTTGGGGCAAAGCGGTATACGAGGAAATTGTTGAACCGGAGAAGATCGTCTACGTCGACTTTTTCTCGGATGCAGAAGGCAATGAAGCGGAGGGGATGCCCTCATCTCAGATTACGATGACTTTTGAAGAGCATGAAGGAAAGACGAAGCTCGTTAGCCGGGCTCAATACGCTTCCGCCGAAGCGCTCAAATCCGTCATGGAAATGGGGATGGAGCAAGGGATTACTGAAACTTGGGATCGTCTCGCCGAGCATTTACAATCGATACAATAAAAAGGTGAAAACAGATCATCCACCAGGGTGATCTGTTTTTTATTTCTAACCTCTGCGATCAGCTATCATTTCACTAATGACGGTATCTTCATAAGCGTGTCTAACTCCATTCATCACTTCATCGACCTTAACCGGATGGCCGATCAATGCCGATTCGAGTGCAGTAAAAACAATACTTAAAGCTTCAAGGCCGCGTTCGCCGCTGGAAATCGGAGCTTTCTGCTCCGCGATTGCTTCCCACAGTTCGACATAGGAGTGGGCAAACGGATGTACAGGTACTTCCGGCGCATATTGCGCAATGAAGTCCTTAGCCGGTATGATCTGACCATTCTCAAGCGCAGCATGTTTCCCTGGTCGGAAACAGCCTTTGCTGCCATAAATCCAAACTCCGCCCATTTTTTCTCCGTGAGCAGCAGTGCTGCACATCCAATGCCCGAGCCCCCCATTATCAAAACGGAACACAGTGACGCTAGTGTCTTCCCCTGTCGGTTGAATCGTCGTATTTCCATCGCTCAGTTCTTTTTCAAATATTTCTGTATATGCAAATACTTCACGAATAGGTCCGTTCACTTCCGTAAACATATGCGTACGGTGTACGCCGTGATCGTTAATCCAGCCTGCGCCTGCCCTTCCTTTGAAATGCCGCCAAGCGGTACCTGCAAAAAAAGTCCGGTTCAAAGTGACCGTTGCGTAATCCATCACCATATTTACGGAACCGATTATTCCGTCTTTAATCGCTCTGGCCATGGCCACATTTTCCGCACCCAAAACGCTCGGTTCAGAAACGGTCAGTACTCTGGCGTATTTTTTGGCATCCGCCAATATTTTACGACCATAAAACGGCGATATGGCGAGCGGCTTCTGCATTTGGACATGAATGCCGGCTGCGAAACAATGCTCCGCCACGATGTGATGCAAATCGTGATCCAATAAGATTGATACCGCATCCAAATTTACTTCTTTAATCATTTTTTGGTAGTCCGTATACACTGCCGGACGTTTGCCCAACCGTTCTTCAGCATGCGCAGCAAAGGTATTTGCTCTATCCTCATTTAAATCGCAAACGGCCGTCAATTCAAATGTTTTCCGGTTCGCTTTCATTAACTCCTCCAGACCTTCCAAATGTGCGGTCGATATGACGCCGCAACCGATAAATCCAATGTTCATAGTATTTGCCTCCTCGAATTAGTTGACATGCTGCCCGATAGGTAGCGTATAATAAATTTTAAAATTAAAGAATGACGAAGAAATACATTAAATAGCAAATCAAAGGAGAGATTGGAATGGAAGAAGCGAACGATCAAGTAAACGATGTATATTGTTCGATCGAAAAGTCACTTGATATAGTTGGCGGCAAATGGTCCTTTCTCGTTATCCGGGAAATGATGTTTCATGAGAAAAAAAGATTTGGCGAATTAAAGCAGGCCGTATGCGGGATTAGTTCCAAATCGTTGACCGATACGCTTCGTCATCTTGAAAATAACGGTGTTATTACCCGGACAGCCTATCCGACTGTGCCGATGACGGTCGAGTATGCTCTTACCAAGAAGGGACATGCCCTTCACGGCGTTATCCATGAAATGAAGAAATGGGGAAGCGAGTGGGGCTAGAAGCGGTCAAGTACGCTTGCCAGCCTTTTTTTGTTTATGTATTATCCGCCAAAGACGGATCTGATCAAGGTGACTTCTTCTGCAGAAAGCGGCTGGCCTGCGGCTGCGGCATTGGATTCCACCTGACGGGCATTTTTAAACCCCGGAATAATGCAAGTATTTGGAGATTGGGCCAGAGCATAAATCGCTACCCGAACCAAATCCTGAACTTCATGCCCGAAAAGTTCTTTATTCGGCTGCAATTTACGGCGAATCTCAAGCAAACGTTCTTTCGTGTAGGCTTGATTATTCGCTCGAATATCGCCATCTCCGAATTGAGGAGGGTGATTCGGATCAAACTTATCCAGCAGCAGTCCTTGCGCAAGCGGACCGAAAAGCACCATGCCGAGATTATGTTCTGCTGCCCAGCGGAATAGGTTGGTATCCGGCAGGTCGAATTGGTTACCAAACGCATTGTAATGAAATTGCAGCACGTCCGGTCTTGTTACAGGGCATACCCGCATAAAATCCGCGTAGCTGTATGCAGATTGACCAATTACACGGACTTTACCTTCTTTTTGCAGCTGTCTCATCGTTTCTGCTGCTTCTTCCAGATATTGATCATTTGGGCCAAAATTCGTATTATGAAAATAATAAATATCCAAATAATCCGTACCTAAATTCGTAAGCGTCTGCTCAAGCTGATGGCGAATATGAACGGGCTGCATCGCATTCGGAGCCGTTCCCTTGGACCAGCCAACTTTAGAAGCAACGATAACGCATTCACGCGGAATACACGATATTCCATGGAACATACCTCCTCTTCTAATAAATTAAGAAATGCAGCCTCAGGCAGTTTCAAGTGTTGCGCTAATTCACCATTACACCATAAAACAAAGTAGAACATCTGAAAAGTAGGTACTTTTTGTTTACCTGATTACCTAAAGGTTACTGTTGTGCTCCTAATGGCTTGGCAGTTTGAATCAGCCGGCAGCCGGCTCGCCTTTAAAAAACCAGTCGACAAACAAAAAAGCCGCAAATCCGGATTAGCTTAATAGCCACGTTTTTAATTGTAAAAATATTGTATTTTATCCTTTTGTCGAAAGAAGAAGGAATTTGCCCTCGAAACACGAATTATATGTATACTCGTATTTTTTGAATTTTTTATGATAAAGACCGCAACTTTTCGTTCCCGGACCGGTACAATGTAGTATGGCGATCCGGGAATAATCCGCAGGTGGAGGGGGTTCGCCTGTCATGACTGATTCCCAATTAATACGTGAAATTAAGGATGGCAACGTCGAGCTGTACTCCGAGCTTATGCGGCGCTATCAACGTAAAATATTAGCTTTCATCTATCATATGCTGAAGAGCGCGAAGCTGGAGCTGTTAGCTGAGGATCTATGCTCTGAAACCTTTTATAAAGCCTATCGCAGCCTCCATTCATTCCGCGAACTGGATGCGTCTTTTTCGACGTGGCTATATACGATTGCGCGCAATACCGTGCTAAGCGAGCTTCGCAAGCAAAAGTCGGCGCATGTATCACTCGACGAATCGGGATTCGAGCCAATTGCTGCGCTTGATGCGGTGCCCGAGCAGCAAATGCTCCGGAACGAGAGAATGGCAATGGTGCGCGAAGCGATCAACAACCTGCCAGAGAAACAACGCTCAGCTCTTATTCTTCGGGAATATGACCAGCTGGACTATCAAGAAATCGCTAATATTTTAGGACAAACGGTCAGTTCTGTTAAATCACTGCTTTTCCGAGCAAGAGCAAGCGTAAAGACGCAGCTGGAGCCGTATTTCGGACAATCGCCGCTGATTGAAGAATTCGAAGGGATGAATACGAGATGAACTGCAACGATGCACAAGACAAATTCGGCGAATATTGGGATTTATCTGAGCATGATGGGGATCGGATAGCGATAGATGCTCATCTGCATGAGTGTAAAGCGTGTGCTGAAGAGTTCCGGCTATGGGAAGAGAGCGACGATATGATTCGTTTTCTCACGGAGGAGGACGATAGCTTTGGACCTACCGAGCATGTGAATCGCAGCGTAATGGACCGGATTTATGCTGAGCAATCCTGGTTAATGCCCGTTCCGCATAAGAGCTATCAGTTTTCCAAATCGTTTCGCCGTAATATTGCGTTAATCATTGCAGCTTGTTTGGCAATGTTCGCAAGCGCATTTTTTGTATTCATTTTTGATAATCAGGGCGGAGTCTCGCAAGCGGAAATTGCTGAATTGAGCGGCCTGATGGATACGGCAAATGCATCCGGAGATGGATTGATAACAGCCGGCTTTTATGCGGAAGTTCCGGTAGCCAGCATTAGCGATCCATTCGTTCTGAAGGTGATGCCGGCCTTCCCTCAATATTACGTGGCATTGTCGCTGCTTGGCATTATTATGACGCTGCTAATTTTGAATTGGCTGTCAAGAACGCGAAGCTAAAGCAGCTGCCCTATAGAGCTCCCTCGGGAGCTTTTGTTGTATCTATTATGAAAAGGAGCTTGATGCAGTTTTGTTAATCGGATTAGTACGCCATGGGAAGACGGATTGGAATGCGGAAGGGAAAATTCAGGGACAGACCGATATTCCTTTGAATAAGGAGGGCATAGCTCAAGCGAATGCATTAGCAAACCGGTTGAGCGGCGAAGCGCGTATTTGGGATGCCGTCGTATCCAGTGACCTTAAGAGAGCCTTTGCGACCGCACAAATAATTGCTGAGAAGCTGGGTATACCGCTTCTCGAAAGCGATTCACGGCTCAGAGAGAGGTACTTTGGCGAGGTTGAGGGAACAATGGAGGAGGAGAGGCATGCACGTTGGGGAAAAGAGTGGCGTGACGTTGCCGAAGGAGTCGAGTCGAATGACGACGTCCGGGCCCGCGGCTTAAGTGCCCTTAAAGAATGGCAGCATGAGCACGCCGGCCGGAATTTGCTCGTCATTTCACATGGAAGCTTTCTCGCGCAAATATTGGCAGAGCTTTGTTCGGAGCTTGAGGACCAGCATTTATCAAACTTATCTTACTCGATTTTGAAGCGCCGCGGGGATAAATGGCATCCGCAGCTGTATAATTGCACGGTACATTTAAACCAATAAATACAACCATAATAGAGTCTCTCCATGATTATCTTAGTGGAGGGGCTCTTTTTTTAATTAAACTCCTTGTAATCTAGGTTATAAAAAAATAGATATTTTCCCATAATGATATCAACTGACGCTTATCCATTGCACAATACGCTTACGAAGCGGGCCGTTTAGCAGCAAAGAGCGGCTTTCGTAAAAAGGGGGAGAGCTATGAATTTATCGGATATGCTAGGTTATGCGGACATTCAACAGCTTAGCAGAATTGCAGACGTTTACCGGTGCGAGTGCAACGGACATTCCAAAAACGATTTGATTCAATCCATTCTCTCTACCGTAAGTCGAAATGATGTTTTTGAAGCGCAAATAAGCAGCATGAAGCTGGAGGATTTACGATTCCTGAATTCTTTGCTGTTCGAAGCTCGCAACTCCTTTAGCCTGGAGGATTTGCTCGCACGCGTGCAGCAAAGCAGATTCGGTGAAGAGGCTGTCAAGACGGAGCCGGATCCGCCAAAAAAATCAAAGAGAACGAAAAAAAATGCAGCAGATGCCGACAAGCCGCTAAGTCCGCGAGAAATGATTGCAAAATTTAAGCATCATGGCTGGTTGTTTAACGGATTTAGCGGCCCAAGCAGGTATTTGTTCCAGGTGCCCAATGATTTGAAAGTACGTTTTCGGGATACGCTTGCCAAGAGGTTTGCAGCTGACCTGCAGTATACGGACGAGCCGCCGGTTTATCGTGATGAGCAAATGTTAATTCACGACGATATTACTCATTTGCTTCATTACACCTATCACAATGAAGTTCAGCTAACAGCTGACGGCTCAATGTACAAAAGGTTCATCTTACAGCTGCTTGACCGGTTTGGCGTTCAAGAGGAGCTTCCGGCCAAAGGGGCTTGGCGCTTTGGATACGGCAGGCATTTCAACCATTACCCGAACCGGTTGTCGCTTGTATACGACTATTGTTATTTCAATAAGTATATTAGCGAGAATCAAGCGGTGCTTTCGGTTACGGGGACAGGCGAGGAGCGCATCCATAGCAGGCCGCCCGGTGAAGCGGAGCAGATCTACAGATTCTGGCTCAAAATTTATAAGGGCCCCATTACCCATTTATTATCGCTCGTGCATTGGATTAATGCGCTAGCGGGAGAATGGGTTACGGTAGAATCATTGAGAAAGGTACTCGTGCCGTTCATCAAGCCTTACTATTACGATGACGCAAATACGATATTAGAGCAGCGCATTATGACAATGATGGTTCATTTAGGGCTGCTGAGACTTGGCGAGCATCCGGTTTACGGGACCGTCGTCAGAATGACGAAGGCGGGACGGGCAGTCGTATCGGGTGTCAGCTTAGAAGAGACCGGGCCTCTAGTATTACGTTAATTTTTTTTATTCCGCTCTTGGTGTAAGATCAAATATAAGCTAGAGTATGAGGATAATAAGCAGTATTCCTACTATAATTGATCAATCATAAGGAGCGGATAAAAATTGTTGATTCCTTACAAGGGCGTAATGCCAAACATTCATGAAGATGTATACATAGCGGATGGCGCAAAAATTATCGGCGATGTAACCATCGCTGAGAAAAGCACCGTATGGTTTAATGCGGTACTGCGCGGAGATCTCGCGCCCATAAAAATTGGACATAGCTGCAACATACAGGATGGTGTCGTCGGTCACTTAAATTTGAACCAACCATTACTATTAGATGATGAGGTGTCTATCGGTCACGCCGCAATTATACACGGTTGTACCATAGGCAAAGGCACATTAATTGGAATGGGGGCAATCGTACTTAACGGCGCAGACATTGGTGAATATGCTTTAATAGGAGCCGGTTCGATTGTTACAGAGAATAAAAAAATACCACCCTATACTCTATCTATCGGTTCACCCGCCAAAGTCGTAAGAGAATTAACAGAGGACGATCTACTGCGTATGAGAAAGACGATGGAGAGCTACGTGACAAAGGGAATAGAATATAGGATCTCTTAACGCCGGTTTGGAGGTGTATCCTATGGACAAAATGAAAGTAACGTATGAAGCGATGCTCGGTTTGGCTGCAGAATTCGTGCTTGACGATGCGGTATTGAAATTTCAAACCAATCAAATCTATACGGCAATAGACAAAGCGCTGGCCGCAGGCGATGAGGATACGTTTTACCGTCTCGCGAAACAGTTAAACGAATTGAAAAAATAGCGTTCGTCGTTCAATCTGTCGTTTGACGATACTGCGCACAAGGCTTTCCTGACTGATACTGACGCAGCTGTCCGTATCAGGCGCAGGAAGGCTTTTTTTTCTGAATCTAGCAATTGGCAATGAGCCGAATTGGAGTTAACATAGAAGCAGCGATGCTGGCTATGCCTGCAATCATGTTAAGGAGTGAGAATAATAGGATGAAATTCAGTGAAATAACGAGAGAACAATGGGATGAATTAGCTCCCTATTTGGACACCTGCCTGCTGCCGGTAACTGGATTATCTTCAGCAGTAAAGCCCTATGAGGCGACGGAATGGCTTGAGCAGCTAAGAGACATTATGGATTTTATCGAGATACCGTTTAAGGGCCGGGTTGTCACTTATCCCGCTTGGCATTACATCTATAACAGCGGTGAGCTTGCAGACCATTTAAATGAATGGTGTTCCTCAATTAAACGTTTAGGTTTTCGTTATGTAATCGTCGTATCGGCGAATAAGGATTTGAATGTCCATTGTCCGGCGGTTGATTTATGGTTTCAACCAGGAACAGAGGGAGTTTTGCCGCGACAGTCTGATGTATCGGATGCTATCCGTGCGTTATGGAGCGGACAAGCTCCATCAACTTCATGATTTTGTCGTATAATATAATCGGATTTTGGGGAAAACAAATGCCAGACAAGGTCAAATGTGACAAAATGATAACAAATTATTGAACGGAATTTTGTTAAGCATGCAAATATCAAGCCATATTCTTGACGCTCCCAAGCACCTAGGCTATTATAAGTTATGTCCTAGTTCGTCATGTGTTTTTGCCCTGCGGCAAGACGCGAGATATGGTTGGCAAAGGGGGTTAGAACAGAAGATGAGTAACCATGAACAACACGAGACCGCGCATCGACCGGTTCAGCGCAAAGAAATGTCCCGACGTCAGTTTTTGTCATATACGCTCGGCGGCACGACTGCATTTATGATGGGTGGAGCGGTATTGCCAATGGTTCGTTTCGCAGTGGACCCACTCCTAGTGAAGAAGGGTGAGGGCACTTACGTAAAAGTTGTGGAAGAGAGCAAAATTACGGACGAGCCGCAAGAATTTAAATTTAAAATTCATCAGATCGATGGTTGGTACGTGAGTGATCCGGAGCTTGCAGCTTGGATTTCGAAGGATGCTAACGGCAAGATTTTTGCACTTTCTCCAGTTTGTAAGCACTTAGGCTGCACGATCGGCTGGAACACGAAAGGGCAAAACGAATACGATTGTCCTTGTCACGACGCGCGCTACACGAAAGACGGGAAAAACCTTGCGGTTGCCCCGAATCCATTGGATGAATACGAAGTGAAGCTTGAGAACGGATTCGTATACTTGGGTCCAGTAATGCCGAATACAAGAACGAGTTAAGGAGGGCGTATTTCAGATGTTTAAAAGTGTATACAACTGGATTGACGAACGTCTTGACATTACGCCGCTATGGAGAGATGTAGCCGACCACGAAGTGCCTGAGCATGTTAACCCGGCGCATCATTTCTCCGCATTCGTTTACTGTTTCGGCGGCTTGACGTTTTTCATCACAGTCATCCAAATTTTGTCCGGTATGTTCTTGACGATGTATTATGTTCCGGACATCATTAACGCTTATGCGAGCGTTGATTATCTGCAGCATAAGGTTGCATTCGGACAAATCGTTCGAGGCATGCACCATTTTGGGGCAAGCTTAGTTATTGTAATGATGTTCCTACATACCCTTCGAGTGTTTTTTACCGGTTCTTACAAAGCGCCGCGCGAAATGAACTGGGTAGTCGGAATGCTGATTTTCTTCATCATGTTAGGCCTTGGGTTTACAGGCTACCTGCTCCCATGGGATAACAAAGCTTACTACGCAACTAAAGTTGGTGTCCAAATTGCTGAATCCGTACCGGTAATCGGACCATATCTCGCTTCTTTCCTATACGGGGGCGATATCGTAGGCGCGCAAACGCTGACTCGTTTCTTTGCGATCCATGTGTTCTTCTTGCCTGGCGCTTTGATTGCGATGCTGGCAGCGCACTTTATCATGATTCGGAAACAAGGTATTTCGGGACCACTTTAAGCGAAGGGAGGCTTACTTATGGCGCATGGTCATAATTCGAACGAGAAGGTTGTCTATGTAGGCGACTCACGTGTTAAGAAAAGCAACATTTCTAGCATTCCGCCGGACTATACGTCCTTCCCGGGTAAATCGGAAGCGTTTATTCCGAACTTCCTGCTTAAGGAATGGATGGTCGGCTGTGTCGTGCTGGTCGGTTTTCTAGTATGGTGTATTGCGGAGCCGGCACCGCTTGGCTATCCCGCAGATCCAACGAATGCGGCTTTCATACCGATGCCTGACTGGTACTTCTTGTTCTTGTATCAATTTTTGAAATATCCGTACGTATCGCAAGATTATATCTTGCTCGGAACAGTCGGTATTCCGGCAATCTTGTTTGGCGGGCTGCTGCTTGCACCATTTCTGGACACGGGTAAGGAGCGCCGCTTCTACCGCCGTCCAATCGCATCATCTTTGATGATGCTAACGCTTATTGCATGCGTGTATTTGACAGTTGTTTCTTGGGATCACTACACACACCAATTGGAAATCAACGGCCAAGTGCCAGAGCATATCGAGCGTGAAGAGAAAGCTCGCGAAGCTGCGGAAAAAGGTGAAGAGCGTCCGAACTATACGAAGCCGGCAGTTGAAGCTGCGCTTGTAGATGCGAACGATCCGGCAATGGATATTGCTAAGCAAGCACAATGCGTTAGCTGTCATGCCGCTGACCTGAAAGGCCAAGGCTCTGTTCCTAGCTTGGTCGGTGTTGGTGACAGATTGACGAAGGAACAGCTTGTAGAGGTAGTTACGAACGGTCGTAACGGCATGCCTTCATTCGCTGATAAATTATCTGCCGCAGAAATTGACCAGCTCACAACATGGCTGTCCAAACAGAAAGCGGCGACAGAATAAACCGATTAACAAAACCTGATCGTATTACACGGTCAGGTTTTTCTTCGAATATAGGACTGTGCACACTATGTTATGCCGAAGGAGAAGTGGTTCATTATGCTCGCTACTTTCTGGAGCCGCGAATTTTTGCTTAACCGATCATTTTTGTGGCTGTTGTTTCTTGTTAATTTGGCAGGGACCATTTATGGGTACATATGGTATGAAGGACAACTAATTGATACGTTAAATCACCACCCGTTATGGCAAATCGTATTTGTTCCGGATTCCCCGACGGCAAGCTTGTTTTTCACTATCGCTCTCCTTTATTTATTGTTTCCGCCGGTTAAGCCATATCGCTATGTAACCATTGGACGCATTATTATAGAAGCATTGGCTGTTGTGTGCTCGGTCAAATACGGCATTTGGGCGGTGTCCATGATCGTAGCAGGAGCATGGCAGGGTGATGATCTGCATTGGCAGCATTACATGCTCATGGCTTCTCATTTGGGAATGGCATTTGAGGCGCTGCTCTTTTTCCGCTTTATGAAGGCTGGCGCTTTCTCTCTCCTTGCAGCTGCATGCTGGCTTCTTCTAAATGATACGGTGGATTATACGTTTGGGGTCTTTCCTTATCTTGCAAAAGAATTAATGGATGATTTAACGGCAGTACGCGCTTTTACATATGGTTTATCCTTCTTTAGTTTTGGGGCGGCTTTGCTTGTGTGGCGCTTCAGAAAGAAGGTATAACGCTGGACATCCCCTCATAGAGTGATCTATGGGGGGATGTCCATGAAGGTACGATTTATTGTTCCATTCGTCATTTGTATCGTCATGACGATCGGCTATGCTGGGTCAGTTTGGGGTAGTGGCGCGTCGCTTAACCAGTATGCGAACCTGTTATCGTCAAGCTCATACATACAACTACAACGATTGGATGAAATTGCAGGCTCATTATATGAAGCAGCTTATACGAACAACCGTCAGGCAGGCTTTCAATATGTCCAGCAGCTGCAGCGTATCGTTGAAAGCGGACTTAAGCATTCATCAGGAAAGAGCGAGGGCTGGTCGGCTATCGGACAGGATGCCAACTATATCGAGCAAAACCTTTTAAACGGAGCAACTGCCTCAGGCTGGTTAATGGAGGCTGCGCGGATTAGATTAGCTGCAGATGCGCTCGTCAGACCTGATCATGCGTTATGGTTGCAATACGAAAGCGTGATGCTGGATGATATATCGCGGGTAGAGAAAGCTTGGAAACGTCAAACTAATGATGGGGCGATTGCGGCTAGAGGCGCAATGACGAGCCTGCAGGAGCATGCGGAGCGTATAGAATCAGCGATAAACATGCTCTACGGAAGCATGCGTGAAACAGAGCTGACAGAACGGATTGGTTATACGAATCGTCTGCTGGAAGCTCATGCAAATAATATTACGAATGAGGCGATGATTGATCGGTCGTTAGAGGCGTTAAAGGAGTCTCTGGTTCGTTTATTTGAACAAAGCGGCAGCGCGCAAGTGCTTCCTGCCGTTGCGGCGATCCCGAATGCTAATCCATTAAGCTGGACGTTCTTATTAGGAGCTCTTATTTCAGCTGTTCTTACCTATTCAGGCTGGAGAAAATATAAGGCGAATCCGTTTGGCGTTAAGCCGCTGCCGTAGCGCAGTTATTCTTCCTTAAAGCCTTCCCCAAGAACATCATGCACTTCATTAATAACGATAAAGGCGCGGGGGTCGATATTGCGGACGATCGTTTTCAGGCGGCGAATTTCTTGCCGCTGGACGACGCAATAGACGACTTCTTTATGTTGTCCGGAGAAAGCGCCTTTTGCAGGTATAAGGGTAACCCCGCGATCAAGCTCAATCGTAATTTTTTTGGATATCGCCTCTCCGTACTCGGTAATGATTGAAAAAGCTTTGGCCGCGTAAGCGCCGTCTTGAATGAAATCAATTAATTTCGATGCGATAAATACTGTGACAAGCGTGTAAAGCACCTTTTCGATTGAAATATACAGCAGCGAAATACCGATAATGAGAGCATCCAGTGTCAAAATAATTTGCCCCATGCTTATTCCCCTTGACCGGGCTACGATACGAGCGACTATATCTACACCTCCCGTAGTGCCTCCAAAGCGGAATACGATCCCAAGTCCGCTCCCTAAGGTAACTCCTGCGTACAGAGCAGCCAGCATATAATCATGCGTACTCTTGAAGGGGACGAGCAGCTGGCTGTCGATTAAATGCTCCATCAAAGCAAGAAAGCCGGATAACGATACGATCCCAATTAGCGTATACATCATTTGACCGCGGCCAAGCGCCTTCCATCCGAGAACAAACAATGGAACGTTCAACACCAATGTAGAGATGGAGAGCGGGAAACCAGCCGCATAATTAAGCAGCACGGCAATACCCGTCACACCGCCCTCCATTAATTGATTGGGGATAACGAAATAATGCAGCCCGAACGCATATACAGCGGTGCCGATCAGAATAGGAATAATCAAACGCATTTGCAGCAATATTTTTGCCATCTCGTTACACTCCCTAATATTTTTAGAAATGATGACCTCGGATCAACAAATGCAGCAGGCTGGTTAAAAACATTTCCTTATATGTAGTATGGCTAATTTCCATCAATCGAAAAACATTGATTTTAAATAGGCCTTTACGTTAACATAGGGAGGTATAGCTATCGACAGAAAGGAAATGCATCGATGTCGGAAAAATCATTGTCAGATATTCAGCGGGAAGTAGATGATTACATTTCGCAATTCAAAGAAGGCTACTTCAGCCCTCTTGCGCTAATGGCCAGAATGTCGGAGGAAGTTGGAGAGCTTGCCCGCGAGGTGAACCATTTCTATGGCGAGAAGCCTAAAAAGGCCGATGAAGCGGATAATTCCGTTGAAATGGAGCTTGGCGATATTTTATTTATTCTTTCCTGCTTCGCTAATTCGCTCAATATTGATTTGACGGAAGCGCATAATAAGGTTATGCATAAGTTCAAGACTCGCGATGCGAACCGGTGGACAAAGAAAATAACCGAACTGTAAACAAGCTCCCAACATATGCTGTACCATCAACCTGTGTACAAGGAGGATGGGCGGATGGATGGAGAGAGCTGCATCAAGAAGGCTTATGAATTCATCTTTAACAGCGATTTCGAACAAGCGATATACTGGTTCGAGCAAGCGATAGAGGCCGAACCGGAAAATGCATTTTATTATCATACATGCGCCGTATCATGCGCACGCAGCGGCAAGTGGGCAAAAGCAAAGCAGCATGCCGAGACAGCGCTAAGGCTTGATCCGGAAGACGCGGAATACAAGTATCATTTGCAAACCGTTGAAGCAAAGATGCTGCTTGCAGAAGCTGATCTTCTTCTTGCGAAGATACCGCCAAAGCTGTCCGAAGCGGCCGAGCTGCTCGACCGGGCAACCGCGCTTGATCCGTTAAGCTTTGACGCGTTTTATACGCTCGGAGTTTTGTATGCTGCCCTTCATCAATACGAAAAGGCGGCAATTAACGCACGTGAAGCGATGCGGCTCGATCCAGGCCATTCGGCGGCGAGAAGGCTGTTTGCCGACGTTAACCGGAAGCGGCGCATGCTGCACAACCGCATCTATGTTAGAAAAAGAAAAAGGAACAGGTGATAGGCATGACGACACAAAAAATACGAGTGGCAGTAGCAGGTGCAAGCGGAAGAATGGGACGCGAGGTCGTGAAAATGGTGCTGGAGGACGACGCTCTTCAATTGGTAGCAGCCGTCGCTCCTTCGGCTGGCTCTGTCGATGCAGGCTTGCTTGCCGGCAAGGGCCATACAGGAATTACAGTCAGCGCAACACTAGAAGAAGCGCTAAGCAGCGCGAAGGCTGATGTGCTGGTTGATTTTACGGTTCCTCAGGTGGCCTATAGCAACACCAAAACCTCGATTGAATTTGGCGTGCGCCCCATAATCGGGACAACCGGATTTACGCCTGAACAAATAGAAGAGCTGGACGAGCTTTGTCTTGAAAAGGGAATCGGCGGCTTAATCGCACCTAACTTCTCTATCGGTGCAATTTTGATGATGAAATTCGCTGCCGAGGCTTCTAAATATTTGCCGCATGTTGAAATTATTGAGTATCATGGCGATCAGAAGCTGGATGCTCCATCAGGCACTTCCATCAAAACGGCTGAATTGATCTCGAAGGTACGCAAAGAGCTGCGTCAAGGCAATCCGCAAGAGGAAGAAGTAATTGAAGGCGCGCGCGGCGGATACTATAACGGATTCCGTATACATAGTGTAAGACTTCCGGGAGTATTTGCCCAACAGGAGGTAGTGTTTGGCGGTTACGGACAAACGCTTAAGATCCGTCATGATTCCTATGACCGTGCGGGATATATGCCGGGCGTTAACGTGGCAGTGAAGAAGGTTATGACGTACAGCGGTTTAATTTACGGCTTCGAACACATTATGGATTAGATTAGATTTATTCGGCAGCAGGAGAGGGGAACATTATGTTAAACATAGCATTTATCGCACATGATCGAAAAAAAGAGGAAATCGTAAATTTTGTAATTGCATACGAGAATGTATTTGTACCTCATAAGCTGTATTCGACAGGTACGACAGGCACGCGCATTATGGAACAAACGAGCTTGTCCATTCACCGGTTTATGTCGGGTCCGCTTGGCGGCGACCAACAAATCGGTGCATTAGTGGCGCAAAACGAGATGGACTTAATTATATTTTTGCGAGATCCGCTAATGGCGCAGCCGCATGAGCCTGATATTATCGCATTGCTTCGTTTATGCGATGTACAAGGCATTCCGGTCGCGACGAACGTGGCAACAGCGGAACTGCTCGTTAAGGCACTGCAGCGCGGTGATTTCGCATGGCGCGAGCTTGTGCATAAATACAAACCGGGTATCGACGAATGACAGAAGCGCTTGATATTCTCGTTTTTGGCGCTCATGCGGATGATGCTGAAATCGGAATGGGCGGTACGATCGCGAAGCATGTACAAGCCGGATATAAGGTCGGCGTATGCGATTTGACGGAAGCTGAAATGTCTTCTAATGGCACCGCCCTGCTTCGCAAACAGGAAGCAGCTGACGCCTCCAAGTTGCTTGGGCTGCGTGCGCGCACAAATCTCGGTCTGCCTGATCGGGGATTAGAGCCTGTCCGGGATCAAATCGAGCGTATCGTAGCTGAAATCAGAACGTTTAAACCGAGGATCGTATTTGCTCCTTATTGGGTGGACCGCCATCCCGATCATGTGGCTTGCAGCCGGTTGATCGAGGAGGCTGTGTTCAACGCCAAGCTGCGCCGGTATATGCCGGAGCTGCCTGCCGTTCAAGTCTCACAGCTTATTTATTATTATATAAATGATGTGGATCAAGTATCTTTGATCGTGGATATTAGCGATTTTTACGAAACGAAACGCAATGCACTGATGTCCTACCGTTCGCAATTCGATGCGGCAGCAACCGGTTCCGATCGTGTGGCTACGCCGCTTACGAATCGGTATGTTGAACGGGTGGAAGCACGCGATTCTTTGCTTGGACAAGCAAGAGGCTGGGCGTTTGCCGAGGGCTTTGCTTTGAAGCGTCCTCACGCCGTACAATTTTTTTGACAAATCGTACAGCTCTTGTGTAATACAATAGTTATATGTGACGAACACAGGAGGCGCGACAACCGTGGCGAGAAAATTAAAGATTGGCATAACCTGTTACCCTACATTGGGCGGATCGGGCGTCGTTGCTACCGAGCTAGGAAAGCTTCTGGCGGAACGCGGCCATGAAATTCATTTTATAACGCACAGCATTCCTTTTCGATTAGGTCATTTCAATAAGAACATATTTTTCCATGAGGTTGAGGTTAACGATTATTATGTGTTCCGTTATCCGCCTTATGATTTAGCTTTAGCAAGCAAAATGGCGCAAGTAGCAAAAATGCAGCAGCTTGATCTGCTGCATGTCCATTATGCAATCCCCCATGCCGTTTGCGCTTATTTGGCAAAGCAAATGACAGGCAACGGCCTTAAAACGGTTACTACGCTGCATGGAACCGACATTACTGTACTTGCGCAGGATGAGTCCTTAAAAGATTTAATCCGTCTCGCCATTCATCAGAGCGATGCCGTAACGGCAGTCTCTAAAGATCTTATCAATGAAACGAGACAAGTGCTCGATATAACGACGCCAATTGATTTAACCTACAATTTTGTCGATAAGCGTGTATATTACCCGCGTGATGTTGTTTCCTTGCGTTCAGATTATGCTGATCCGCATGAGAAAATATTGATGCACATTTCTAATTTCCGTCCCGTTAAGCGGGTTGGAGATGTCGTGGAAATTTTTTCCCGCGTTTCGGAGAAAGTTCCTTCAAAGCTTCTCCTTGTGGGAGAAGGGCCGGAGCTGTCGAAAATCCAATGCCGGATCCGTCAGCTTGGTCTTGAGGAGCGCGTTCACTTCTTAGGCAAGCAGGAGGATGTCTCACAGGTTATTTCCATGGCAGACGTGCTGCTGCTCCCTTCAGAGAAAGAGAGTTTCGGCTTAGTAGCGCTAGAAGCGATGGCCTGCGGCGTTCCGACTATCGGATCGGAGGCTGGGGGCATTCCTGAGCTTATTACACATGGGGAGACAGGTTTCTTGTCACCGATCGGCGATGTTGAAGATATGGCCAACAATGCTGAGCGTCTTCTGCTTGATAAGAAGCTGCACGAGCAATTCAGGCAAGCCTGCATGTTTAGAGCGAGAAATGAATTTTGCAACGATGTGATAACGACGCAATATGAACAAATCTATTATCGGGTGCTTGGCATCGAGGCAGACCTGCCGATTGCTGTGTGCGGCGATTAGCAGATGTAGTCTGCTGTCAAGGAAGGTGTATGACATGCGGCTTTCATTTACAGAAACGATTAAATCCGCATTACCCATCGTTAAGCGGCTTCGAGAGCATCATTTCGAAGCCTTCTTTGTGGGAGGAGCAGTCCGGGATTCCATTTTGGGTTTGTCGATCAAAGACGTCGATATCGCTACTTCAGCCCGTCCGGAGCAGGTGCTTGCACTATTTGAGCGCTGCATACCGACGGGCTTGCAGCATGGCACCATTACCGTCATAATCGATGGGCTTGCTTATGAAGTGACGACGTTCCGGCAGGAGTCAGCATATGAGGCACATCGCAAACCAGAGAGCGTGCGTTATATTACGGAGCTTGACGGCGATCTACTTCGACGGGATTTTACAATGAACGCCATGGCGCTTGCCGAGGACGGCGAGCTGTACGATCCCTATGGAGGCGTACAGGATTTACAGCGCAAGACGCTTCGCTCGGTAGGCGATCCGGACGCTCGCTTTCAAGAGGATGCGCTCCGCATGCTTAGAGCAGTGCGTTTCATTGGCGTATACCAGCTTACTCCGGCTTATCGGACATGGCGGGCGATTTCACGCCACCGAGCCCTGCTGAAATTTATTGCGATGGAGCGCGTGCAGGTTGAGCTAGATAAAATGCTCGCAGGAGCCGCCCCTCAGAGAGCGCTTCATTATGCAGCAGCGAGCGGACTTTTGTTTCATTTGAAGGAGCCTTTTCTTGAGGAAACAGAGCTTTCTTTGAAGGAAGCAGACCGGTCAGCCAAAACCGCGCATAAGTATTCACGTCTTCATATGCTGGAGTCGGTCGATTTACGATGGGCTGCGCTGGCAATAGGCTTGCAGCTGTCAGTAGAGGCAACACAGCAAGCGCTGCTGGTACTTCGGTTCTCGAATTCCCGCAGCAAAACGATTTCATCGCTTGTCGCCATTCACAAGGAAATACTGAATAATTTAGAACTAGAGGATGAACATAAACTCAAAGCCGCTTGGCTTAACATCATTATCCGGTTTGGGAAACAACCGGCAAGCGACTGGCTTGAAGTTATACGAACACTCCAAGCATCGACGCAGAGCTTATCTAGCGGCCTTCTAACTCGTTTGGATAGCTGGCTTGCTGCTATGACCATTTCTTCTCTGAAGCAGCTTAAAATTAGCGGTAGAGACCTGTCGAGCCATCTGAAGAGGGAAGCAGGACCTTGGGTGAGCGAGCGTTTGAATCATTTGCTGCTGTCGGTTGCCCTTGGCGAGCTCGAGAATGATAAGCATGTATTGCTTCAGCAAGCTTCGTTAATGGACTAAGATAATGCTTACGAAGTGTTTTGCTTAGCAAAACTTTAGGAGGAAATGTATATGAATAATGAGCCCTTGCTTCGGTTGTTTGAAGAGCGGCCGGGTGAATACGTATCGGGAGAAAGCATCAGCCAAGAGCTCGGCGTAAGCAGAACCGCGGTTTGGAAGCAAATTCGCAAGCTTGAAGCAGCAGGGTATCATTTTGAAGCATCTAGACGGCTTGGCTACCGGCTGCTTAGTGTTCCGGACAACCTTACTGGAGAAGCGCTGACCCGGTGTCTGGAATCAAGCGTATTCGGTCAAACTGTACATATTTTCGAAACGGTGGAGTCAACGCAAAATCTTGCGCGCGCAGCAGCCGAAGAAGGGGCTGCAGAAGGTGCGATTTTCCTTGCTGAGCAGCAGCTCAGCGGTCGCGGCCGAATGGGACGCGGATGGGTGTCGCCGCGCGGTAAAGGGATTTGGATGAGCATGGTGATGCGACCGTCTGTGCCGATTCATTTTGCGCCACAGCTTACGCTGCTGACAGCTGTTGCGCTGTGCAGAAGCTTGAAGCGAATAACAGCGTTGCCGATCGGAATCAAATGGCCCAATGACTTGCTTATTGCAGGCAAAAAAATTAGCGGGATATTGCTCGAATCGGCTGCAGAGGATGAACGTCTTCGCTATGTCATTGCAGGAATCGGCATTAGCGTTAATTTAGAGGAAGCCGATTATCCGGCTGGATTGCTGGAGAAGGCGACGTCGCTCCGCATTAGCAGCGGGCAGAAGTGGGCAAGGGAAGAGATCTTAGCCGATTTTCTAAAGGAATGGGAGCAGCTTTATTTCCTTTATCACGACCAAGGCTTTGGTCCGATCGTTACACTATGGGAGGCATTGTCGGTATCTTTGGGCAAGCCTGCGCGGCTAATTACTCCTCAGGGCGATATCGTTGGCGTTCCCATCGGCCTTGATGAGAGCGGTGCAATTCGCATTGAACTGGGGGATGGCTCTGTAAAATCTGTTTTCTCTGCGGAAATGGGCGAGCCTCTATAAGGAACTGAAGCCGTTTACGGAATGAGGAAAGTTTGGTAAACTAAAATCATCAGGCGGTATTCTTAGGAAGCTGCACTGGTGTTGATCGATAATATGTAAATGGTTGGGAATGCACACTCTGCTCTGAGCCGTAGGGACCGAGACAGAAGGAAGCACAACAAGCAAACGTTTCCTTTTCAGTTTGGGGACCTTTTTAGCAGCGGCTAAAAGGTTTTTTTGTGTTTATCCTATCATTGAACGGGGGATGAAGCTGATGAGGAAACGACTGACGATTACAAATTTAAAGAAGATGAAACAGGACCGCAATGCGATTTCCGTTTTAACAGCTTATGATTATCCTTCAGCTAAACTTGCTGAAGAAGCAGGAATTGACGTAATACTTGTTGGCGATTCACTCGGGAATGTCGTGCTTGGCTATGATACGACCATTCCCGTCACGATCGACGATATTGTTTATCATACAAGAGCGGTTGCGAGGGGAGCACAGCAAACGTTTATCGTAGCCGATATGCCTTTTATGACGTATGGCATCGGCCGCGAATCCACACTGCGCAATGCAGCTAAGATTATGCAGGAAGGCGGAGCACAAGCTGTTAAGCTTGAGGGCGGCGCCGATATCGCTTCGGATGTTGCCGCACTTGTCAAAGCTGGAATACCTGTTATGGGACATATAGGCCTTACTCCGCAATCTGTGCATCAGCTTGGCGGCTATAAGGTGCAAGGCAAGCTTGATTCGGAAGCCGAACGGCTTGTTAATGATGCGAAAGCGCTGGAGGAAGCCGGAGCTTTCAGTATCGTGCTTGAGCTTGTCACGGAGCCTCTTGCAACCATGATCAGCGATGTGCTCAAAATACCGGTCATCGGAATTGGCGCCGGACGCGGCTGCGATGGGCAAGTACTGGTCTATCATGATATTTTACAATATTCCTCGCCTTATTTTGAGAAAAAATTCGTGAAAACCTATGCGGATATCGGTACGACCATCAGAAATGCAATCCAATCGTACGTGGAGGACGTAAAGTCAGGCGCTTTCCCTGAGGAGAAGCATGTATTCTCGGCACAGCCTGCGCCAATACAGAATCTTTATGGCGGCGCGGACACAAACGGTAACAGTAATGCGGACCAGGATAGCAGCCAGTCTAAGAAGGGGGTTCGGCTAACATGATGATTTGCCGGACTAAAGCAGAGCTTAAGCAGAAGTTGACCGACTTTCGCAAAGAGAAAAAAACGATTGGCTTCGTCCCGACGATGGGCTTCCTGCACGAGGGTCATGCCTCGCTATTGCGTCAAGCCCATTCTGAGAATGACGTAACCGTTCTTAGTATTTTCGTTAATCCGCTGCAATTCGGACCTAATGAGGATTTGGACCGCTACCCGCGAGATGAGAAACGCGACCTGGCTATTGCGGAAGAATGCGGAACCGATATCGTGTTTATTCCTTCCGTTCAAGAAATGTATCCAGAAAAGCCGCTCACGATGGTCATTGTCAATCAGGTTACTGACCGTTTATGCGGCGCGTCAAGGCCAGGACATTTCGATGGCGTAGGAACAGTGGTAAGCAAGCTATTTCATCTAGTAGCGCCGGATCGCGCTTATTTCGGTATGAAGGATGCTCAACAGGTTGCGGTTATCGAGCAAATGGTCAACGATTTGAACTTTCCGGTTCAAATCGTGCCGTGTCCAATTGTGCGCGAGCCGGATGGTCTTGCCCTTAGCTCCCGGAACGTATATTTAAATGCGGAGCAGCGCGAGCAGGCCGTCATTTTGTCGAGGACCTTGCAGCAAGCCTCTGATTGGCTGAAGCATCCTGGAATGACTGTAGAACGTCTTCAAGCGAAGGTAAAGGTGGAGCTCAGCAAAGCCAGTGCAGCGGTCATCGATTATGTTGAGCTGCTGCATTATCCTTCGTTGCAAGTACCGGAGGCTAAGGCTTCTATAGCGTCGATTAAACAACCGTTAATTTTAGCATTAGCCGTTAAATTTGGCGCAACACGTCTTATAGATAACCGAATTTTACAGGCATCGGAGGTGAATGAGCATGTTCAGAACGATGATGAAGTCCAAGCTGCACCGGGCAACCGTAACAGAAGCGAACCTGAACTATGTAGGTAGCATAACCATCGATGAGGATTTGATGGATGCGGCTAATATATGGGAAAACGAAAAGGTTCAAATCGTCAACAATAATAACGGAGCGCGCTTTGAGACGTATGTCATTACCGGCAAACGCGGCTCAGGCGTCATTTGCTTAAATGGAGCAGCAGCAAGACAGGTGCAGCCGGGCGATCAGGTCATTATCATATCTTATGCCATGATGACGGATGAAGAAGCCAAGGAACACAGACCGCTTGTTACCATACTCGATGCCGATAATCGCCCTCTGCAAATTATAAATGAGGAGCTGCACGCGACTATTCTGTAGCTTGTTGATTGGTGACTATAATCCCTGCGTTATGTAACGATTGGGATGCCGTATGAAAAGCATCGTTAAAACAAAAAATGAACATAACACTCCTTAATTCTTTGGCGAAGGCGGGATGCGGTATGTTCCAGCATATGTTTTCATCCATGAACGAAATGCTTGATCAAATTATTAATCAGTACGAAGGCGCAGGCGCAAAGGAAAAGCTGCTGTACGATGAACAATTGAACGAACTGAAGAAGGTAAGCGATATGTTCATCGAGCAATGGCTCGAATTTGAGGAGAAATTTGCCGTATTCAAGGAACAGCAAAGCGAGCATGCAGCACCGCAATCATCCGCTGCACAAGCTCCGCTAAGCATACCTGCAAGTGCCGCAGTAACCTGCAATGCGGCCGATTTAGAAATACCTGACGAGCTCGCTTCCATTATTTCCAAGGGACAAGGTTATTATAAGTTATTTATGTTTTCACAAGCGGCGGCACAGTTTCAAATCGTTATTATACAATCGCCGGAATGTAATTTGGCTAGACTGTTTCTAGGCATGACTCAAATGCATCTACAAAATTGGAGCGAAGCCCAGCGGCATTTTCAGCTGTTGATTGCATTAACGGACTTTCCCAAATGGCTGTCCATGGGCTATAATGCGCTAGGGTGCATTCAAGCGGTGCACATGAATTTGGCGCAAGCGGAGCAATTATTTAAAAAGGCTCATGATGTATGCCCAAGCTTTAAGGATCCACTTAACAATTTGAAGTCATGTCAAGAAACACCCAAGCAATTATCGTTATATTTCGGAAGCACGGAGCTGTGCTGTTTGTGAGAGGATCGGGGAATGAATGAAATTTGCAGTATTGGACTTAGAAACGACGGGACATAGCTCGGAGGATGACATTTTGCAAGTTGGGCTGGTCATCGTTTCCGATGAGCTTGAAATTATCGATACGTTTAGCTCCTTTGTTCGGCCTAATATCCCAATACCGACTTTCATTACACAATTAACAGGCATAGATGAAACGGTTGTTGCGGATGCTCCAACGCTCAAAGAAGTAATCGACAAGGTCGTTCCATTATTGGACGACACTGTGCTAGTCGCTCATAATGTCGGCTTCGACGCCGGTTTTTTGAATCAAGCGCTAGCCCGCTGCGGATTACGTTCATTTGCGGGACGCAGGCTGGATACGATTGAACTGCTTCGCATTTTATATCCATCGATTAATACGTATCAACTCGGAGCTGTTACCGAGCTTTTCGGTATACCGCATGATCAGCATCACCGGGCTGATAGCGATGCAAGGGCAACCGCGCTACTGCTTATCGAATCGATCAAAAAGCTTCGCAAAATGCCGCTGCTCACTTTGCAGCGGCTATCCGCGCTTATAGACGACGGCAGCGATTTAAGCTGGTTTATTAAGCAAACTCAGCAGCAGATGGAGTATCGCACCGTATTTGAATCGAATGAATACGACTATTTCAATCAATTTGCTTTGAAGGTACGTGAATGGAACGACGAGCAGCCACCGCGCACAGGCAGCGGCAACGCTTTGCCGTTGACCGATGTGCCGTTCGAAAATTATTTGGCTGACGTTAGGCAGAGGTTTGAACAAAAATTTGAAAATTTTGAAGAGCGGGAAGCGCAAGTTGCTATGTTCCATGAGGTATACAGCGCTCTCAATCAGAATCAGCATTTGCTCATCGAAGCTGGAACAGGTACAGGAAAATCGCTCGGATATTTAATTCCTGCGCTTTATTACGGCATTCAAAACGGCAAAAAAGTTGTTGTCAGCACGCATACGATCAATTTGCAGGAGCAGCTTCGGCAGCGCGATTTACCGCTGCTTGAGGATATTTTACCGTTCGAATTCAAAGCTTCCATATTCAAAGGCAGAGGGAATTATTTATGTCTGCGTAAATTCGAGGGGAAAGTGAATACGAAGGACTTAGTATCGCCAATCGAGGATACCGTTACGGCTGCGCAAATGGTCGTATGGCTTGGCGAGACAGAAACTGGAGATCAGGAAGAGCTCAATTTCGGCAACAAAGGCGCTGAGTTTTGGTCAACAGTTGCAAGCGATACGGATTCCTGCTTAAACCGGGCATGTCCTTGGTTTAAAAGATGCTTTTATCACCGGGCAAAGCATGAAGCTAATATTGCCGATGTTACAATTACGAACCATTCCATGCTGTTTACCGACGTTCAAGCGGATCATCGTTTGCTTCCTACATACAGCCATCTTATTATTGATGAAGCGCATCATGTTGAAGAGGTAGCCGGAAAGCATCTTGGCATGCAAATAAATTATTTCTCACTGACGCAGGCCGTGCTCCGTTTGTTCAAAGATAACCGTACAGGACTATTGCCTGCGCTGCGCCAAAAGCTCATGTATGAAGATGACGCCCATCAGGCTTCCTGGCTGGAGACAATTGATACGGTCATACCGATTTTTGGGGAGATAAAGGAGCATTGGGATAAGCTGTTCGAGATGTTCTACAGCTTTACGTCCACTTCATCCGATAGTCCAACCGAGAATGGGCAATCGGTATGCCGGCTTAAGAAAAACGAGCTCCCTGCAAGCTGGGAGGAAAGTGAATTTGTTGAAGCTAATCTGCATACAGAGCTTAACCGCGTTATTCGAACCGTCGATAAAATGGTTACAGACATCAAAGACCGGGTTGATGATTCCAGCGTGCAAGCGATAATTACCGATCTTAACGGCGCCGTTCGTGATTTGTCGCGGCTGAAGGATGAACTGAGGACGTTTATTAAATTAGAGCTGGCGGATTCGGTATTCTGGATCGAAGCAAGCAGCGTATACCGCTACCGGTCTGTGCAATTGTACGGCGTTCCGGTAGATGTGAGCGCACAGCTGCAAAAATATTTCTTCGATGTAAAAGAAAGCATTGTGCTTACGTCAGCCACTTTATCCGTGCAAAAATCATTTCAATATGCTGCTGAGCAGCTGGGCTTGTCCGGTTATGAAGAGCAAGGAAGGCTTAAGACGGTACAACTGCCATCTCCGTTCAATTACAGGGAGCAGGCGCTTGTGGTCATACCGCGCAATTTCCCTGTTTTAAAAGGAGCCGCCGTTGATGGTTCATACTTGGAAATGCTTGTTAAATCACTAGCTGACGCAGCGAAAGAAACAAACGGCAGGATGCTCGTACTGTTTACTTCCTACCGTATGCTTAAGCAGGTCTACGAGCCCCTCAAGGAGCTGCTTAGCTCAGCAGGCATTCAGGTGCTCGGACAAGGGATCGACAGCGGTAACCGCACGAAGCTCACAAGACGATTCCGTCAAACGCCCGAGTCCGTTTTGCTCGGAACGAGCAGCTTCTGGGAAGGTGTAGACATACCTGGCGAAGCTTTGATTTGCTTAGCAATCGTTCGTTTGCCTTTCCAGCCGCCGAATCATCCGTTAGCGGAGGCAAAGGCCGAAATGCTGCAGCGGCAAAAGCAGAACCCGTTTATGAAGCTCTCCATACCTCAAGCGGTTATCCGCTTTAAGCAGGGCTTCGGCAGGCTTGTAAGAACGTCGCAGGACAAAGGAATCGTAATCATTTATGATACAAGGGTAATCGACACTTATTATGGGAAGCATTTCTTATATTCGCTGCCGGGTCCAAAAATCGAGACGATGCATACGGATCAATTAGTCGTCCGAATGCGGGAGTGGCTGTCCGATGAAAAGCAGGAGCCTCTGGTTAGTCAAGCCGCGTCAAGTGTAGAGGAGGAGGAGAAGCGATGAAGCAAACGAAAATATCGGAGGCTGTCGTCAGGCGGCTTCCTATTTATCTTCAAGTATTAAACGAGATGCTTAATCGTGAAGTTCAAACCGTTTCATCTCAAGATTTAGGCGTGAAGCTTGATCTAAACCCTGCTCAAATCCGCAAGGATCTCGCTTATTTCGGTGAATTTGGACGTAAGGGAGTCGGCTACGACGTCGTTTACTTAATTGAAAAGATACGGCAAATTTTGAAAGTTGATCAGACGATTAAGGTTGCATTGGTGGGGGCCGGTAATTTGGGGCACGCCTTATGCAATTACAATAAGTATTCGAAAGACAACATGCAAATCACGGCCGTATTCGATATTCATCCGAGCAAGATCGGAACGAGCATAAATAATTTGAAAGTGCTGCCTATGAGCGAGCTGGCGCAAACCGTTGCGGAACAAAAAATTAGAATAGGCATCATTACGGTACCGGCCTTTGAAGCACAAAATGTCGCAAATCAATTTGTGGATGCAGGCGTCGAGGGGATATTGAACTTCGCGCCTACCATTTTACGGGTACCGGATGAGGTTAGAATACAAAATGCAGATTTTACGAAAGAATTGCTTAGCTTAGCTTATTATTTGGTTAGAGAAGGAGAGGCGCAGAATGAGTCAGATTTGGATTGAGAATGGTTTGTTTATTACGATGGATGATGCAAATCCGTCCTTTAAGGGGCATATGGTCGTTACAAATGATCGGATCACCTACATAGGCACAGAGGCGCCAGAGCAGCTTTCCGGGGATGTTCAAAAAATCGACGGCAGTAAATTGGCATTTATGCCGGGTCTCATTAATACGCACGGTCACGCAGCGATGAGTTTGCTTCGGGGATACTCGGATGACCAAAATCTGCAAGTATGGCTGGAGCAAAAGATGTGGCCTATGGAAGGCAAATATGTCGATCAAGATACGCGCGCAGGCAGCGCTCTAGCCATTGTAGAGATGCTGCGTTCGGGCACGACTGCTTTCGTCGACATGTATGACCGGATGGATCAGGTCGCACAGATGGTTGAGCAGAGCGGCATCCGCGGCGTTTTGACTAGAGGCGTTATCGGTCTTTGTCCGACAGAGGTGCAAGAGGCCAAGCTTGCCGAAGCGATCGCCTTCGCCCGTGACTGGAACGGCAAAGCGGACGGCCGCATTACAACAATGATTTCCCCTCATGCTCCTTATACTTGTCCTCCTGAATATATCGAACGATTCGTTCAGGCGGCCCATGATTACAATTTGCCGCTTCATACGCATATGTCCGAAACGATCGCTGAGGTTGAGCAAAACGTTCGCGATTATGGCCTGCGTCCAGTAGAGCATTTGGATCGTCTTGGCTTTTTCTCGCGTCCTGCTTTGGTAGCGCATGCGGTTCATCTGAATGATGCTGAGATTGAGCTGCTTGCTGCGAAAGAAGTAGCGGTATCGCATAATCCTGTCAGCAACCTTAAGCTGGCGAGCGGCATCGCGCGCGTTCCGGAGCTGCTTCGTGCCGGTGTAACGGTATCGCTTGGAACGGATAGTGTCGCCAGCAACAATAATTTAGATTTGTTCGAAGAAATTCGTTTTGCAGCTTTGCTGCATAAGGGCGTTTCGGGAGATCCTACTGCTATTCCGGCACTCGAGGCATTAAAGATGGGTACGGTCTATGGCGCAAAGTCCATTTGGCAGCAAGATCAAATCGGCAGCCTGAAGGCCGGGATGAAGGCCGATTTCATCGCTGTAGACATCGAGCAGCCTCATTTCTACCCGAAAACGGATATAATCTCTCATTTGGTCTATTCCGGTTCTGGACGCGATGTGCTGCATGTATGGATTGACGGCCGTCAAGTATTGAAAAACGGTGAATGCACCTTGCTCGATGAGGAGAAAATTCGTCACGAGGCGCAAGCGAGTTTCGAGAGGTTGTTGAGAACCTAATGCGCGCGATAGTCAGGAAACGTCCGCCGTTCATGACAATGCAAAGATGGCTGTTCGTTATCGTCGCTTGCCTCTTGCTGTTCATTACCGTTTTCTTTATATACTTTCGCGAAATACAAAATCCGCAATGGTCAGCTATAAGAGATGTCAAAAAACAAGCGATAAAAGCGGCTGAGCTTGCATCGATCAAGAACGTATATCATCATATATGGAATAAGGAAAGCTGGGTCGTTGAAGGCAAAAATCAAGAGGACGAAAAGATATTCGTATGGCTGACCGAAGATAGACTGCCGGAGATTAGAAAAGCCTCTGAAGGCATTAGCGAGCGCCAGCTTACCAATATGTTTAAAAACGAGAAGCCTGATTCCGAATTGAAACGAATTCAGCCCGGATTGCTTGACGATAGGCCGGTTTGGGAGCTCTATTATAGTGACGGCCAGAAGCCGCAGCATTTTTTCTATGATTTCTACAGCTTCGATAACGGAGATTTAATCGATTCATACAAGTTACCTGCCAAAACGGAGCCTTAAGGCTCCGTTTCCTTATATTGCAGGACGATTCCTGGAGCGTTTCGTGATATACTTTCGTATAGCGGAGTTGATATACGGAAAGATCAAAATATGCTGCAGGAGGGATTTTGATTATGATGAGACCACGCGTGATGCCTGTTATCATTACAGCTGCGATTACGGCTTCCGTTTTATTTGGAGGCTGGGCTATCTACAATCAAGTAGCCGTAGCAGCGCCATTAGAGCAAGTCGTTAAGGAAGTTCAGGGCGTTGTATCGTCTGACAAGCCTGTGATGAATCGCGACCAAGTAACTATTCAGCTCGAGCTCACACCTGATGCTAATATTCGAGACATATATGAGAGCATTGCGGCAAATGGCAAGGATGTATTTGGTGACCGCAAACTTAAGCTTGACATCAAGGGCAAGTCAAACAAACAGTTAGATGATTTATGGTATGCGTCGATGTTTAAAGTTGCGGAAGCGATGGAGACAAAAACGTACTCCAGCATCCCAAATGCGATGAACGATGCTGCGAAGTCTATGAAGGATGTAAAAGTTACGACTGAAATGGATGATACGAATGTTTATATCACGATAAAAAATACGGAAGCTGTTAAATATGTAGTGCTTCCACGTACGCCAGGCCAACTGGAGGCGTGGTAATATGAGAAAATACGGAGCGGAAATCGCAATAGGCTTTGTGCCTGTTCTCATTGCTTTTTTTATCTATATCGGGCAAAATGTCGTGCCGATGCTTATGCTTGGCTTGCTTGGTTTTGCTGTTGTTTACGCAGCACGCGGCAGAGGCAAGCTAACCGCAATAACCGGCCAGAAGCGCCGTACGGAAGAAAAATCGACACCATTAACGTTCGAGCAAATCGGGGGCCAGGAGCGGGCAAAGCAGGAGCTTGTCGAGGCGCTTGATTTTCTCGTCCATCAAGATAAAATTGCTAAGCTGGGCATTCGTCCGTTGAAAGGCATTTTATTAGCAGGACCGCCTGGAACCGGCAAAACTTTGCTCGCTAAGGCGGCAGCGCAATATACGGATTCCATTTATTTGGCCGCTTCCGGCAGCGAGTTCGTTGAGATGTATGTCGGTGTAGGTGCCGGTCGTGTGCGCGACCTGTTCAAAGAGGCGCGTACGAAGGCGAACAAGGCGAAAAAAAGCAGCGCTGTTATTTTCATCGATGAGATTGAAGTCATCGGCGGCAAAAGGGACGGCGGGCAGCAGCGCGAATATGATCAAACCTTGAATCAGCTGCTTACTGAAATGGACGGTATTTACGCGAATGAATCGCCGCGTATTTTGTTGATCGCGGCTACCAACCGCAAGGAAATGCTCGACAGCGCACTTTTGCGTCCGGGGCGCTTCGACCGTCACATTGGAGTCGAACTTCCGGATAAGAAGGGCAGGCTGCATATTTTGAATATACATGCAGAAAATAAGCCGATAGAAGATGATGTTGACTTGGACCGAATCGCAAGAGAATCATATGGTTTCTCAGGCGCACAGCTGGAGAGCGTCATGAATGAAGCGGCGATTTATGCAATGCGGGAGAGTTGTGACAAAATAGCGGAAAGCCATTTATCAATGGCAATCGATAAAGTGATGATGGGTGAGAAGACGGATCGCGAGGCATCGAAGGAAGAACGTAAGCGCATTGCGCTTCATGAGCTCGGTCATGCGATCATGGCTGAGTTGGTTCGTCCAGGCAGCGTCTCTCAAGTAGCATTATCTCCGCGCGGACAAGCTCTAGGTTATGTTCGCCACAATCCGCAGCAGGATCAATACCTTTATACGAAGCAGTTTCTTAACGGGCAAATTATGATTGCGCTCGGGGGAGCTGCCGCAGAGGAAATGTTCTATGGCGATCGGAGCACAGGCTCGCGGGGCGATTTCGAACAATCGATGAGCATCGTGAAAACTTTAGTTGAATCCGGATTAACCGATCTCGGCATTATCGATTCTTCCATGATGACAAAGGAAGCATGGACTAATATCAATCGTGAGATTTTAGATGAGCTAATGCTGCAAACAAAGGCGATGCTCGATGCGAAACGCGATGTATTTACACAATCGCTGCAAACGCTTCTGCGTGAGGAAACACTTAGCGGCGATGAATTTAGAAGTCTCTTTACCCCGAATACAGCAGCATAAAACGTTTACAATATTACAATTTGAAGGCGGAATGTCTATCCGCCTTCTCTTTTTTATGAAAATAGTTATAATAAGACTGAACGATATTTGCAGAGAATGCTTCTCAATTGGTTATAAGAAGCAAACTCACCATACTAAAGGAGCTACATACATTGCACATAAAAACAGTTGGCGTGGTTGGAGTAGGAACGATGGGGCAGGGAATTGCTGAAATGCTCGCCTCCAAAGGATTGGATGTTATTATCATCGAGCGTTCGGACGAGCGTCTTGCATACGGTAAACAAATGATTGAGGTTAGTTTGGATAAACAAATTGAGAAGTGGGCGCTCACGAAATCGGAGAAGAAGCTGATTATGAATAGAATCGAGCCGACGACCAGCTATGAGAAGCTGGCAGGCTGCGAGCTTGTCATTGAAACGATTACGGAGGACTTGGAGCTAAAAAAGGCTGTTTTCGAGGAAATCGATAACATTTGCGGACCGGAAGTCATTCTCGCAAGCAACACGTCAACTTTGAGCTTAACGGAGCTTGCCAGCGTAACGAAACACCCAGAGCGTGTGATTGGCATGCATTTTATTTACCCGGTGTTCAAAATCGATTTGGTTGAAATTGTTCGCGGGCTGAAGACGTCCGAGGAAACATTCGTGCGTACAAAACATTTTGTAGAAGAGATTATTAACAAAAAAGGCGTTATGGTGTTTGAATCTCCCGGATTCGTAACGACGCGGCTTATCTGCTTGTTCATTAATGAGGCGCTGCATGTGCTGGAGGAGGGCGTAGCTTCTGCCGAGGACATCGATAATGCAATGCGCATCGGCTATTCATTCCAGCACGGACCTTTCGAAATGTGCGACCGTTTCGGTCTTGATTCTGTTTTGGCAGCTCTTGACCGGATGTTCCGCGAATATGGCGAACTTAAGTATCGTCCTTCCATCGTGCTGAAAAAAATGGTGCGTGCCGGGCATCTAGGCGCCAAGTCAGGCGTCGGCTTCTTCAAATACGATAAGGATGGGGATCGGATCTAATGAAAGTACTAGTCATCAATGCAGGAAGCTCTTCGTTAAAATATCAGCTTTACGACATGAGGGACGAATCGGTGCTTGCCAGCGGCCGTGTGGAGCGCATCGGGATGGATTCCTCTATTGTCACGCATGAACCAGTCGACAAGCCCGAGGTTCGCAATGTTAGTGAAATATTGGATCATGTTACCGCGGTAAAGCGGGTAGTGGATATGCTTACTCATCCGGAATACGGCGCAATCAGCCATTTGAATGAAATTGAAGCGGTCGGCCATCGCGTCGTTCACGGCGGGGAAGTATTCAGCAGCTCAGTGCTCGTAACCCAGGAGGTTAAGCTCGAAATCCGCAGACTGTTCGACCTGGCTCCTCTGCATAATCCTGCTCATATGATGGGGATTTCCGCGGTAGAGTCGAATTTGCCCGATGTGCCGCAAGCTGTTGTATTCGATACAGCGTTTCATCAGACGATGCCTAATACTTCTTATTTATATCCCATTCCGACGGTTCTGTATCGCCGTCACAAAATTCGCAGATACGGCTTTCACGGAACCTCTCATTCTTATGTAAGCGCCCAGGCAGCGGAATATTTGAAAAAGCCGCTGGAATCGATCAAAATGATCACTTGCCATATTGGCAACGGCGCAAGCTGCGCAGCGATTTTAAACGGAAAATCATTTGATACAAGCATGGGAATGACGCCTTTAGAAGGGCTCATGATGGGTACGAGAAGCGGCGATATCGATCCGGCCATCGTGCCGTTTGTCATGAATAAAGAGGAATTGACATTAAACGAAGTTAACTCTATGCTTAACAAACATAGCGGGATGTTGGCTATTTCTGGGATAAGCAGCGACATGCGCGAAGTTACCGAGGCGATGCTCGATGGCGACAAAAACGCAAAGCTTGCTTTTGACATGTACGCTTACCGGGTGAAAAAATATATCGGCGCATACGCTGCGGCGATGAACGGCGTAGATACGATTGTGTTTACGGCAGGGGTCGGCGAAAATTCAGTCGCTTTGCGCAAAGCGATCTGCGAAGGAATTTCATTCCTCGGCATTGACCTGGATGAAGAGCGCAACGCTGAGCGCCGCAAAGATGCACGTGAAATTACAACGGATAGCTCTCGTGTCAAAGTGCTCGTTGTTCCAACAAATGAGGAGCTGCTGATAGCTAGAGATACGTATAACCTAGTTAAGCAAGCCAAAACGGTATAAAGGCTTAGTATAGGAGGCAGCTGGCAGTGAACAACGAGATTTGGAAGGCGTATTCGCATGGAATGGCCGCTGCACTGCAGGAGGGCGGCGTTTACGTATCGGCAATGCTGCTGCGCACTTACCGCGAGCTAGGTTTGTCTGATACAGAAGCGATGCTGCTGCTGCAAATCATGGTTTATATGGAAGCGGATAAAAATGATTTTCCGACGCCGGAGGAGCTTGCTGAGCGGATGGGATTGACGGTACGGGAGATTGGCCAGACTTTGGGGCGGATGATGAAGGATGATTTCTTAACGATAGATGAGTATGTGGACAGAGATACAGGCATGCAGGCTGAGCGGTACAACTGGACCGGATGGCTGCTCAAGGCTGCTGCGCTCACCTCAGACCAGAAGCGGGAGACGAGGAGAGCTGAGCGTCAGCCTGCTAAACTGCAGGCGGCGTCATCGTCGGATTTGTTCAGCGTATTTGAGCAAGAGTTTGGACGCTTGCTCTCTCCAATAGAATGCGAGACCATTTCGGGCTGGCTGGACCATGACCGATATACGGAAGAAATCATTCGTTTCGCGCTTAAGGAAGCTGTATTCGCGGGTAAACTTAGCTTGCGGTACATCGACCGGATACTCATTGAATGGAGCCGCAATCGGGTTACGAATGCTGAAGAGGCACGTGCTCATGCGCAATAGTTTCGTGGAGGAAGAGGCTAAGCCAAACGGCTTAGCTTCTTCTTATTTTCGGCACTGTTGCAGACGTGTTTCAGGCTTCTACGCTAAAAAGGACATAAGTTCTAAGATGAAAGTCTTTTGTTTGCGTAAGCAGCTGCACCGACCATTCCTGCTTTACCGCCTAATGCCGCTTGCACCACTTTACAAACTTGAGAGGATAGTTTCAGACTATGACTATTAACAGTATCACGTACGGTTTTTAGTAAGCGATCCCCCGCAGCTGACATCCCCCCGCCGATTATAACAAGTTCCGGATTTAGCAGGTTAATCACATTGGAGAGGCCATAACCAAGCAGCCTTCCTGTTTCATGCATAACCTTAATTGCTAAGGCATCGCCTTGGTCGTAAGCATCTGAAATCATTTTGGCCGTTATGTCCTGCTGCTCTTCACCAACCCAACTCCGGACGATGCTCGCATTGCCTAAATCAAGCTGTTCGGTAAAGGTTCTTACCATTCCTATTGCGGAGACATACCTTCCAAGACAGCCTGAGCTTCCGCAACGACAGGGCCTTCCTTCT
>DATJKM010000186.1:0-7801 GCA_035491515.1 Candidatus Udaeobacter sp. | reverse complement strand
AACTTGATACGCAGGAACACCAGTTGCAGCGTCATACTTGACCGTAAAACCTCCATCCGTACTAATTGCCGTTACACCGTTCGGGGCCTGGAGTTCCGGTACTCCGTAGGCCCGCTTGGACGGAGGTCCAAAACCATTCTTATTGCCTCCTCGAACGGTAACATAGTACTCAGTACCATTTTCTAGATTCTGAAGAGTGATGACATCATCAGCTGTCACCGTCAGCTTGCGCTCCCGATTGCCTTTTTTCTCCCCATAAGTCACTTCATATTCATACGCGCCTTTTGGAGCTGTAAATTGTATTTCCAGCCCTTTATTCGTTGGTTTTACTTGAACGTTTTCCGGGGCATCCGGCTTATTGTTCGCCTTCACCAGATCTCCATATAACGTCACAACTGAACGAGCCGGAATAACCGTTTCGAACGTACCATCCGCCTGGACAGGCACATTCCGGCCTTTTGCCAAATCCTTATCGGCCGAGGTAATATAAGGCTTCAGCATGAATACCGCGTCGTTCTTATCCAGTCCCGCAGCGGATAACTTGATTCGTTTATCTTCCTCACTGTCATTTACGAATACAGCTGTTACCGTCTTTTCATTATCATCCTTGTAGGCAGAACCCAGCAATCCGCTCCGTGCTTCTTCATCCAATCCAGTAAGTGCGATACGATCTGCGCCTGGACGTATGAATTTGCTGTAATTGCCTAATCCCCACAATATCTTCGAGGCGAGGATGTTCTGCTCGTCCCCCGCTGTTTTAAAATCCGTGTAAATCAAACCATCCTTATAATCTTCAGTGGAAACTGCTGTCCACCACTGCCACGCCGCCGCATTCGCACGTGTCAGATCGAAATGAATGGTACGGGCAACATAAAGAGCGGGGTCGATGCCTAGATCGCGTCCAGGACCATAGGAACCGAGAATGCAATATTCAGACATCCAATATTTAGCGGAAGAATCATATTTCTTCAGATTCTCAGTCAGAAGGTCTCTCAATTTACCGAGACGGTCGTCTCCCGGGTTACTATAATCAGACCAATACGAATGGGAGGCAATTTTATTCCCGATCGCTTCCTTTAGTTCCGGGTCGCCAAGCAGATCCTTAATATATTCGCGATACTTGCCAACTCCAAGGCTATTGGCGCCGCCTGAATATTGATCTTTGTTCGCGAAGCTCTTATAGACTTCATCATCAAGCAAAGCAGTGATTTCCACTCCATCAGGCGAGCTGATTTGAGCGGATACGCCTCTTTCCTTAAGCTGCCGGTAAAGCTCGAGTATGACACGTTTCATGTCGTCGTTATTATACCGATTGGCTTCCTGCCCGGCTTTATTCCAATCCCAAGTAGGCTCATTAATCGGGCTTATATAGTCGAATTCAAAGCCTTTTGATTTAAAATGCTCCAGCACATCAGTCATATAAGCAGCAAAATCGTCTTCGTATCCGTCTTTTAAGTTGGTGGAACCGACAGTGGAGTCCGGCTGTGCGTGACCGTTCTTTGTCATCCAGACAGGCGGACTATTGACGAAGGCAATCAGTGTATCGACACCCCGGTCCTTAGCTGCCTCAAGAAACCATTGTTGTCCCGCTTGCTTGCTCCAATCATAATCACTGTCTGCCGATGATTTAAACGCTTCTGCGCGCCGCCACGGATTCGTTATAATCGCTTCATCTGTCTCCGTCGAGCCCGCTCCAATGTTGAAGCGCCAGCTGGACAAGCCTATACCCTTATCTCTTGAGAAGAGCAGGTCGGCAACGCGTGCTTTATTCTCATCCGTCCAGTTTGTTCCGAGCTGCTCCATTGACCATGCGTCGGATGCGCCGAAGTTGTCGATCTTCTGATACTTAACTGAGGCATCGATGGTAACCAATGCATCGATCTGTTTATTCTCTTCAATAGCTGGTTCGGCGCTCACAGCACTTCCGAATAGACCCAAACATAATGTGCAAGTGAGAAATGTAGCTGTAAATTTCTTCAATGATTTCATATGCTAATAACTGCCCCCTTACTTAAATGGTATGGACCGAAATTTGTATGATAAACGAATTTACTGTAGTTACCCATGGCGAACTTAGCAATTATTAACATCTCTCCTTCTAAGATCAAGGATTCATTACACCGTGTAAATCACGCCAACTGAAATTCCGGATGTCTTGTTTCTTCCACAAATTTAGTTCCGATGCGAAGTTACCTTCTGACTTCGGTTATCCTCACCTCCTTCTATGAAACCCATTTCATGAAATGGGTTTCAGTAATTTCAAAAATAATACCCGCTGTTTGCGGGCGCTTTTTTTGAACTTCTCCCTTTAGTGAAAGGGGTTTCATTAATCTGAAATTAATTATATTCCCACATTCCATAAACAGTCAATATTCATTTTTTTGTGGCGCTTTCCCAGTACTCTGCCGAACAATAAGTTCAGGCTGCAGGACTGTATTTCTTTTCGCCGGTATTCCATTAATGATCTGATAAATTCTTTCGACCGCAAGCCTGCCCAGCTCATAAGTATTCTGTGTCACTGTGGTCAGCTCGGGAATAACGGCAGTGGACAACGGCGAATCATCAAAACCGACAATTGAAATATCATCCGGGATCCGCAGACCGCGTTCCGTTGCTGCTTTCATTGCACCGATGGCCGTGAAATCATTCACGCAGATCACAGCCGTAGGCCTTTCCTCTCCATCCAAAAGCTTGTTCATGAGTTCGCGTCCTGCTTTTATCGAGAACTCGCCATATTGAAGCCATTCTTTGCGCAAACTTAATTGATGTTCTTCCAGCTTCTTTTTAACCGCCTTCACCTTCTGATTGGTAGTCGTCATAAAGTCCAAACCGCCAATAAACGCAATATCCTTATGGCCCAGGTCAATTAAATGCTGCGTCGACATAGCGGCCCCGGCTGCTTCATCGGTATAAATACGGTGTAAACCGCTTTTGGCGAGATTTCCGTTAACGAGGACAATTGGAGTACCTTCAGCCACTTCCATTACTTCTTGCACTAATTCAGGCTGGCAGTTCGCCAAATTGATGCGGCCTCCAACAAAGATAATGCCTTCTACTCTTTTTTCACGAAAAATCGACAAATACTCCGATTCTCTGCTGTATTCGCCCGCCGTATTGCATAAGAAAAAGGTGTAACCTTTCTCTCTCGCCTCATTCTCCGATCCCCAGAACACTTCCGGGAAGAATGGATTCGTAATATCCGGCACAATCATAGCGATTGTGCCGGATTCCTTTTTGATTAAGCCTCTAGCCATAGCATTCGGTTGAAATTTATATTTTTCAATAATTCTCATTATAGTTTCTTTCGTACTCGCTTTGACGGGCGCCGTACTGTTTAAGACCCGTGAAACCGTCGATACCGAAACGTCCGCTTCTTTCGCGATATCGTAAATCGTTATGTTTTTCATCATGATCCACCCTTGACGTTGTTTCTTGACTCCATGATAACAGATGATGGAAATTTATGAAACCCATTTCATAAGAGCCAATTCCGCTTACCATATTCGGATTCTTTCATATAATCGTCCCCGCTTGTTTCTAGCTGCCATTTTTAAAAGAACAAAAAACAAGCAGCCTTTGCCTAATTAGCGCTGGCTGCCTGCTTCTTTAATCCGTCTTGAGCTCCCTTATTACTTCACGCCCAGCCTCATCCGGTAGCTGAACATCACATTCAGCGTTCTTCCCGCAAAATAGTGCTCCACGCTGCTGCGGAACGATTGAAGCGGCTTGTCCAGCTCCGACGAGCCAAGCTTGAACACAGCCTGAACGCCGCCTTGGCTGAGTGCCAAACCGATATAGCGCTCTGCATCGCATGACTCCATATTATGAAACACGATTTCTTTCGAGAAACGAAATAGGCCGCTTTCTCTAATTCGGGTTAGATGCTGTTCCTTATCCCGTTTGCTTGCCCTGTTTTTCTCGGCAATATACTTGGCAATGATCGCCTCGGACCGGTCGATAAGCTGCTTGTACTCCATCTCAACGTTCCAATGCAGTGTTGGCGGCCAGTCGCAATCATACGCCGCGAATAGCCCTTCCGGTTGCAGAACGCGGGCAAATTCACGCAGCGTGCTGACAGGCTCCATCCAATGAAAGGATTGTGAGCAAGTCACAACATCCACGCTCTCCGCATCCAGGGCTAGCTTGTCTGAGTAGCCTTTGACAAAAGAAATATGCCCTGCATCCGTCAGCTCAGACAAACGGGCCAGCGCCTTGCTTCTCATATCGTCGTTTGGCTCAATGCCAATGATCCGCTGGGCATGCTTATTCCAGACAAAGGTGGACAAGCCGGTGCCGCAGCCGACATCAGCCACAACGCTTGGCGTCCTGCCCAAGTAGCCGGTCAAAATATCGACAACCGCAGTCGGAGCTTTCGGCCGATACTGATCATAATCATTTTCGAATCCGGAGAAACGGTCTACGTTATTTTGCAAATGGCTTCCTGAAGTCATTTTACAGCCTCCGTTCCAAGAATAAATTGCTGGGTTTGTTATGGCCCGCTGCTTATAATAATAGCATTGAACTCATCGTCGTTCGCTATTAAGAATGATGCCGCGTCCTCTAAATAAACGGCCTCCACGTACATGACACCTTTGTTCAGAACGACCGTACGCTTTGCATTAGCTTTGAGCGTAAGCTTCCAGCCCTTCTTGGCTAAGCGCACCTCCTTCTTGGCAGCATTCCACTTGATTTCCGCCCCCCACGCTTCAAACAAAGCTCTGACAGGAAGATACGTTCTGTCTCCGCTTTTATAAGGTTTCTGCGCAGCAGCAAACTTCACCTGCTTGCCTTCCAGCCAAACTTGAACATCCTTGCCCGCTGGCAGCAGCTCCGTACCGGCAATTAACTCCTCCTTTGTGCTAATCGGCTTAAGCGCCTTCGGATCAACCTCAAGCATCTTCACGCTGTTGTTCATCGTATCCGCAACGTACAGCTTACCCGCCGTATAGAGCAAGGAGGACGGCTGACTAAATTGTGCGACATCCACCGCTCCAACCGTATCGCCCGGTGCGCTCTGGCCCGCAATCGCAATTACTTTCCCATTAGCTTGTAAAGCGCGAATCCGGTTGTTCAGGCTGTCAGCAATAAATAATACGCCATCGGCATAAGCAAGCCCGCGGGGCCGGTTAAACCGCGCATCGCCTCCCGAACCGTTTGCGTAGCCGCCTGTCATATATCCGGTAAGCGCATCGGCGGCTGTCGGCTTGCCGGCAATTGTAGTCACCTTGCCCTCATGAATATAACGAATTAAATGATTGCCGCTGTCCGCAACATACAAGCCGCCCTTCTCATCGAACGCAAGTCCCATCGGTTCGTTAAAAAGAGCTTCAGCTGCGCTGCCATCCTTGTAACCGCCCGTTTCGCCAGCCGCTCCGGCGAACGTAGATGTAACACCCTCCGGCGTAATTTTGCGGATAACATGGTTTAACGAATCGGCAACATAGACGTTGTCATCGGCATCCAGCGCGAGACCAGTCGGTGTGTTAAACTGCGCCTCTCCGAATTTACCGTTTTTATTGCCCGCAATGCCGTTTCCGGCAGCCGTGTACACCCGCTCATTAACGATTCTGCGCACAACATGATTATCCGTATCGCTGACATAAATAACACCCTTGCTGTTCACGACCGAATAAGTCGGGTGATAAAAGCTTGAGGTCGCGGTCGTACCATCAAAATAACCCGGTTTAGTCTGAGTCGTTACGGGCGTGAGCCGCCCGTTTTGCCACTTGCTAATTTGGTTGCTTTCCGTGCCGACGACAACGATGCCGCCATCCGGCGAAGCAGCCAGCCCCCATGGCTGATTGACTTTGTCGAACACTTTCACCATTACCGCAGGGCTGTCTTCCGCCGTCATTTCAGATGACCCTTCCGCTGCCGCGTATACCGTTAAGTTAGCCGCAGTAAGCGCCGCTGCAAGCGCTGCGCCTGCCGCCAGCAATCGAAATCTGCTTTTCACTTGATTGCCCCTTTCGCTGTTTGATCATTGGAGTGGTGAATAGACCGTGATTTCTATGTAAAGCACATCTATCTGTTCTTCGTCTTTCATGATTGGAATAAAGAGCCAATACGGCGTTAACGCTGCATCTTCATTACTAAAATAAGCTCCTTTGAGCGTCAGCTTCATTACATTTCCAGCCTTGGTGATCTCATATCCATTCTCTAAATCAGGAGGGGATTCATACCCGCTGCAAGAGTTATCGCCCGTATAACAAGCCTGAAGCAGAAATAAATCTCCTATTTCATTCCCGCGGCTATTCATCATAATTTCCACGTCTTCCGATACGGGTGACTTATGAATGAATTTAACAGCGCTCTTTGACAGCTCAGACCGATACATGTAATTAAAAAATTGCGATGATGCTTGCCTGTCATTGTTATCTGCATTGAGCAACAGATTTGGTTTTACATGTACGTATACTAGCGAGAAGTAATCAACAGCTTTCGCCAATGTAACAATGAGCTGCGTCTCATCATTGTCATCAATGGCTGCATTCAAAATATCAACATCGTAAATCGGCGGATAAGCCATGTCGCCGCTAGGATCTGTCGTCAAAACTGGAACTTCAGTTCGAGTGTTATAGACACTGATAGCTATAAAATCTACCAGATTGGACGGAAGTGAAGACAGCATCAGATTCGTGCTAAATGGCAGTATTAAGGTATGATCATCCGTCATATGCGCCTGGGAACTCAGCGCGACAGGAGGATTAAACTGCCTTACGTTTATTTGAATGTCTACATGACCATCAATCTCGAGGCCGTTATCATCTTTAAAGTTAACGCGCACTTGGTACCAAGCTGGTTCAAGCCTTTTAAAATAGGCTGTATTCAGGCTGACTTCCGCTCTATTATTTTCTGTCATGTTTAATGATAAAATCCCATTCACATTATGGATAACGTTTGTTGGATGGCATTCTGATGCTTCTTCGCTTCCTGCTTGCGTTTTCTCTCCTTCGTTCCCATCGCCGGGACACACTTTGGTTATCGCAATGTCAGGCGAGTTATCCATTTCTGGAACTAGCGGAATATGATAGCCAAGCGTGGAAAATGATAGATTCTGGTAGCTGTCCGCCGCATCGGCTTCATGTATAAACTCAAGCGGTATCGTTTCCTGGTCAAACTTAAACGTAAATCCTTGGCCTGCACGCTCGCTTGACGTTACCTGGTCCTCGGTTTGAATATCGTTTGTTTCCGCATTTTTCAATTTGTCCGCTCGAACCGTTAACCGGATTTTAGAGCCATACGGAACGGCCTGCGATAATGTAACAACTAACCGGTTGGAATGGTGAATATCACGTTTAACCGTCTCAACCATACTCTTGTTTTCAACGAATGCGCCCGTGGCTTCCTGATACACCTCAAATTTAACGACCTGCGAGCCATCGGCAGGGAACGCCGTATTTACGCCATTGTAAGCAAGTGTTGTCGTAAACGGCAAAACAAAATTTTTATCATTTATTAGGTATGAGCTAAGATTGCCGTAAAAGGCAGTGACATCTAATTCAGGTGGCTTCGGAATAGGCGTTGCTGTCGGTGTTGGCGTCGCCGTTGGTGTCGGTGTTGCCGTTGGTGTTGGCGTCGGTGTCGCCGTTGGCGTTGGCGTTGCTGTCGGCGTCGCCGTTGGTGTCGCTGTTGGTGTCGCTGTCGGCGTCGGCGTTGCTGTCGGCGTTGCCGTTGGCGTTGCTGTTGGCGTCGCTGTCGGCGTCGCCGTTGGTGTTGCTGTTGGCGTCGCTGTCGGCGTCGCCGTTGGTGTTGCTGTTGGCGTCGCTGAATTGCCGCCATCGCCCGATTGTCCCGTTTC